>QBLT01000329.1 GCA_003249105.1 Leptolyngbya sp. | reverse complement strand
GTAGCTCTTTTGGGCTATCAAAAACTGGCATGGGGCGATGGTCAGAGACCGGCCCAAGAGGGCCATCGGTGCGCAAATCTTCGGGGCTATCAACAATAAACGTGAGCAACTCCTCGGCCTGGTTCTGAGCCTGGGACAGGGCCTCAACCTGCGGTTGGGGCTTAGCCTTTTGCCGAGATGCGTGGCTTAGGTATTTTGAGAGCATTTTGCGCTGCCAGTCAGAGGCCACGGGCCACGACACCACAGAGCAGTGAATGAAGGAGACTTGCGTGCGTGCGTATTCTGTAGCGACAGTGTCTGATGGGTTGACCATTCCAAGATGTAGGCAACTCGACTCTACAGAAAGAGGAATAATCTCATGGTAGAGGCAGGCCTCGAAGGGCAGAATGCTGTCGATTAAAGACAGCATCTGAGCCACATTGAGGCGGCTGTCGATAGCCGCGCTGCCGCTTTGCAGATCAAGGGCAGATAGGTCGTTGGATAGAGGGTGAGTGTCGGGCTCCGGCATGGGCCTGGCAAGTTAACGATCAGGATTTCCCTATGCTAGGCGTGAGCTAAGACTCGAAGGTAAATTCTTAAGATCAAACCCATTAATCTTTATAGGATGCTTCACGATTCCGCTAGATTGAAGACCGATAACCCGGGCTTTTCAAAAACTGGCGGCAATACAAGGGGTATTGTAAGGTCTGAAACGCTGCGAGAAAGGATAGTTGCCCTATAGAGCTCAGTGCTGCTGGTTGCTGACTACTGCATGCCAGCCGCTTGGCGCACGATCGCGCTTTGGGCCTGCAAATTAGTTTGTGCCAGAGGTCAATATCAATCGCAAACTACGTGCAAAGCAGGCTCCACTGCCGCGATCGCATGTCCTGATAGGCCCATATCCGTGATGCGTTTGCTGGGTCAAGCACCAATTTGCCGCAAGATTTTGACAGCGCCCCAAGAATCAAATAGCGCTAGCCAGAGAGGTTTCCTAGGCTAAACGAGTCCTGAGGAGACCCCATGGCAAACCTTTTGCATATCGATTCCAGCCCACGGGGCGATCGCACCACTCTCGACACTTCTACATCACACATTGTAACTATGCAGTTAGATACAACCGAATGCCCACCGACCCACCTACTGAGCGACACCTTTGCATTCCAGCTTCCCCACGTCGAGATTGCCCCCCATGGGCGGGCGATTGAGTCGCCTGGGAATTCAGTTCACTGATCCCATAACGATCCCATAACACCGATTCCATAGCACTGATAGCCTTAGTCGTCTTCAACCCTACGTAGTCTAGACAAGTACCCAGGTACTATGTACAGTTGACTTCGCCCATAAAATTTGATCTTTATGAGGAGGTCAACATTGTGGTTCGTACCTATCCATGGTTCTTGGGGTTAGCGGTTAGCAGCTTAGTGGCTTTCCCAATATCGGCTGCTGCTCAATCTAGCGTAGAGCCGATCGCACCGACGGTCGCCCAGCCAGCCGCATCTGTAGAAGCTCAGTTTGCCCAACACTTTCAAGACCTAGGGGTGGAAGGGTCGATCATCATCCACGATGTGAACCAGAATTTGACCTATGAGCACAATCGCGATCGCAACCGCCAGGCCTTTCTGCCCGCCTCCACCTTCAAAATTCTCAACTCGCTGATTGCGCTTGAAACTGGGGTCATCCCCAACGACCTGGCTATCTTGACCTGGGATGGCATTGAGCGCATGGTACCGGCTTGGAATCGAGATCAAAACATGCGAACAGCGTTTAACCTGTCCGCCGTTTGGTTTTACCAGGTGTTAGCGCGGCGGGTTGGCCACGATCGCATGCAGCAGTGGGTCAGCGCGGCAGGCTACGGCAACCAAACCATTGGCAGCCCTGAAGCGATCGACCGTTTCTGGCTAGAGGGCAACCTGCGCATTACGCCCCAGCAGCAGATTGAGTTCTTGCAACGCCTCTCCAGCAACGAATTGCCTTTTTCAGAGGCGACAATAACTACGGTCAAAGACATTATGATCGCCGAGCGCACCCCCGGCTACACCCTGCGGGCCAAGACCGGCTGGGCTGGCTTGGAAGAGCCCGACCAACCTCAAATTGGTTGGTATGTCGGCTATTTGGAACGGGGAGACAACGTTTACCTGTTTGCCACCAATGTTGACATGCGCCGCGACTCCGATGGTCCAGCCAGGCTTGAGCTCACCCGTCGCTGCTTTGAGACTTTGAACCTTTTGTAGCCATACCTAAACTCTGACTCAACATTGTGAGGGAGCACAATCTGCCATGGCCACCATTTACTATACGGCTACCAGCTTGGATGGCTTCATTGCCGACCCCAACAATTCCCTCGACTGGCTATTTCAGTTTGGCGAACTAGAGCCGAATACGTTTGACGATTTCTTGGCTGGCGTGGGTGCGATCGCCATGGGCTCTACCACCTACCAGTGGATCTATGACCACGATTTTTCTGCTGAGGCCGACAACCCCCAGCCCTGGCCCTACAAGGTACCAGCCTGGGTCTTCACCTCGCGCCAGCTGCCAACGATTGAGAATGCCGACGTTCGCTTTGTCAGCGGCAATGTCAAACCCTTTCACCGAGAAATGGCGATCGCCGCTGGCGACAAAAATGTCTGGATTGTCGGCGGTGGCAACTTGGCGGGCCAGTTCTACGACGCTGGGCTGCTAGATGAAATAGTGGTGCAGATTGCCTCGGTCACCCTAGGCGGCGGTGCTCCCCTATTTCCGCTGCGGATCGATCCACCCCTGAAGCTGCTGTCAGCCAAAACCTATGGCCACAACTTTGTAGAACTGCACTACCAGGTTCCCGGCCAATAAATAGAGACAAGACGATGCACCCGATCAGGCGATTTCACGACCATCGGTATTGCCGCCCTCGAAGATACATTTCGCCTCTAGAAATTGGGACGATGACTGCTCGGTTGATCGCCTGAGCCGCGCTGATTGGATCAACTTGACCGCAGCCGAGAGCCTGTCACCGCGATCGCCTATTTTTTTGCGTCAGCGATCGCGGTTTTGCGGCTGTTGCGATCGCGCAGCACTTGAGCTTTAGCCACCAAATCTTGAAAGAAGTCCGTTTGAACAATTTCTTGCACCTGTTTTTGGCGCTTAGTCTCATCAATTTCGATACGAAGATCGCGCACCTGCTGCTTCAGCTTTTGTTCGCGGCTGTAGACCTGCTGAGCCATGCGGTCAAACACGCGGGCAAGCTGGCCAATCTCATCGGTGCGGCGGGCGATCGCCCCGAGCTGACCCAGATCAAATTTCTCAGCCTCAATGGCGGCCGCCGTTCGAGCAATGCCCAGCACTGGGCGGGCAATCAGGCGATCGGCCATCAGCACCGCCATCCCAGCCGTGAGCCCTGTAAAAACAGCGATCACGCCCAGCAGCGTGCGCTTGTTGCGGTTGACCTCCACCAGATAGCTCGACTCGGGAATCACCGTACCTACCACCCAGTCCAGCTGTTCTAAGGGGGTAAAGGAGATCAAATAGCGCTCCCCAGTAGCCGGGTCTTTAAAGGAAAATCGCTGTAATTCGTCTAACCCTGCTAGGTCAACGCCCTGATCCCGCAGGGTTTGGCTGGCAATTCTCAACAGCGCGTTTTCTACCGTCTCCAGCTGTTGAAGGTGAGGGTCAGCGGCATCTTGCCCCTGGGTTGGCATCACTTCGGCCACATCAGTAGAGGCTATTAACTCTTGCTGAGCGTTGACAATAAAAGCCTCGCCCCTGTGACTCCCCTTTAACTGCTGCAAATAGTGCGAGAGCTGAGTGAGTTCAATACCGACTCCAATCACCCCCCACACATCTCCCTGGGGGTTAACTAGGGCCGTGGTGGCATCCAACCCTGGGCTTTGCGTTGTGCGGTAAACATATACCGTCCAGGCCCGTTTTTGAGGAGCTTCTAGGGCGCTCTTATACCAGGGGCGATCGGGGGCAAAAAACAATGGCTCCATTTTGTAGGTTTCAGTACCCACTAGCGTGAACCCCTCAGCCTCGGCACTGTAGGTATTCACCGTAGCCGTCGTACTTTGGCTTTTCCCATCCCAATCGCGCAGGTGAAAGTGCAGCTTACCGTCAGGAGTGCGCTGAGCGCCAAAAAAATCGCCGTTGGCTTCGCCGTACTGCACCCAGGTAAAGTTGGGGTTAGCCCGCAACACGCTGAGCAAAAACAGCTCTCGATCCGTAGGATTTTTGAGATCAATCAAATTCTGGCCCAGGCTGCTGTTTAAGAGCGACTGGGCCGAGTCAGCATTGTTAAACAGCTTCTCCACCTCTTGGGAGGTACCCAGGGTAATCTCCTGGTTCACCTGATCAACAATGGTGTCAATATTGCGCTTTGACACCAGCGACCAGGGCACGTAGACGATCGCCGCCGTCGTCCCCACGGTCAGCAGCATAGCTCCCACGAGGGTGGCTTTGAGACCGGGCAGTCGAGGGCGGGGGAAAGGCATGGGGG
>QBLT01000328.1:275-4556 GCA_003249105.1 Leptolyngbya sp. | reverse complement strand
GGGATGGGGGCGCTATCGCCGGGGGTGCGGTTCATGCGGCTGACGCCGATGTTGGGAATGTTGCCCTGGCAGGGAATGCTGCCCATGCCCCGAGCGTTGATCTGCACGTTGGTTTTGAGCTCGCCGCTTTCGGCTTTTTCCTCTAGCGTTTTAGCCAGTTCGAGCAGTTGTTCAAAGCCTTTGAAGAAGTCATTCATGGGCGTTACTCATCACGGTTGGGGCTGACAGCGAGGGGATAGGTGCCGCTTAGCGTTCCCCAGACCTAGGGTTCACTACCGGTCAGCAAAACCGCTTTGCCCTGCCCCAGTCGTTATAAAAGTTGAGAAACTTCAGCTCAGCCGTGACGCACCCTGGCTTAGAGGCTTAGGGCGCTGTAGCCGCCCAAAAACACGAGCCACACCATCACCACCAGCCAGTGCATAGCCGCGACCACCCACCAGGAGCCCGACTTCCAGTAGGCGATGGTGCAGATCAGCCCCAGCAGTGCCGCCGACAGCAAAAATACCGGGTTGCTAAAGGTGGCAAAGGCTACGGGGTAGAGGGTCATGGCGTTGAGGGGGTGCATGACGACAAACAGCCCCAGCGTGGGCAGACCCAGCCGCCAGCGCCGGCGATCGCTCATGATTTCCGTTGGGTGGGGCAGCAGCAGCACCCGCCAAAACCCCTCTTCGAGCAGCGCGGGCACCAGCAGCACCCGCGCCGCCAGCCGCAACCCGTCGTCCCAGGTAATGTCGGCCAGGGTGGGGGCCAAAAAATGGCTGCGCAACCCCAGGGGAATGGCGACTACCCCAAGGGCGATCGTCAGCCCCGCCGCTAGCGCCCAGTCCTGGGCCGGGGGCCAAGTAGTAGCCGCCTGCCGCAACCGATGCAGGGTGAGCCGCAGGGCAATATAAGCGCTAAGGCGTAGGTGTTGCAACGGTACCAGTGAGTAGCGGCAGCGAACAGTTGCAGTCTCCCTAGGCAAGTTAGAAACCTGAGCAGGGTAACGGCTTCGACACGCTGTAGGGTGAGAGCGATCCCTACAGCGCCCGTTTCTATAGTAAACAGATTGGCCAGGGGTGGAGGTGTGTAGAGGCTGCCGTTGGCTGCTGACCCTAGATCAGGAACAGCCAGTTGAGACAGCGTGGAGAAAAGTTAGGAGAATTGGCCTACTTTATTAGTCTGTAAGGGATTCGAGTATACCTAGATTTAAGCATCTTCAAAGATTGGGGCATGCTAACAGAGACACCCCTGTGTGACGCTGGTTGTTCCCACGGGTGTTACCTGCTCACCTTGGCAAGGTCAGAAATTCTCAAGATCAAGTTACTAGCCGTGTAATGCCTTTGCCCACCGAGCCAGAGCCTCCCGCCGAGTTAGCAACATCCCCGCCAGATCTTAGCGGGGATATTGCTAGCGCAGTCAAGGCGGGGACTAGCCCGCAGCTAGACTCAGCCCTGCCCTGGAAACGAATCTTTGAGGCGGCCCTTGATGCCATGCTCATTGTCGATGACGCGGGCTATTACCTAGCGGCCAACCCAGCGGCCTGTGCCCTGCTAGAGCTGCCCGAGGAGGCCTTAATTGGGCGGCGAGTGGCCGACTTTTTGCCCTCGGGCACGGATTTTGACAGGGTTTGGCAAGAGTTTTTGGCGGTAGGGCAGGCGCGGGGAGAACAGCAGCTGCGGCTCAACAACGGCACCGTTAAAACGGTGGAGTTTGCGGCAACAGCCCACGTTTACCCCCATCACCATCTGTCGATTTTGCGGGATATTAGCGAACGGGTTCAGCTTGAGGCTGAACGCCAGCTGCTTGAAACCGAGCGCAATGCCCTGTCTCGGCAGCTTGAGCAGTGGGTGATCAGCAGCTCTGAAAAACTAGAGATTACCCAGGCCGAGCTGCGATCGCAGCAGCAGCGCATCGACAGTATTCTCAACTCGCTGGAGTGCGTGGTGTGGTCGGTTGACCCCACCACTTTGGAGACCATCTACGTCAACGCCGCCGCTATGACGCTCTACGGTCACTCTCCAGACGCCTTTTTAGCCGATGCCAACCTCTGGTTTAACTGCATTCACCCCGACGACTACCCACTTCTTTTGTCAGACATTGAGGCTCTGCACCACCAAGGCAAAATCGACCGGGAGTATCGGATCTTTCGCGCCGATGGCACCCTGCGCTGGGTGCGCGGGCAGGCCCGTCTGGTGCGTGATGGGGTGGGCAACCCTCTGCGCATTGACGGCACTACGCTGGATATCAGCGATCGCAAGCGGGCCGAATTTGCCCTCAAAGAGCACCAGGCCACCCAGCAGGCCATTCTCGACGCTATCCCCGACCTGATGATGCGCATTGACGCAAATGGGGACATTCTCAACTTGATTTCGGGGGGGGAGATTACTCTCTACGGTTTCATTCTTCCCGATCGCCGCCAGTCGCTTTACGACAACTTTCCTAAAGAGCTGGCGGACCAGCGCATGCACTACGTGCGGATTGCCCTGGACACGGGCACCCGACAGCGCTACGAACACACTATTGAGATCAATGGCGAACTGCGCCACGAAGAGTCGCGAGTGGTGCCCATTAGCCAGAACGAGGTGCTGGTGATTGTGCGCGATATTACCGAGCGCAAGCGGGCCGAAGTCACCCAGGCCGACCTCAACCAAAAGCTCAAGCTGCTCAATGCGGAGCTTAACCGGCTGGCTACCGTCGATGGCCTCACCGAAATTGCCAACCGCCGCAGTTTTGACCAGGCCCTCGATCTAGAGTGGCAGCGGGCCCGCCGCCAGCAAAAATATTTGTCGCTGATTCTCTGCGATATTGACTACTTCAAGCCCTATAACGACAACTATGGCCACCTGGCGGGCGACGACTGCCTGCGCCAGGTAGCCCAGGTGTTGAGTAGCGTGGTCAGGCGACCGGGGGATCTGGTAGCGCGCTATGGGGGCGAAGAATTTGTGCTGCTGCTGCCCGATACCACCCTTGACGGGGCCATTGAGGTGGTCGAAAAAATTCAGGTAGCGATCGCCCAGTGCCCGCTGCCCCACGACTACTCAGAGGTGAGTTCAAATTTGACCCTGAGCTTTGGCCTGGTGTGCCACTGCCCCTCGGTCAAAGAACATTCCCCTAGGGAGCTAATTCATCGGGCTGATTTGGCCCTTTACGAAGCCAAGGCCCAGGGCCGCAACCGTTATGTGATGGGCGATAGCTTTACCTAGCAAACTGCCTGGCCAAAGGTGACGAGTTACTGGGGGTTTGGGGTGTAGGTTTGAGACCGGTCGTGAATCGTACCCTGTATACCCTCAGACCTAGATGATTAATTTGCTTAGCCCAAATAACCGGTTGATGTTCACAGCCATCTGGCCCACACTGGAGTTTGGCTGAGCATGAGATTCCATGACTAACTCTGAGTTTAATGTGGCTACGGCTCCAGCGGCCCTGAGCGTCGGCGGTTTGGTTGACTATATCAAGGCCGTTTTAGAGGACGACCCCACCCTGCGCCAGGTCTGGGTCGTGGGGGAAGTATCTAGCGCCAACCCCCACGCCAAGGGGCTGTTTTTTACCCTCACCGACCCCGACACCGGGGCCGCCATCAATGCTGTGGCCTGGCGCAGCCAGCAGGCGCGGCTCACCACCCTGCCCGCCGTCGGCGAACAGGTGATCGCCCTGGGCACTGTGAAGGTCTACCCCCAGCGCAGTAGCTACCAGCTGACCGTGTGGCAGGTGTTGCCCAGCGGCGATGGCCTCAAGGCCCTGCGCTACCGCCAGCTGCGTCAGCGGCTTGCCGCCGAGGGTCTGTTTGACCCTGAGTTTAAGCGATCGCCGCCTGCCC
Source organism: Leptolyngbya sp. (assembly GCA_003249105.1). Classification (GTDB taxonomy): domain Bacteria; phylum Cyanobacteriota; class Cyanobacteriia; order Phormidesmidales; family Phormidesmidaceae; genus Nodosilinea. Next base: position 757 of record QBLT01000328.1, on the reverse strand, counting down.
TGCCCCAGACCATTGCGGTGGTGTCGTCACCCCAGGCCGCCGCCTGGGGCGACATTCAGCGATCGCTGCGCCACCACCATCCCGGCCTGTACGTGCTCTTTTCCCCAGCGACGGTGCAGGGCGACACCGCCCCCGCCTCGATCGTGACCGCGATTGATCGGGTGGCCACCGACGGTCGCGCCGAGGTGCTGATTTTGGCTCGCGGTGGCGGGGCCAGCGAAGACCTAGAGTGTTTTGACGACGAGCGGGTGGTGCGGGCGATCGCCAACTGCCCCATCCCAGTCGTGACGGGCATCGGCCACCAGCGCGATGAATCGCTGGCGGATCTAGCGGCAGATATATGTGCCCATACGCCGACTGCCGCTGCGATCGCCGCCGTTCCTGCCCTAGCCGACCTGATCGACGCCCACCGCCAGCGCGTGGCTCTGCTCAAAACCCTCACCGCCGAGCACCTGCTCGATGCCCAAAGCAACGTGCATCGC
>QBLT01000328.1:0-265 GCA_003249105.1 Leptolyngbya sp. | reverse complement strand
CTGCGCCCCCGCCTCGACCAGCGCGTGCAGCAGCAGATCGTTCACCTCAAACAGCTCAAACGCCGCCTGGTGCAGGGGGTACAGGTGGAAATGCGGCAGGCGAGCGATCGCACCGCTGCCTTGCGCAGCCACCTGATGACCCTTGACCCCGACACCGTGGTTAGGCGAGGCTATTCCCTAGTGCGCGACGACGCCAACCAGCTCGTCACCCAATCCAGCCGCGTCACCCCCGGACAAACCCTCCAGATTCAGCTCGCCCAAGGCC
>QBLT01000327.1:2266-4589 GCA_003249105.1 Leptolyngbya sp. | reverse complement strand
GGTTCGAGATACAGAGGTCTAGGCATGCCCCAATCCTACCCTATTTCAGGGTTAACTAAGTCGGATTTAGTATCACAGACCTATTTTTCTTGTGCTTACCCTGGTTAGTGGGGTTCGAGGTTTCAAATTCAAACAGGCTTTGAACCATGCACCGCATACCTTAAACCTTGAACCCTAGGCCGTTAGAACTTGTCACAATTGACTTAATCAAGTCCTAGTCTAGGTTGACCATCATCAGAGACATATCGTCGCTAGCGACTTCCCCCGCCTGGCGCTGAATTACGGTGTCGAGAATGTGGTCGATACTGCGCTCGCGCTTGGCCACGGCCAGCAAATCTATAAAGTTGTCTAGACCGAGGTACTGCTGGTTATCTTGCAGCACCTCGTAGAGGCCGTCGCTGAATAGGTAAAGACTGCTGTTAGGAGGCAATTGGCAGCGCTGCCACTGGTACTTGGCCTCGGGCAGCATGCCTACGGGCATGCCGGGGGTGCGCAGGCGGGTGGTGGTCACCTGCTGGTCGGCGTCGATCGACACCAGCACCGCAGGGGGGTGACCAGCGCTGGCGTAGAGCAGCTGGCGGTTGGCGCAGTTGAGCACGCCATACCAGATGGTGAAATATTTTTGGTTTTGATCGCTCATCTGAAAGGTTTCGTTGAGCGCCCGCAGCACCTTCTCAGGGCGGTAAAAGCTGACATCGGGCAGCGATTGAGACCGCAACACGTTCAGCACCGAGGTTGACAGCAGCGCCGACCCCAACCCGTGGCCCGACACGTCGAGCAGATACATCACCAGGTAGTCGGGGTCGAGCCAGTAGTAGTCGTAGCAGTCGCCGCCGAGCTGCTGAGAGGGCAAAAACCTCGATTGGATGGGTACTCTGCCCTCTTGGTCGTCGGGCAGGAGCGATCGCACATAGCCCTCTGCTTCCGCCATTTCAGCTTCCATGCGCTGCTTTTGCTGGCGCAGATCCTGGGTGAGCTGGTAGATGCGCAGCCCTGCTCGCACTCGCGCGTTAAGTTCGTTAATATCCACCGGTTTCGAGAGCAGGTCGTCGGCCCCCATCTCCAATCCCTTGACGCGATCGGCGGTGCTGTAGCGGGCCGTCAGTAGCAGTAGCGATGTAATCGAGAGCACCGGGTGGTGCTTAAGCGCCTGGCAAATGGCCAACCCGTCGATGGTGCCCGGAATATTCCAGTCGCAGATGATCACCCCTGGCAGCAGCTTTTCGGCCAGGGTGAGACCCTCTGCCCCACTGCGGGCGGTAGTTATGCTGTAACCCTGCTGCTTAAGAGCGCTGACCAAAAACTGCTCCGTGGCGGCATCGTGCTCAATGATGAGGATGTCGATCATGCTGCGTTTGAGACCAAGGGAGTAACCGTAGACCTGGAGAACGAGTCGTGTCGATAGCGGTAGTAGAGCAACCCAGGCGTTTATAGATTTCCCCACTGGCCTAGCACCACAGCCAGATGGGGACACTGAGGTTTAGCGTAACCCTAAACTGCCTCAGCCAGAGCTTTCATAAAGATCCTACGCGATCTCTTTAGAGTCCAAAGGCTACAGACGCGAATGGCACCCCGTTGGAGCCATCCCTGCCCATTCGACAGGGCAGGGATGGCTGCGGCAGCAACCCTTAACTACGCAACTTTTTATGAAAGGTACGGTGAGCTACTGTGATCTGCGCGGCAGTCTGTTTAGCATGGTCATGCCGTTCCGTTGGGCCAACTGGTTATGAATACTGTGGTTACGGACTCCCTGACCTGCTCGTTGCCTACCAGCTGCGTTGTGCCGGTGTACAAATCGCCAAAGGATTACCAGGCATTTCGCATCAGTCCCGGCGACAGCAACCGCCTGGCCCTGGTGTTTGATCCCACCGTTGCCAATATGTCGCTGACCTACTGCGTCGAGATTTTTGATGTTGGTGGCAAAACACCCCCCAACCGCCACCAGGTGGCCGTTGAAATGTTCTTTGTGCTCAAGGGCGAGGGCCGCGCCACCTGCGACGGCAAAACCGTTGCCATTCAAGCGGGAGACAGCATTTTGGTCCCCCCTAGCGGGGTGCATGTGGTCGAGAACACTGGCTCCACTCGACTCTATACTCTGTGCATCATGGTGCCCAACGAAGACTTTGCCGAGCTGATTCGCAGCGGCACCCCGGTCGAGCTAGATGATGAAGATCTGGCTGTTTTAGGCCGTCACGATTCCCCCTATCGCTAAGTCACTCCTTTCTGTACCGTAGGGTGGGCAATGCCCACCATTCCCATTGAGGGCCAGCATCCTACCCTTCTGTAAACCCTTGCTCACTCCCGGCCTCTACGCTGTTGCGCC
>QBLT01000327.1:0-2207 GCA_003249105.1 Leptolyngbya sp. | reverse complement strand
CTCCCCCAGCCTCCCCGACCGGCGGAGAGGCAATTCACCTTGATGCCGATGTTTACTATCCCATCGGCGAGGGGCCGTTTCCGGTGTTGTTGATGCGGCAGCCCTACGGTCGGGCGATCTCATCCACCGTCGTCTATGCCCACCCTACCTGGTACGCCAGCCAGGGCTATATTGTGGTGATTCAAGACGTGCGGGGGCGGGGTACCTCCGGTGGGGAATTTGACCTGTTTCGTCACGAGGCTGACGACGGCTACGCCACGGTGCAGTGGGCGGCGACCCTGCCCCAGAGCAATGGCAGGGTCGGCATGTACGGGTTTTCTTACCAGGGCATGACCCAGCTGTACGCGGCGGCAGGGCATCCGCCCGCGCTGAGAGCGATCGCCCCAGCGATGGTGGGCTACGACCTCTACGCCGACTGGGCCTACGAAAACGGGGCTTTGCCCCTGCAAATTGGGCTGGGCTGGGCGCTCCAGCTCGCCGCCGAAACCGCTCGCCTGAAGCAAGATGCCGTGGCCTACCAGGCGCTGCGTCAGGCAGCCCACAACCTTCCCCTGGGTGAGGCGATCCCCTCCCGGCCCCAGGTTCTCAAAACCTACGCCCCCGATTCGTTCTTTCACCAGTGGCTCGACCATCCTCAATCCGACGACTACTGGCAGGCACTCAAGCCAGACTTAGCCGAGGTGGATTTGCCGATGCTGCACATCGGCGGCTGGTACGACCCCTACCTGCGGGGCGATCTGCGTCTATATCAGCAGATGGTGTCTCAGGGCAAGTGTCCCCAAGAGCTGTGGATTGGCCCTTGGGGACATTTGCCCTGGAGCCGCCGGGTGGGAGCAGTGGATTTTGGCCCTGAGGCCGACAGCCCGATTGATCGCCTGCAAGTTCGCTGGTTCGACCAGTTTTTGAAGGATTCTTCCTCTGAAACAAGGGCTAAATCTCCTATCCAGCTGTTTGTGATGGGGGTGAACCAGTGGCAGGGGCGCGATCGCTGGCCGACCAACCCCGGTCAATCCTTTTACCTGAGCAGTAGTGGCCTGGCGGGGATGCGCGAGGATGACGGTCTGCTTAGCCCTCACCTGTTTCAGCTCCCCAGTCAATCGGCATCCCCGACTGAGGATGTGATCGTGCACGACCCCTGGCGACCGGTGCCCTCTCTGGGTGGCCACTGCGGCTTGCCCTCTGGCCCCTTTGACCGAGGGGCGATCGACAGCCGCGCAGACGTACTGACCTACACGACCGCTCCCTTGACGGTCGGGCTGAGGCTGGTGGGGACGGCGATCGCCACCCTTTTCTGCCGAGCCGATGCCCCCAGCTTTGACCTCAGCGTGGTGCTCTCAGAAGTGCATAGCGATGGTCGGGTAATCAACCTCACCCAAGGGCAGTGCCGAGTTGAGAATCCCGATGTAGCCAACCTCAGCCCCCAGAAGGTGACGCTGCCTCTACAACCCACGTCCTGCACCTTGGATCCCGGCCACCAGCTGCGGCTGAGCGTGGCGGCATCCTGCTTTCCTGCCTACGCGGTGAATAGCGGCACTGGGGCGAGGCCAGGAGACTGCGCTCAGATTGACCACCAAATTATCACCGTAACCCTTGCCCACGGGGCAGTTTACCCCTCCTGCGTGAAGTTACCTCTAGAGGCAGAGTGAGGGGCGATCGCGATCGTAAAGAATAAAAAAATCGGCTTCCCTAGGGAAGCCGATGTGGGTGATACTAAATATCTACGTTGTTCTCTCAATCTGGAAGAAACCATCAAAAACCGCACGCTTTTGGCAGCGCTAGAGGTTAGATAATTTTTCCGCTGGAGGGCTCTCATCTCCTCTGTCTCTCATTGTAACAACAAGTACAGATTTTCATTAACACAATCTCTGCTGGTTGTGTGTTGATTTGATAACCTAAGCTGATGAGCAAATGTACTCAGCATTTTCTCGGAGAGCCTGCTTAGGAGCTTAGGGACAAGCTCCAAAATAGAGTACCAGCCGATACCTGAGATAAGCTTCAGGTATCGGCTGTGGATGAGCATTACGGATACTGGATGAGACTGTCAAAGGGCTTTGTTACATGAAAAGGTCAAGCGTCACCATTTCCCTGGTAGGGGCAGTGATCTAACTCCCGGTTCGCTCATTTTTGAGTGAGGTCAGCCAATTGGGTTAGGTTAGGACTATGGATACCCCCCTAAGCGTTATCACAGAGCGGGTTGACGATATTCC
>QBLT01000326.1 GCA_003249105.1 Leptolyngbya sp. | reverse complement strand
GGTGGATACAGGAGGGGGTTAGGCGGAGTCTTGGTTGTTTTGGAGGATGGTTTTGTTGGCGTCGATCAGGCTTTGCAGGCTGTGGGGCAGGGTGCTGTCGCCAGCGGTGTCGAGGGTGGAGAGGGCGATCTGGTCTTGGAGCTGTTGCAGCTGGGAATGGGTGGCCTGGAGGCGATCGCGGCTGGCGGTCAGGCGCTGCTGGGCCATCTGCTGGTAGGCGGGGGTTTCGATCTGGTCGAGCACGGCTAGGCCCTCGGCCACCTGGCCTGAGAGGTCGAGCACGGTGTGCAGGGCTTCGAGCAGGTCTACTTGTAGGAGGGGGTCGCGATCGAAGATGCGGGCGGCGAAGCGCTGCGATTCGGTGGCCCAGTCTTGCACTTCGCGCCAGGCTGGTTGGGCTTGGCGCGGCACCCGCTGCCCTAGGGTAGCCAGCTGGCTGGCAAAGGTTTGGGCGTCGAGCAGGTCGCCGCTGTTGGCTGTCGCAGCGCTGGGGCGAAAGCCTGCCGCCCAGCTGGTCACCATAGCCGCCGCCACGCCAGAGCCCGTCAGCACGGCCACGGGCTTTGGCCCCGCCAAAAAAATCATCAGGGCATAGCCTAGGGCGGTGCCCCCCAGCAGTAGATAGGTCTGGGGCTGCCCCCACAAGGTCGATCGGCGCATACCCATAGCCTGCTAAACCCTTTAACTAACGCTACTGTAGCCTACGGCACCGTTAGCGTCCCCCCCAGGGCGTTGATGGCGTCAGACAGCTGGGGTTCGGCGGCACTGGTCGCCGCTACCAGCAGCAAAAACGCCTCTTCGCCGCGCTGGCGGGCAAAGATTTTGCCGGTGATGGGCTGGGGCGGAGCGGCTCCCTGGCTGAGGCGACCTGTCCAGTTGATGCGGATGCCGCCGCCGGGGATGGGCTGTAGGTCATCGCCGGCAACAAAACCCTCCCCAGCGCCAAAGCTGCTCTCTGCCGCTGCCACTAGGGCTGCTTCGGGAGTCGATGCCGAGGGCAGGGGCGCTACCGCCACGGTGTAGGCCAAACTGCCATCCGCCGCCTGAAATAGGGGGTTCCCCCCTGCCGAACTGATACTGTAACCGTCAAAAATGCCGACCTGAAATCGGCCCTGGGGGTCTTCAAAACTGCCGCTGACCATGGGTAGGGCCGGAGCCAAGGCTGGCGGTGGGGCGTTGGTTTGGGCGACTGCATTGCGATCGCTTCCGCTACCAAGGTGCATTCCCTGGGTTAATAAGACACTTACGACCAGGGCGATCGCCGCGATCGCTAGCCCCCTAAACCGCCGCAACAGCTGCCCCATACTAGAATCCTCGTTATCTAACCGCCAAGCATAGCAACTCTGCTAGCCGAGAACTCGCTCGATCAAAGAAGTTAATCTTAGGCGTTCCCTAAGCGGAGTCGTTGAGTTTAGTGGACAGGTATTGCCAACGCGGAGCATCCCCAGGAATAAAGGAACCAGCTACTCATCCACCCACCCATCCATCTACTCCCCAAAATACGCTTCCACACAGCGCACAAACATCTCCACCCCCAGCCCCAGCGCCGTTTCATCAAAGTCGAAGCGGGGGTGGTGGTGGGGGTAGGCCAGCGCTTTGTCGGCATTGGCCGAGCCTAAAAAGAAGTAGCAGCCCGGCACTTCCTGCAAGAAAAAGGCCATGTCTTCGCCGCCCATGGTGTGGCAGTCGGGCACGACTCCCGCTGGGGTTTCGACCACCGCTAAAGCCACCGATCGCACCAGATCCGCCATGCCCGCGTCGTTGATCACAGGGGGATACAGCGCTCGGTAGTCGAAGCTGTAGGTGGCTCCGTGGGCCTGACAAATGCCCGCAATGATCTGCTCCATGCGGGGGGCAAAGTAGTCAGCGTAGGCGGGGTCGAAGTAGCGCACGGTGCCGCCAAAGGTGGCGGTGTCGGCAATCACGTTTTGGGCTTTGCCGGCATGGAACTGGCCCACGGTGACTACCGCCGACTTGGTGGGGTCGATGTTGCGGGCCACGATGGTTTGCAGCGCATTGACAATCTGCGCCCCGACCACAATTGAATCGACTGTTTGGTGGGGCAGCGCACCGTGCCCTCCCTTGCCCTGCACGGTGCAGGTAAAAAATTCTGACGCCGCCATCAGCGCCCCGGTGCGCACGCCCACGGTGCCCAGGGGCAGGTTGTTCCACAGGTGGAGGCCAATCATGGCCTCTACGTCGGGGTTCTTGAGCACTCCCGCTTCAATCATGGGTTTGGCCCCCCCCGGCCCCTCTTCGGCGGGCTGAAAGATCACTTTAACGGTGCCCGCAAAGTCGCGGTGGGTGGAGAGATAGTAGGCGGTGCCCAGGGCGATCGCCACATGGCCGTCATGGCCGCAGGCGTGCATCACCCCATCGTGCTGCGAGCAGTAGGGCACGGGGTTTTCTTCTTGAATGGGCAGGGCATCCATATCGGCGCGAATGCCCAGCACCGGGCCGGGGCGGGTGCCCTCAATCACCGCTGCCACGCCGGTTTGAGCGATGTTGCGCTGGTAGTCAATGCCCCACTGGCTGAGCTGCTCGCAGATAAAGTCGGCGGTCAGCCATTCTTTAAACCCCAGCTCGGGTCGCTGGTGCAGGCCGCGCCGCCAGGTGACTAGCTGGTCTTGCAAAGATTGGATATTGGGGCGAATGCGATCGCGGTTGACGGGCAGCGGCGGGGCAGTGGTGGCAAACATAGCGCAACGACAGAGAAATGGGGCTCAGCAAACCTCTCCGGCGGGCGAGAGGCACCTCTATCAGCATAAACCAGTTGCCCTTAGCCCTTGGTGGCCGATCGCAGACAAGACCCGGCTCAGCATTTGCAGTTTAATAGAAGTATTCAACCCGCACCCATGCTCATATCTATGACGCTCCAGGAACTACAAGATCAGGTTCTGCAACTCTCTGTCGAGGACCGTTGGCAGCTCGTGAATACGGTTTTGGCCTCGCTGCAGAAAGAAACCCACTGCGCCCTGATGGAACCCGATCCCGCCTTTCCCGATATTGCCTTTCGCTCCGATGCCGAGAATAGCTGGGTGCCGGTGGTGCACGGCACCAGCATTCATGTGCGAACCGTGGTGATGGCGGCCACCGAGTGGGACTGGTCAACGGAGCAGATTGCCGAAGAGTACGGTCTTTCTGAATCTCAGGTGAAGGCGGCTCTGGTGTTTTACGAAGCCCACGGCGATGAAGCCGCTGTAGCTGCCACCGAGCAGATCCCTGCGCCCGTGCCCGAGAAGGTAGCCGAGAAACCGATCGAAGCCGCCAAGGCCTAACCTCGCCCTACGCCTTTCTACAGACCCCTCAAAATTGAAGCAGCGTTAAACTGTCAATAATGCAGTTACAAAAGTTAACTATGCTTCCCGATTTGATGGGTGCCACCCGAGACTACTGGCGCAAGCTGGATGAGGTCGAAGCCGCCTACCGCCGCAACGAGCTAACCGCTAAAGAAGTTGACGCCAAAGTGAAGGCGCTGATGGTTGAGCTGGGCCAAACCCGGCGGCAGCTGCTGAGGGATAGCTGGGCGATCGCTCAAACCTTTGTCAATCAGCAGGGCGAGGCGCTAGCGGGGGTAGCGGCACTGGGCGTGCTGGCCTACGTATGGCTAGTGGCTAACGGGCAGGCTTAGTCCTAGCTCTGGATCGGACCTATTGCTTTTTAGGGAAAGAGGCCCAATTGAATCCAGACTTTTCTTGCAGTGAGTTGTAGAGAGCTATTGAGTTCCAGGCGCTCTACCGTAACCCGGCCCATAGAAGTTAGACCAACGATGGCTCCTGTGGTTTCTGAAATCTGAAAATGCTCAGACCAGTTTGCCTGTCTAGGATTGAAGATAGGAACCGTGTTTCCGGTGGGGGCATCAACGCCAGTGGTAGATGTCCCTTTCCTTAGGTTGCAAGAGCGACAGGCCAAGGCCAGATTATCGTCTTGATTGCTGCCGCCTTTGGCTAACGGAATGATGTGTTCGACCTCAAACTGACAATTGAATACCAACTCCGGAGCGCAGCAGTATTCGCACCTATGCCCAGCCCTAGCTGCAACTAAAGCGTATTTAGGGTTCACTGTTGATCTGGCTTAACACTTCGGCAGATCGAGCTGTAGCCGCTTTAAGTTCGGCTGCGACTAGGCCATCTAGCTCGCTTTGTAAATCTTGGGTTATAGTCAGCCCTTGATCGTTAGCGTTATGCCAAAGCGCCATTAACTCAGCTAAGCGCTGCTGTTGAGCGGCACCAAAAAATCGATCTGGCCCCACACTTTGAATCAGCAGCATTGCCGGAAAGTCGTCGGCTAGCTCAGCAGTAAGAGCATCAAGAGCTTCGCCAGCGGTTCTGCCCACGGATTGCTTGTCGCCAGAGATAGCGCGATACGTGCGACGACCACTTTCGTCACGGCTAGGGAGAATGGCTACGGTGGTCATAGTGGGGGAGTAAAGGTGCTCAAAACTATTATAGGAAGAAGGCGAGTGCGCATTATGCGACAGCCTCTGAACGTAAGAATATGAGTCTATGGTTGCAATTAACCCCAAAATTAACCAGGCGATCGCATTTGAAGACGGCTTTGTTGCATGAATAGTTCAAGCGTCAGGGGTTCTGTGGCAGGAACCGAGAA
>QBLT01000325.1 GCA_003249105.1 Leptolyngbya sp. | reverse complement strand
GAACTCGGCATTGGTATACCCCCCCTGGCTCGCTCCGCCTTCCACCCCTATCAAGCCCCCTTTCTCACTCCCCCCAAGCCCCTAGTTCCCGTGGCCGTATTGGTCAAGCCCGGGCAGGGGCTGCTTACATGGGCAGTCTGCGGTTGTCGTTCTGTTTCCCAGGGGCAGCCAATTGCTTTTTATGCCGGACGACACACAGCAAAAGCGCAAAAAATCAAGAGCGAACCATAAAAAAAAGCCTACTGAGCCTGAAGCCTGATAGTGTGGATTGTCCTAATCAGGCTTCCCCTGCTACACCTGAGCGATGGTGGGTACAGCAGGTAAAGCCGTAAGCTCCAGCCCTCAGGTCGTTAGACGGCCCAGATTTTTATCTTGTCTGTTCCGGGAAGGCTTTAAGCTGGGTGACGGCACTGGGGGCTGTCATCAATCAACCGTCGCTGCCCCCAGAATCATGGGTGTCAGCCCCTAGCCTGTTTTTGGGATCGGGCGTGGCAAGGCCCCCAGACTTGGGAGCGCAGCCTGCATTGATGACATGCCCTAGGGCTGCTGGCTAAAATAATAGTCCTCTACGATCGCCGAGTTGGCTAAAATGACGACCACACCAGGGTGACTATAGGAATGAACTATGTTTTTTCAACCCCCGCCAATTCTGCCTCCCGCTGTCGCTGGTGCAACCATCGTCGAGATCGCTGCTGAGTGTAAAAAGGGCAGTCGCGACTGTTTTCCTGAAGATCGAGTTGGAATTACAGCTGAGGTTGCCAATACGACCATTCTTGACCCCAGAACAGGGGCCGTTGCCGCTCTATTTCACCCCAAAGCACCCGCTTAAACATACTTAAAACAGCGGACTGCTGCCACCGGCCGCTGGGGAACGACCTAGCGGCTTTTTGCTAGGTTCACTGCCGCCGCTGGATAGAGTGCCTCTAGCTCTAGGTTGGCCGCTGCCGCCGCCAGGGCCATCGGTGACTCTGGGTTGGGCAGGTAGGGCAGTGTACCCAGCACGGGGGTCTGGGCCAGGTTGGCGATCAGCCCCGCTGGAGCCCACTGGTCGATCTGCCCAGGGGTGCAGGGCTGATTGCAGTTGAGCACAATGCCCCGCAGGTCGATGGCGTTTTGCCGCGCCAGGGCCACATTGGCGATCGCCTGGGCGATCGCCCCCAGCCGCACCGGCACCACCAGCACCACCGGCAGGTGCCAGGCCGCCGCCAGATCGGCCACGGTGAGTTCGTAGGTGACTGGCGACCCCAGCCCCCCCAAGCCTTCTACCAGCACCCAGGAATGTTGCTGGGTAGCGGTTTCCAAAGTGTGCCAGGCCGAGGTGAGATCCACCGAGCGGCCCTCGAGGGCGGCGGCCAGGGGTGGGGCCAGGGGCGCATCAAAGTACTGGGGCGTAATAGCCTCTAGGCTGGTGTCAGGAAAAAACAGGCGCTGATACAGCTCGCGATCGCCCACCCCCGACTGAAACGGTTTCAGCACCACCGGGGCTTGCTTGGGCCGATGCTGCTGCCAGTAGGCCAATAGAGCACTGGTGAGAACGGTTTTACCCACTTCGGTATCGGTACCGGCTACCAGTAACGCATTCAAAGAAACCATGGGTTTTCCTAATTTGCCGATATCGTCAGCACATAATTGGACGGGCGGGGCGACGACACATCGACGATATAGTTGCCGCTGGTGGGCAGCTGTCCCTGCCACGACAGCACCCGCGACGCATCAGGAATCAGCTCGCCATTGGGAAAGCGTACGTCGAGGGTGACCGGGCCGCTGACGCTGGGCAGATCTAGGGCCAGCACCTGACCCTCCTGGGCATTGACGATGTAGCGGCGCGAGCGGTCTTGGTTGACCTGGCCCGACACCTGCACGCTGGTCTGCCCCGGCGGAATTTGCACCCGCTGCTCAACTACGTTGGCATCGGGGTTTGGCGCGGGCGCGGGTTCGGGCGGCGGCTCCACCGTGGGCGGTGGCTCAACGCTGGGCTCGGGCTCGGGTTCAGCGGTCGCCTCGGGGTCGGGCTGGGCGCTGAGGCTCACCTCTAACTCGTAGTCGCTCTGCTCTAGGCCCTGAACCGGGCGCAGCTGCAAAATATATTCGCCATCGACGGGGAGGGTGCCTTGCCAGTTGAGCACGCGCTGGGCTGAGCTATCGACCGGCTCTCCCTCCGGGGTGAGCACCGTAATCAGCACCCCTTCGCCGGTCATGCGGGCTAGCAAAACTTGGCCAGCAGCGGCGTTGAGGCGGTAGTTAATGGTTTCGTTGCTGCGCAGGCTGCCCCTGACCGTGCGATCGCTACCCGGTTCAATGGCCAGATTTTGGCTGTACTCGACTGGGCTGGTTTCGGGAGTGGGCTCAGCGGTGGGCTCGGCAGTCGGCTCAGGTTGGGGGTTGAGGGTAATCTCAGGGCTGGGCACCGGGGTAGGAGCCGGGGTGCGGTTGAGTAGGCTCACTAGCGTCCAGCCGCCAAGGGCCGCCAGCAGGGCCAAGACGCCCCCAATCACGGCCACGGCCCAGGGGTTTTCCCACACGGAGGCAGGCTCGGCAATAGGCACTGGGGCAGTGTAGTTGGGCGCTTGGGTCGGAGTGCCTACCCTAGTCGGCTGATACTGCCGCCCCACAGCCACCGTTCGCATCTGGGAGGGCGGCGACGCGGCAGCAGTACCCGGCGCGGTGCCCACGGCACCGAGGGCCTGGGCCATTTCGCTCACCGACTGGTAGCGATCGCCCGGTCGGTAGCTAGTGGCCTTTCGCAGCACCTGAATCAGGCCGGGGCTGAGGGTGCTGGGCAAATGCCAGCTGAGGTTGACATCGTCAAAAATTTCCTGAGGCTCTTTGCCGGTGAGCATCACAATGGCGGTGACCGCCAGGGCGTAGAGGTCGCTGCTGGGGTAGGCCCGGCCCGACTGCATTTGCTCGCTGGGGGCGTAGCCCAACTTGCCCACCGAGGTAGCCTGGCTGAGGGTGCCCGGCGGCTGAATGCGAGTGACGACTTCTTTGACCACCCCAAAGTCGATCAGCACCGGCAGGCTGTCGGTGCGGCGCTGCATGACGTTGTCGGGGCTAATGTCGCGGTGAATAATGCCCTTGCTGTGAATGTGGGCCAGCACCGGCAAAATCTGCTGCAAAAACTGCCGCACCTCGGCCTCTGAGAAGGCCATGCCCTGCTGAATTCGCTGGTTGAGCAGGTCGCGGTAGGTGACGCCGTCGATATAGTCTTGCACCAAAAACAGGCGCTGATTTTCTTCAAAAATGGCCTGAAACTTGGGAATCTGCGGATGCTCAATGCTGTAGAGAATGGCGGCTTCGCGCTGAAACAGCTGGAGCGCCTTATCGGAGAATTGGTCGCCCTGCTGGGGTTCGAGTTCTTTGACGGCGCAGCGTTCGTTAAAGCGACCCAGGTCTTCGGCCAGGTAGGTGCGCCCAAAGCCACCGTGACCCAGCTCTTGCAGCACTCGGTAGCGGTTCTGAAGGGTGGTACCAGGGGTCAGGGTGGGGTGCATAGATGTTGGAACAATTCAGGGCTGAAAATAGGCAGCCAGTCTGCCAGAGCGATCGCTACACCAGTTTACAGTAGGATTACCGACCGCTTCATGGGTACCCTGGGCGGGCCTCTACGCCTCCGGTGGGGAGGAAGACCCTACTGGAGGAATGCTAACCCCTTTGCAACAATAGTAAAGCGGGCACCGGAGCAAGGACAGGCCGCTCTGAATAGATACGGAGCGGGCTAACGCGATGCTGAGGCGATCGCAGTTCAAGACTGAAACAGGGGCAGCGGCACGGCGAACAGAGCCATCATCATTTAATTGCAACCTACATAAAGGCAGTGGGCCATGGGGCTAGGGTTAACGGGCAAAGACGACATTTCCACTGATTCCATCAATGTAGATTCAGTGAACTTAAGCTCCAGTGAGGGAGGATTTTCCCTGAAATTTCAGCCAAGTTTGGCCCTGCCAGCGCTGCTGAAGCGACCGCTGCTGGTGGGCGGGCTGGGTCTTTCTGCCACCCTGGCCCTGCTGGGCAGCACCCACATTAACCCTCTAGATAGCTCGACACTGCTCAGCGCCATTGCCCTAGGCTCGGGGCTGTGGTGGTGGCGGCGAGGAGTGCCTACGCCAGCGGCCCCCAAGCCGATTGCGCCCCCCGTAGTCGATCGCTCTCGGGTAGAAATCGAGCTGGCATCACTGGTGGCCCTGATTGAAACCTTGGAGCAGGAAGCTGAGCTAGCTGGTCAGATGGCCCAGGTTTCCGAAACCCTTACCGCATATCGCCAAGGTCAGCAGGCCCTGGGGAAAGACCTCGATCGCCCGACGCTGCGAGTGGCGATCGCAGGCGAACCCCGCACCGGCAAAACTACCCTACTCACCCTGGTCGCCCCCCAAGCTGATTCATCCATTGAGAAAGTCACGCCGCTGAGCTTTGAAGAAGTTGCTCTCACGGCCACCCCCGACTGGCTCGACTACGACGGCCTGCTGCTGATCACCGATGGCGACATCACCGACAGCGCCCTTACCCTGCTGCGCGATCGCGCGATCGCCGGCCAGGGAGCGGTTTTGGTCTTCAACAAGCACGACCACTACGACGCTGCCGACCAGCAGACCATTTTGACCCAGCTTCAGCGGCGGGCGGCGA
>QBLT01000324.1 GCA_003249105.1 Leptolyngbya sp. | reverse complement strand
CACTCCACCACCCTCCCACTGTCTAACTCCATCACTCTCCCACTCCATCACTCCCCTACCCTCTACTCCCCTGCCATGCCCGAAATTCGCTTCCAAATCCAGTGGCCCGACGGCAACCAAGACACCTGCTACTCCCCCTCGCTGGTGGTGAAGGACTACTTCGCGCCCGCCACCAGCTACCCGCTGACGGATTTTGTGGAGCGATCGCGCACTGCCCTGACCATCGCCAGCGATCGCGTACAGGCCAAGTACGGCATGCCCTGTAATTTGGCCCTGGGCCAGCTGCGCCAGATCGAGGCCACCGCCAGCCGCTACGACCACCTGCCCACCCCCACGGTGACGGTCCTCCAGTTCTTGGAATAGCCGGGTTCAAAGAAAATTTTAGAAATTCTCGTCAGTTGTTTGACAAACGCACCACCAGGCCGCACTATAGAAATTGCCTCAGCCATGGGCCTGTAGTTCAACTGGTTAGAGCACCGCCCTGTCACGGCGGAAGTTGCGGGTTCGAATCCCGTCAGGCCCGTTCTAGTTAGATCCTCCTTTTGCCCCACGAATTAAACATTCGTGGGGCAAAAGGTATTTAGACTGGGCGGTCATTTCAGGGCGAGGGGGTTAGACTAGTGAACAGCCCATCCGGTATCTGGGGATACTTGCATCGGGTACAGTTTCGCTGAGTTAAACCGTCTATGGCCCTCCGTTTTCCTGGTAAGCCCGCCTTTCGCCCCCGCACTGGTGCAACCGCCACGGGCGTCATGACTATTGGCTGGTTTTTGCTGCAAACCCTGATGCCGCTGCCCCCCGCCCTGGCCCAGGCCGAGGCCGAGCCGGAAGGGCTGACCTACGGGCAGTTTTTAGAAAAAATTGAGCAGGGCCAGGTCGAACAGGTTGACTTAGACGAAACCCGAGGCATTGCCTACGTCACCCTGGAGGGGGCTGCTGAAGACGCTGAACCTGAACAGGTGGCGCTGTTTGCTGGAGAGCGTAACGCCGAGCTGATTCGCCGCCTGCGCGCCAATGATGTCGATGTGGAAATTCGCGATTCGTCGAGTAGCGGTGCCCTGGCCTGGCTGGCCACCAACTCGCTGCTGGCGCTGATTCTAATTTTTGGTCTGCTGCTGCTGCTGCGGCGATCGGCGGCGGGGGCGGGCAACGCCATGAGCTTTGGCAAGTCGAAGGCCCGCTTTCAGATGGAGGCTAAAACCGGCGTCGTGTTTGACGATGTAGCCGGTATCGAAGAGGCCAAGGAAGAGCTGCAAGAGGTGGTCACCTTCCTCAAGAGCCCAGAGAAATTTACGGCCATTGGGGCGCGCATTCCTAAGGGGGTGCTGCTGATCGGTCAGCCCGGTACCGGTAAGACTTTGCTGGCCAAGGCGATCGCAGGCGAGGCCGCCGTCCCCTTCTTTAGCATTTCCGGTTCTGAATTTGTCGAAATGTTTGTGGGCGTGGGCGCATCGCGGGTGCGTGACCTGTTCCGCAAGGCCAAAGAGAATGCCCCCTGCATTGTGTTTATCGACGAGATCGATGCCGTGGGTCGTCAGCGGGGCGCGGGCATCGGCGGCGGCAACGACGAGCGCGAGCAAACCCTTAACCAGCTGCTCACCGAAATGGATGGCTTTGAGGGCAACAGCGGCATCATTGTGATTGCCGCCACCAACCGGGTAGATGTGCTCGACCTGGCGCTGCTGCGTCCGGGCCGCTTTGACCGCCAGGTGGTGGTCGATCTACCCACCTACAAGGGGCGGCTCTCGATTTTAGAAGTCCACGCCCGCAACAAAAAAATTGAGCCGGAGGTTTCTCTGGAGGCCGTGGCGCGGCGCACCCCCGGCTTTTCTGGGGCTGAGCTGGCCAACTTGCTCAATGAGGCGGCCATTCTCACCGCTCGCCGTCGCAAAGAGTCGATGGGCATGGTCGAGATCGAAGATGCGATCGATCGCATCACCATTGGCCTCAGCCTCACCCCCCTGCTCGACAGCAGCCGCAAGCGCATGACCGCCTACCACGAGGTTGGCCACGCCCTGCTCACCACGCTGCTCACCCACTCCGACGAGCTGAACAAGGTGACGATTATTCCGCGATCGGGCGGCATTGAGGGCTTCACCCAGTCTCTGCCTAACGAAGACATCATCGACAGCGGCCTCTACACCCGCAACTGGCTGATCGACCGCATCACTGTAGCCCTGGGGGGCTTTGCTGCTGAGGCTGAGGTGTTTGGCGACGACGAAACCACCACCGGAGCCAGCGGCGACATTCAGCAGGTGAGCAACCTGGCCCGCCAGATGGTAACCCTCTACGGCATGTCTGAGCTAGGCCCCGTGGCTCTGGAGAGCATGGATAACCAAGTGTTTTTGGGCCGCAACCTGATGCCCCGCAGCGAAGTGTCGGAGGAAATGGCCAGCAAGATCGATGCCCAGGTGCGCGGCATTGCCCTCACCTGCCTCGATCGTGCCCGTAGCCTGCTGCGCGAGCACCGTGTGCTGATGGATCATTTGGTGGACGTACTGCTGGAGCGCGAGACGGTGGATGGCGAAGAATTTCGCCAAATCGTCAGCCAATACACCCAAATTCCCACCAAATTTTTGGTCAAGGCTGGCTAAAGCCGTTTAGGGCGGTATGTCTCTGTCTGAGGAGGGAGCAGGCCAGCTGTCAACCTCTACCCTGTGCCTATGTCTATGGGGTGATTCAGAGGGAGTATGTAAATCGGTAGAACTAGGGAGCTTTGGTGAGGGGTAGCTCGGGAGAGTTGCTAGACACCAAAACAAGCTTTTCCCTAATCCGATTTGGAGACCGACCATGAATACTGTATTTGCTTCGGCAGTAACCTGGGTGCGCAACGCGGCGATCGCCCTTTCTTGCCTGCTGGTGTTGCTGACCACTACCCCTGCACTGGCCAACAGCAGCACCCCGAGCCGCCCCAGCGAAGGCACGGCCCCACTCAATGACATCTACAACGAAGCTGAAAAATCGGTGCAGCCTGAGAACGCCCTCGACGGCGACAAGATGATCGATCGCGCCAACCAAGGGCTCAACGAAGTGCAGAAAAATGCCGACGCTAACCAGATGAACAGCCCCGCCAACTCTGGCCAGGCCACCTCGCCCATCGATAAGATCAAAGAAGCCCTAAGCAATGTGACCAAGTAAGGCGCAGCCGTTAGACTCCAGCCTTTCAACAACCCTTCCTGATGCCGTTGGCCAGGGAGTAGCGCGGTAAACTAGGAGAGTTTTCTTCTGGAGCTGGCTACCCCGGCCAGCGGTGTTTTTTATGACCCTTGCGATCGCAGACCTGATCTCTAAACTCGAAGCCTGGGCCAACCCTGCCTGGCAAGAAGACTGGGACAACTGCGGCTGGCAGGTGCAGCCCGGCCTGCTCGACGAACCGGCCCACGTGCTGGTGTGCCTTACCCCCACCCTGGCGGTGATGGCCGAAGCCCTCAAACTTCGCCAGCAGGGCGTGGGCGTGAACCTAATTTTGGCCCACCATCCGCTGATCTTTAGCCCGCTAAAGCGCGTCATCCAGGGCGACCCAGTGGGGGATATGGTGCAACTGGCGATCGCCCACAACATCGGCATATATACTGCCCACACCAACTTTGACCAGGTGCAAGACGGCACCGCCGACCTGCTGGCCCAAGTGCTGCACCTGCAAAACTCAGAACCCGTGGTTCTCACCCAACCCGGCATTGGCTACGGTCGCGTGGGCGACCTCAGCCCCACCCTCAGTCTGCAAAGCCTGCTCGATCTAATTCAGGCCAAGCTCTCGCCCCCGCGACTGATCTACTCCCCCGCTGCTGACCTGGAGCAAACTATCAACCGGGTAGCAGTGCTAGGGGGCAGCGGAGCCAGCTTTATGGGAGCGGTGGCCAAGACTGGGGCACAGGCCTATCTGACCTCAGACTGCAAGTTCCACCAGTTTCAGGAAGGGCGCGATCGCAACCTGGTGCTGATCGACGCGGGCCACTACGCTACTGAGCGCCCGGCCTGCGATCGCCTGGCGGAGATCGTGCGGCAGTGGGGTGCCCCCTGGGCTCAGCTCAGCGCCCAGGACGAAGATTTTCGCCAATTTTGGGGCTGAGATTATAGTTAAAGGGAACTGCCCAGCCCTGCTATGCAAAAAATCCTGATTCTGGCCGCTAACCCCAAAAACACCAGCCGCCTACGCCTCGACGAAGAACTGCGCGACATTGAAGAAGGGCTGCGCCGCGCCAAACACCGCGACGAGTTTGTCTTTACCCAGCGCCTCGCCGTGCGCCCCGCGACATTCAGCGGGCCATGGTCGAAGAAACCCTGCAGATCGTCCACTTTTCGGGCCACGGCGACGGCGCAGAGAGGCTGATGTTTGAGGATGAGAGCGGCAATGCCAAGCTGGTTTCTGGCGCAGCCCTAGCGGGGCTGTTTGAGCTATTTGCCGACCCGGCCAATAACCCCGACCCGGTGCATTGCGTGGTGCTGAACGGGTGCTACTCGGCGGTGCAGGCCGAAGCGATCGCCGACCATGTACCCTACCGTAGTCGGCATGACCAAAGCGGTAGGCGACAGAGCGGCGATCGATTTCGCCGTGGGGTTTTACGATGCCCTGGGAGCTGGTCGCACCGTAGAGTTTGCCTTTAAGCTCGGCTGCGCTGCGATCGACCTGGCGGGCAAGCCGGAAAGCGCCACCCCACTGCTGATTAATAAGAAAGCCCCACCC
>QBLT01000323.1 GCA_003249105.1 Leptolyngbya sp. | reverse complement strand
CGAAGCTATGGGTGGCTACATTGGTGTCGTCGTCTCAATGTCGACTACGAGCGCTTGCCCGAGTCCTCCGAAGCGCTCATCTACATCGCCATGACTCGGGTCATGCTACGCAGGTTAGCTTGACGCTTTCGATACCCCGCCTCCGTGTTTTCAAATATCCTCTTAGCGCCGTGTGCAGGGCATAAAGCTCGTGCAGCAAGTCGGCTCGTACCGAAACCAGCAGCTTGACCTGGTTAAGAGCTGGGGTGTTGTACCAAGCAGTCAGCGCCTGAATGAAGGGTTCGCGATCTTCTTTGCGTTTGTAGTGGACAAAGAACTGCTCAAACTGGTCGCACAGCAGCACAATCGGCTTGCCAGCATTACTCACTGCCTGGAGCAACAGCTCATCAAAGGGTAAGCCCAGCCAATCCAGCGGAATTTCGAGCTGGTCGGCTAGGGCCTTGCGAATGGTATGCAACGGGTCTTGGTCAGAGAAACGCACCAAAATACCCCGGTGGCCACAGTCTGCTTCTTGCAGCTTGGGCCATAGCCCCGCCTGCAAAAACGAGGTTTTGCCGCAGCCGCTCTCCCCCATCAAAATGCCAAACTTGTAGTCAGGGCTGGTAATGGTTTCTAGACATTCCCGCAGGCTGGTTTGGCGCTGGAGCTGGGCAAAAATCTCCACATCCTCGGGGCCAAAGGGGCGCAACCCTTTGATGGCCTTGCGCTCTTTGGTATCGGCAGCGGCTTCGCGGTCTGGGCGGGGGCGTTTAACTAGGGCCACCACAAACGCGCCCAGCAAGAACAGCACCACCGCCGTCCACAAGCTGATCCAGAGGGCGTTAGGGGTCGCATCTCCAGGCCATAGGTTTTCAAGAAAGCCTTTGAAGACGGTGCCCAATAGCGCCAGCACTACCCCAGCTAGCACCAGCAGCTTAAACCAGTCGTTGCGCTGAAACAGAGCCACCACCCAGACGATAAACTCGGCCACAGCATCGGTGGTTTGTTTGATCAGATCCAAAAACGACGGGCCTGATGACATGGGGGCTGAAGGTGACGACTCGCGAGTACCCTAACTATAGGGTTGACCACCCATTTGACCTAAGATTTTCCAGAAAATTGCACTTTTCTGTCTGCTCAGCCTCAACTTACTGGAGCGATCGCTCTACCAGCCAGCTCACCGTCTGGGGAAACACCATCACGACCACCAGCACCACCAGCTGAATGGCCATAAACGGCAGCGCACTGCGGTGAATTTCGCGGGTGCTGATGGTTTTGGGGGCCACGCTCTGCAAATAAAACAGCGAGAACCCTACCGGTGGCGAAATAAACGCCGTCTGCAAGTTCAGCGCCATCACCACCCCAAACCACACCATGTCGATGCCCAAGGCTTGAGCGGCGGGCACCAGCAGCGGCATGGCAATAAAGCAAATTTCAATAAATTCTAAAAACACCCCCATGGCAAAAATCACCAGGTTCGCCACCAGCAAAAAGGTGACGTAGCCCCCCGGCATATTCACCAGCAGATTGGTGATCAGGGTTTTGCCCCCCAGGGCATCAAACACCAGGCCAAAAAACGACGAGCAAAACAGAATAATCAGCACTACCCCGGTCACGATCGCCGTGGCGTGGGCTGCCTCTTGCAGCAGCTTGAGCGTCAGCCGTCCGTTGAGGGCGGCTAGCCCGCAGGCCCCGACCGCCCCGACTGCGCCTGCCTCAGTAGGGGTGGCAATGCCAAAGAAAATGCTGCCCAGCACCACCAAAATCAGTAGTACCGGCGGCACGATCGCCTTCACCGCCCGCTTCAGCAGCTCCCAACGGCTGATCTGGCGCATGGCTAGGGGGAGCGGCGGCGCGGTCCCCGGCTTAAAAAAGGCCACCATCAGCACATAGACCGCGTAGGCCCCGGCCAGCATCAGTCCCGGAATTAGCGCCCCTAGGAATAGATCGCCTACCGACACCCCGAGCTGGTCGCTCAGCACCACCAGCACTAAGCTGGGCGGAATCAGCTGGGCCAGGGTGCCCGAGGCAATGATGGTGCCAGCGGCCAGCTCTTTGTCGTAGCCGTGGCGCAGCATAATCGGCAGCGAAATCATGCCCATCAGAATCACCGTGGCGGCCACTACCCCGGTGGCCGCCGCTAGCAGGGTGCCCACCAGCACCACCGCCAGGGCCATGCCGCCGCGCAGGGGGCCAAGCACCAGGCCAATGGTTTCCAGCAGCTCCTCTGCTAGGCCCGACTTTTCGAGCACCGCGCCCAAAAACACAAAAAACGGAATCGCCAGCAGGGTGAAGTTGGCCATGGTGCCAAACCAGATGTTGGGTAGCAGCAAGAGGCGGGTGGGCTCAAAGGCCCCCAGCAGCCAGCCCACCAGGCCAAACAGCAGCCCCGTACCCGCAAAGGAAAACGCCACGGGGTAGCCGCTGATCAAAATCAAAAAGAAGCCAACGAACATCGCGATCGCTAACCACTCGTAGCCCATGGTGCTCCTTACAAGGGGGACTCAAGAAACTGCATTCTGAAAACCATTCAATCGTCCATCACCGCTCACTCCAGGGGCGGCAGTTCCGCCTCGGCCTCAGGCAGTAGCCTGCCCTCGATGTAGCCGCACCACACCGCCCAATACTTGATCGCCTGGGCCACCGCTTGCAGCAGCAGCAGGCCAAAGCCCACCAGCACCATCGATTTGATCGGTGCCCTGGGCAGCCCGCTGGCGTCGGCAGAAATTTCCCAGCGGCCCCAGGTGCCGTCGGGCAGCAGCCCCCACGACTGCATCACCGGGTTGAGCGTCACCCACAGCCCCAGCACGCAAAACGGAATTAGGAACAGCACTGTGCCCCAAAAGCTAATCATGGCCTTGCGGCGATCGCTCCAGCGGGCCTCTAAAAAATCGACCCGCACATTTGCCCCTTGCTGCAAGATGTAGGGAAAGCTGAGCAAAAAGGCGATCGAAAACAAATACCACTGCAACTCGATCAGCCCGTTAGAGGACAGCTGCAAGCCCAAAAACCGGCCAATGTAGCGAGCGATGACGTTATAAAAACCCACAGCAACGGTGAGCAGCACCAGCCAGCTCAGACTTTTGCCAATCCCCTCGCTCAGGGCATCAATGGCCTGAGCCACGCGCAACAGCCGTCCGATCAGTCCAGGACTCAGCACTCTTTAGCTCCCCCGCAGACTAGCGTTGGAGTTGATAATACCGCCTAATGGAATGGGCTAGATGGGATTCAACGCGCTAGCCCGGTCGTAAATGACCACGCCAACGCGATCGATGGGGTCAGCCAACGGCTGGCTCTCCAGGCCGTTGTAGTGAACCACATCAAAGTAATAGGGCAGCGGCAGCTCCTCATTGAGCAGATCGGCAAGCTGGGCGATGGTGCGATGGGTAATGCGATCGCCCTTCACCGCCAGATCTACGTCTGACCCTGGCTTGTAGTTGCCCTTGGCTCGCGAACCAAACAGCACCACCGTTGCGATCTCCTCAAAGGATCGAATTGCCGCAATCATCTGAGCCCTGTCGCTCTCGGTGAGGCCATAGGAGTCAGCCATCGGCTTTGACCTTTAAGACTTGGTAGAGTTCGGTTAGCAGAGGGAAGTAGTCGTTGCGGATGCTGCTTTCGACGGCGATCGCCGTGGCTTCATTGTAGGTATGGGTAGTCAAATTGCGGTCTTGCAGTGCGCTCATCCAGCCATGCCCTTGGCTAACCAGGCCGATCTGGAATCCCTGCTTAATGGCTTCTCTGGGAGTTTTAACCACGATGCCCTCAGCTTCCTCGTAGTCTTTCATCACCTTCCAGGCCAGCTCAAAGGTCAGCTCAAAGAACTGAATGATCCCCGCCCGCTCCACCAGGGAGGGCGACTCA
Source organism: Leptolyngbya sp. (assembly GCA_003249105.1). Classification (GTDB taxonomy): domain Bacteria; phylum Cyanobacteriota; class Cyanobacteriia; order Phormidesmidales; family Phormidesmidaceae; genus Nodosilinea. The sequence continues at coordinate 952 of QBLT01000323.1, read as the reverse complement.
ATCGTCAGGGCATCGCGCAGCAGCAAAAACGTGCGCTCAAAGTTAGCGAATCGCTGAACCCAGCGGGTATCGAGGGGATGCATGGGAGCGCTAGGCAAGGTGAATCCCTCTAGATTAGGCGGGTTTGTGGTGTTCGTGCCAGTGGCGAGCGATGTCGATGCGGCGGCAAATCCAAACGCGATCGCGCCCCTGCACATAGTCTAAAAACCGGGCCAGCGCCGCCGTGCGCCCCGGTCGCCCCGCCAGGCGGCAGTGCAGGCCAATGCTCATCATTTTGGGGCAGTCGTCGCCCTCGGCGTAGAGGGTGTCAAAGGCATCGCGCAGGTAGGCAAAAAACTGATCCCCCGAGTTAAACCCGGCGTAGGTGGCAAAGCGCATGTCGTTGTTGTCGAGGGTGTAGGGAATCACCAGGTGTGGCCTACCGTACTCGGTGTTCCAGTAGGGCAGGTCGTCGGCGTAGCTGTCGGCGTCGTAGAGAAAGCCGCCCTCTTCCACCACCAGGGCGCGGGTGTTGGGGCTGTTGCGGCCCTGGTAAAAGCCCAGGGGGCGACAGCCCGCCACCTGAGTGTGAACCTCTACCGCCTTGCGAATGTGCTCGCGCTCGGCCTCAAGGCCAAAATACTGGTAGTCAATCCAGCGGTAGCCGTGGCTGGCGATCTCCCAGTCGGCCTCGGTCATGGCGGCCACAGCTTCGGGGTTACGGGCCATGGCCATGGCCACGGCATATACCGTCAGCGGCAGGCCGCGACCCGTAAACAGCCGGTGCAGCCGCCAAAACCCGGCCCGGCTGCCGTACTCATACATCGACTCCATATTCATATTGCGCACCCCGCTCAGCGGTGCGGCTCCCACACTTTCCGATAGAAATGCCTCCGAGGCCGCATCACCGTGAAGAATGCAGTTCTCACCCCCTTCTTCGTAGTTGATCACAAACTGCACCGCAATTCTGGCG
>QBLT01000322.1 GCA_003249105.1 Leptolyngbya sp. | reverse complement strand
TCTCTAGCTTAGGAGCCCAACCCGCAGTATTACACCTTATTCAATCCACGATCCTAAGCAACATTCACCGTGTTAGCGGTGCAGCGAGCACGCTTTTGGCGATCAGATCTGCGGGCATTGATCTGCTAGGCGTCGATGAGTCGAATTGCTGTAGTGAAACTGCTTCAGCAGCATGGATTGTCCTCACTGCCAGAGCCAGCAGGTCGTGAAAAATGGTCGGGAGTCGCTTTCAGATGGCACCGTGCTTCAGCGCTATCACTATAAGGGGTGCAGCAAATGCTTTAACGACCGGACAGGCACCCCGATGGCGCGCCTGCGCACCCCCAGATCAGTGGTCGCTACTGCTCTTAATGGCCGCAGCGAAGGCTAGAGAGGGTTTGAACAGGAGATGCAGCTGTGGAGGGGTTGCGGCCTGGTGCAAGTAGCCTGAGCCAGTGCGCGGTCAATTACCACCCTGGGAGGTAGCTTCAAGATGTGTTAGGCAGTCAGGCTAGGCCCCCCAATAAGCCATTTGGCCGACTGTAATAGGCCTCCGGCGATTGTCGCCAACAGCAGCGGGCACTATGGGCAAACAACACCGTACGCGGTAGAAAGATCCATCCCATTAATTCTGAGTCCTGCCATGAAAGCTCGTGAAAAGGGTTCTAGTGACCGCTTATCTGTTCATCAAAGCGCACAAAAGCCACGCCCGTCTCAACTGTCTGACAACCTAACTGAGCAGTTAGTTCAAGTAGAAATTGACCGCCAATTTGCTGCCCTGTCTGACAATGTAAGGCTGTTTTTAAGGCGGGCAGACATCATGAGCTACGCTCTCAATCGTTTGCCTGCGTTTTATGCCACAACAAATCGGGGGCGTCAAAGACAAGTAGAGCAGGCCTATGACAGACTATATCCACAGATGGAAACTGCGGTACGTCAGGCCATCGCAGCGGTGCTCCACGATCCCTTGAAGACCAGCAACGATCTTTGGCAGCCGCAGGACCAGACTAAGGCAGCGCAGGTTCTCCTCGAACTCAATAACCTGCTCCAGACCGATTGCGGGTGGGAAGATTTGACCATGGTGGTTAAATACCGTCTTCTCCAAGCTGCTCGGGGAGAGTTTTACGTGAATTCTGTAGAATTCATGGATTGGGAGCATTATCCCCTCCACCAGAAGTAGTCGGCTTACAGAGCGAGTTCCTTGATAGCGATTAAGTGGGTGAGCCTAATTAAACGTAGCCCTGAATCGCTAGAAACCTTGCTGCGCCGTGGTCAGCATGCTGATTACTTAGGTCTACCTACTTACCCCTAGCTCCAGTGTGTCCGGCGGCTATAGCCAGCTGCCTAACATGACAAAAGGTGCCCAATATAGGGGATGGCGGGTTGCCGGATTTGCTAGAAAGGATAGCTGGGCCATTTGCAGGGCACCCGCTCGAGTTGTCTGGGGCTTGACGAGTTCTCTGTAAAACAGCGCCATTAGTTCGGAGGTGGCTGCATCATTCACTGACCAGAGAGATGCCAGTGTGCTACGCGCCCCGGATTTAATGGCAAATCCAGCTAGGCCAAGGGCGGCTCGCTGGTCTCCGGCGGCTGTTTGGCATGCACTCAAGACCAACAACTCGATCACCTGTTGGGGGTTATTGGTGTTGTCCTGAAGCAGACGGCTCAGTTCATCCCCCTGTATAACATCGTCCCAAGCCAGCAGAAATGTATTGTCCAGATTTGAGCTGAACTGCCCGTGGGTGGCGATGTGGACAACCGGGAACTGAGTCGTTTCAACCTGAGATCTGAACGCTGGCTTGGTAAAGGATTCGTCTACTAGGGATGATCCTGTCGGCAAGATGCTGCGGATTTGAGCAATTTCGTCTTCGACATAGCTTAGGGGTGCAAACCCTTGACGTCCTTCTGTCAAGCCGGCGGTCAGAATGGTGAGTTGTTGCTGCTCCAGCGGTTGGGGACTAATCAGTTGCAGGCCCGGACTGAGGGCAACTGCGAACTCTTCGATCAAGAACTGCTGACCGTCATGGAGCGCCGCCATGGGGATGCTCTTCAGGTCGCCATCCAGCACAAAGACCAGGGTTTTCACATTGTTGGCGCGCAGATCAGCGATCGCCGGTCGCACCAGCAGGTCGTAGAGCTGCTGGGCCGAAGCCAAATAGTTGCGGCGGCTCAGAATCACTAGATTCTGGCGAAATTGCTGAATCAACGCCTCGAGCTCAGGGGCTGCAATCGAGCGGCTGTAGTGCCGAAACTGCCCCTGGGGAAGGCTGAGAATTAATTCGAGGCGATCGCCCAAAATAATCGGATAGAGCACAGCAGACCTAGCCTCGAGCTGGTCAATCGAGACGGGCTGTCCCTGAAGGCAGGCTTCTTGAAAATAGTTATCTAGCTCGGCTAGCTGCAGAGATTCAATCACGTCTCGCGCCTGGGCTAGCTTTGCCGGTGTGGGCTCTTGTCCGGAGTCTGTCGTCAACAGCAGACTGACAAATTCCCGATAGACAGGTTCAACGTTTTCTCGAAAGGAAAATTGAACATCAGCCTTGACCGTTGCCAGATCGCTGCGGAGAGATTTTAGGGTCTGAATCGACTCCCCATAGGCGGTGATTGCTGAAGCATTATGGCCCTGCTGTTTCAGCAGTCGTCCTAGCTGCCACTGCCAGAGATAGGCCGCTTCTCCAGAGTTCATCCCCTGAGCTAAGGTCAACGCCTGTTCCGTTAGGGTTTGAGCGGTGGCCGGCTGCTGGGTTTGCTCATAGACTGAGCCCAGATAGCCTAAGGCATAGGACTGCCCCAATCGATCGCCTAGCTCCTCCGCCTGGCTTGCGGTCTCTGCCAGGATCTCGGCAATCGATCGCCACGCTAGAGGAGGACGGTCTGGATTGCCCTGGTTGATCTGCAGCAGACTAATAGCCAGGTTGATACGGTGATATAGGTTTTGGTGGCTGCTGGTCAGCTGTTGTAAGTCACGAGCTAGCGGAGGCCACAGTGTTTGGGCTGCTGCCCACTGCTGCTGCTGCACCTGCAAATTCAACAGGGCTAGCTGGGCTAGGATGCGCGTTGCTGACGGCGCTCGTTCGAGGGCGATCGCCTGCTGGTAAAAGTCCTGAGCAGACTCCATGTCCCCTCCAATCCGCTTGGTATTGCCCCAGCTCAGCAGCGTCGCTGCCCGTTCGGCATCGGCATGCAAGGTTTGGGACAGGGCCAAACTTTCGGAGAGGGCGGTTTCGGCAACATCTAGGCGACCGACCAGGCGTAGGGCATCTGCCCACCGCTGTAGGGCAGATGCCTTCAGCGGCGAATCGGGCTGAGAGCGCAACTGCTCCACCACCTCTGCCAACTGCTCCTGGGCTCGCTGATAAAAGCCCGCCGCCTTCAGGGCGAGGGCCAGATTCATCTGGCTTTGTAAAGCACCTATTAGATTGTCGGCAGCCCCATACGCCTCCGTCGCCTGTTCCCACGCCACAATCGCCGCCGGCATTTGACCGAGGCCGTACCGCAGATTTCCCTCGCAGTTGAGCACCTGAGCCCAGAGTTCGGCTTGCCCGCGAGCACCATCGTGGGTTTGCAGCAACGATAACGCCTCTTCTATGGCCGCTGTTGCTGCCGACCACTGGCCCATGTGCTGCTGCGCCAGGGAAAGGTTGCTTAGGGTGCGAGCCAGGCCAGACCAGTCCCCGTCTGCCCGATAGCGGGCGATCGCCTGCTCCCAGGAGGCTATGGCTTGAAGGTAGGCCCCGACCCCGTACTGGACGATCCCCTGATGCTCCAGTTGCTCCCCTCCGGCGCTGGGCGCTGAGGATTCAACAGCGGCGATCGCGGCTCCAGGCAACCATCCCGCCTTCGGCATGCCCACAGCGACCACAACCCCCAGCAGCAGGCACAGCACCAGCCGTCCCCAGGGCCAGCGCTGGTCTATACCTCTGAATTCCGACCGCCTGTGCCGTTTAACCAAAACCTTGCTCCTTCCTCACGTAGATCGGGCTCAAAACTGACTGACACAGCTGGCAGGTGACCCCTCGCCGAGTGCAAGTTCCCCTCTTGCTGCCTGGGCAATTAACACCACCTCACCCTGGTCATCCACAACCCAGCCCTGGGCTTCTACAGGTAAGCTAGACGGTGAAAGGGCAGGGGCTGAGTCAGATGTCATCGCCTCGGCTGGCGCGATCGCGGTACTGCCGAGGTCGGTAAAAGGCGTAGCTGCACTGGGTACGGTGCTGGGGTCGAGGGCAACTCCGCCTCGCCCCGTGACGGTCAATCGCCCCGCCAGCCCTCCCCCGCTCTGGCAGCCCTGGGCCACCAGTCGTGAGACATCAACAAACTCTGGTGTTGCTGCGCCCAGGCCTCGGCTAGGGTCGGCATCGGGCTGGGCGATGGTCACTGTACCGTTCTGTCCAAATGCCGAACTAGCGTCAATGTCATTGGTACCGTTGCCCAAAATTGCTTGGCGCGGCTCAATTTGTAAAATACCCAGGGCCGAAATCTGGATATTGCCCCCCTGTCCCAGAAACGCATTGGCCACAATATCGCTATCGCTGCCGGGAATAGCGACGAGAAATGACGTATCAATATTGATGTTGCCGCCGTTGCCAATACCGCTACCACGACCAGCAGAGGCTGAAATCAACGCCTGATTATTCAGCAAAATCAGTTGGGGAATCCGCAGTTGGAGATTGCCACCATCATCTGAGAAGGTTTCCGCCACAATCTGCCCCTGGTCCAGCAGCAGCTGTGGCGATCGCACCTCAATCATCCCCGCTGGGCCAAGGCCTCGGCCTTCCGCAAATAGGCCGCTGGCGCCACTGGGGCCGCGCCCCGAC
>QBLT01000321.1 GCA_003249105.1 Leptolyngbya sp. | reverse complement strand
GTAGAGGGGATGGCGGGGTTGGCCGGTGCGGTTTTGGCCCAGGCAGTGGCATCTTGCCTGGTGGGGCGCGAGCAGGGTGAGGACGGCGCGATCGCGCCCCCACAAACTCCCCCAGTTTCCCCAGGCCAGTAAAATCTGGTCGGCCTGCTGCGCGGCTGTGCTCAGCGTGGCGTCGTTCTCAGGGCCAATGGGATCCTTGGCTTGGCGCAGAATTTTGGGATGGGGGCTGCGGTAGGCGAAGAGGTTGACGACGGCGATCGCCCCAAACCCCCAGCCCTGGGCCAAACCGATGCAGCGGCGAATGGTGGGGTCGTCTACGCTACTGTCGGCCTGGCTGGGGTTGAGCATGATGATGGCCAGGGTGGGATCGGCGCTCCACCGCCGCCCGAGGCTGTAGCGGTAGCGGCCCGTGGGGTCAAAGGTGGCGGAACGTTCTATGGCCGATAGCTGTAACATTTGTTTACATTGAAGGGTGGGGCGCGGTGGTTCTGACCGGGCGGCGAAGATCGCTGTTGAGCACCCAGCACTCTACTCGGAGACCGACGGTTTGACTATTTTCTCAACGTTTAGCCCAGCAGTGCGCAACAACCTGATGGTGCTGTTTGCGGCGGGGCTGTGTTTTTGGGCGGGGTTAGCGGGGCTGCTGCCAACCCTGCCGTTGTTTATCGAAACCCTGGGAGGCAGCGGTCAGCAGATTGGCATTGTGATGGCCTCGTTTGCGGTGGGGCTGCTGGCCACTCGGCCCTACCTGTCGCGGCTGGCCGATGAGCGGGGCCGTAAGGTGGTGCTGCTGGTGGGGTTGGGGGCGATCGCCCTGGCTCCCTTTGGCTACCTGCTGGTGCAGTTCTTGCCTCGGGCGATCGTGCCGCTGTCGCTGGGGGGGTACACCATCACCCTAGATAGCTCGATTCTGGCGATGATCGGCATCCGCGCCTTCCACGGGTTGAGTATTGCTGCCTTTGTGGTGGCCTACAGCGCTCTGGTGCTGGATCTGGCTCCTCCGGCCAACCGGGGTGAGCTGATTGGCTACATGACCCTGGTGAACCCGATTGGGCTGGCCCTGGGGCCTGCGATCGGCGGCTTTCTCTACGAGGCGGTGGGGTTTACTACGGCATTTTTAGTGATGGGGGTACTGGGCATGGTCGGTCTGGTGCTGGTAGCGCAGCTGCACGAGCCCTATAGCCCTCCCAGCGCTGTAGAAAATGCTGGCTCGAAGGAATTTTGGGGCCAGCTATGGAGCGGGCGAGTGCGCACCCCGGCGATTATTTTGCTGCTGGTGGGGCTGGCATTTGGTACCCTCAGCACCTTTGTGCCGCTGTACGTGCGCGAGGCGGGTCTGGCTTTGAACGTGGGGCTGATCTACACCGCCTCAGCCGTAGCTAGCTTCATGTCGCGTCTGATTGCTGGGCGGGCCTCCGATCGCTACGGCAGGGGGCGATTCATCACCGCTAGCCTGCTGATCTACAGTTTGGGCATGGCTATGTTTTGGCTGGCCCGCAGTGCGCCGATATTCCTGCTGGCGGGGTTTATTCAGGGGTTTGCGGGCGGCACCCTGATTCCGATGATTGCGGCGCTGATGGGCGATCGCTCAACAGCTAGCGATCGCGGCCGCACCTTTGGCCTGGCCATGGTCGGCTTCGACGTGGGTATTGCCCTGGCTGGCCCCATCTTTGGCACCATCGCCGATCAGCTCAGCTATCGAGATATTTTTGGCCTCTCGGGGGTGATGACGATGGTGGGGCTGGTGGTGTTTGCCACCGCTAACAGCAAAGACCTAGCCCACTCCCTCAGGTTTGCCCTGGGGCATGGGCCAGATGTCTACGCCATTGACCTACCAAAACAACATTCTGGGAATGCCGGGTAGTTTTGGCCTTGAGTTAAAACGGGCGAGGAGGGATTCGAACCCCCGACACCGTGGTCCGTAGCCACGTGCTCTAGTCCACTGAGCTACACGCCCTCGTGCAGGCTTTCGATATTAGCATATCTTTTTGCACAGTTTAAACCCATGACGAAAAATCCTTTAACACCCGCCGCGCTTACCCATCTCGATGCCCAGGGCCAAGCCCACATGGTGGATGTAGCCGCTAAGGCTCAGACGGTGCGGGAAGCGGTGGCCGTAGCCACAGTTGTCATGCAGCCCGAAACGCTGACCACCATCGAGGCCGGCAACGCTCCCAAGGGCGACGTGCTGGCCACCGCCCGCATCGCTGGCATCATGGCGGCCAAGCAGACTGCTCACCTGATTCCCCTCTGCCACCCCCTGCCGATTCAAAAGGTGGAGGTGCAGATTACCCCCGATGCAGCTCTGCCCGGCTACCGCATCCAGGCCACAGTCAAAATCAAGGCCGAAACCGGGGTCGAAATGGAGGCTCTCACCGCCGTCAGCGTCGCCGCCCTCACCCTCTACGACATGGCCAAGGGGCTCGAAAAATCCATCGAGATCCGCAGCATTCACCTGCTAAAGAAAACCGGCGGCAAATCGGGCGACTACGAAGCGAAAGCGTGATCATTGCTTTAAAAATAGCTGATGGCTATCTTGCCACTGTGATCCGATGCCCATCGCCTTACTTACTGACTTTGGACTTCAAGATAGCTATGTGGGCGTGATGAAAGGCGTCATCGCCACGATAGCCCCCACAGCCCAGCTCATCGATCTCACCCATGACCTGCCGCCGCAGGATCTCTATGCGGCACGGTTCACTCTGATCAGCGTTTATACCTATATGCCACCGGGCACGGTTTACCTGGTGGTGGTCGATCCGGGGGTAGGCACCCAGCGGCGGGCGGTGGCGGTGCAGACTTCCCATGCCATGCTCGTCGGGCCAGACAATGGCGTGCTGAGTGGCGTTTTGGGGAGCGATCGCCCAGGCAATCAAGGCATTCTAAACGCCGTAGAGCTGACAAATAGGGACTACTGGCGATCGCCCCACCCCAGCACCACCTTCCACGGACGCGACATTTTTGCTCCGGTGGCGGCTCACCTGGCCAACGGCGTACCGATAGATGATGTGGGAGCCAGAATTGATCCGCAATCCCTCATTAGCCTCCTGTTACAAGCTCCGGTGGCCACGGCCACGGGCTGGACAGGCGCAGTTCAGTACATCGATCGCTTCGGCAATGCCGCCACCACTATCGCCGCCACCGCCGTGACCTCTAGCGGCTGGACTGTAACGATAGGAGATCGGACGCTGACCGGTGGCCATACCTACGGGGACGTTTTCCCTGGGCAAGGGCTGGCGCTGGTGGGTAGCCACGGCTTTGTGGAACTAGCGGTGAACCGGGGCAGTGCTCAGCAGCTGTTTGGGCTAGAGGTGGGCGATCGCATCGAGCTAACCCTCAACTCTAACCCTGTACCGTGCGACCCTGCATAGCCCCCTGAGGGCTGACCTGAGGCTGGCGGTGGGTGGTTGCCACCCAGGCGCGGTAGTCTTCTACCAGCTGCCGCTCAATGCGGTGTTTGATGGTGCCGAGAATACCGCCCAGAAAGGTTTTGCCGGTGCGATCGAGCACTGAGGCAGGCATAAAGCGAATCGGCGGCGGCAGCTCTAGACGAATTTTCAGATCGGCCTGTCCCTGGAGTTCGGTGTAGGTTGCCTGGCGCTGGGGTGTGAGAGTGCCCTGCAAAGCCATGCCAAAGGAATCATTCACAAAGCTGAGGTACTCAGGGCCTTTGACTCGACAGGCCACCGACTCTAGCCGCAGGGTGCCGTCGGCCAGGCTCCACACCCGCAGGTCGGCGGTGGGTTCGATGCTGATGCCAAAAAACTGTAGGGGCCGCAGGCTGAGCCGATACAGGCCATCGCTCAGCACCTCAATGCGGCGCGGGTCGGTGATCGCCTGCACCAAGCGCTGGGGCTGCCGCAGGTAGTGCTCAATCGGAATCGCCTCGTTGGGCACCCGCAGGCGCAGGGTTTGACTGGCGTGGAATTCTTTCATAAATGAAAGCTACCTGAAAACGGGGTACGACCAGAGGCAGATGAAGTTTTGTAATCTCTGTTTAACAATTTAGTACGCCTTTCAAGATTCGTGGTGTTTACCAGACACCGTTGGGCACCCTAAGAGACTTTGCCTTGCGGCGGATGGGGAGATCCTCCCTGACGAGATTCGGCTCTCCGACTCGCGGCTTTTTCTGAGAGGGCGTTACATAGAGTTACTACTCACTCAGGGTCGATTGCACCCAAGGAGACCGCAATGACATTCACCCCTACTCACATGTTGATTTCGCGCACCAAAGAGACTCCGGTGCAGCTTGTTGCCGCGCCTCAGGGCTACTGGCTCTACACCGAAGCCGAAGCTCAGAAAGGCACTACCCCCGCCTTTGAGCTACGCCCCAAGCTGGGTTTCTACTGCCGCGGGCATCAGGTCGTCGGCTTTAGCCTCCAGCCGTTGACTATTCAGGCTGCCGCTCATGCCGAGGCCACCCAGCTAGCCAAGTAGCTCGGCGCAAAGTCTGCGTCAGATCAGTCGATGCTTAGGGATCGCCTTGGCTTATGAGCTAAGAGAAATAGTTTCTTGCCTGAGGGCTCGCCTAGAAGGCAAATCCATCTGAGGTGCGATCCCAGGGCTAAATGCGACCGAAGCATCTGCTGGGCTTTTTTCCTTCCTCCGACGTAAGACAACCGCTAGCCATAGCTGGCAGGATTAGCCTATGAATACCATTGATACAGCCGCCCAACTTAGAGGATATTTGAAAACACGGAGGCGGGGTATCGAAAGCGTCAAGCTAACCTGCGTAGCATGACCCGAGTCATGGCGATGTAGATGAGCGCTTCGGAGGACTTGGGCAAGCGCTCATAATC
>QBLT01000320.1 GCA_003249105.1 Leptolyngbya sp. | reverse complement strand
CCACGGTGTCAAACCACACCTCCGACAGCCCCGGCAGCACCTCTCGGGCGCAACGACCGAGCACATCTCGGCGGGCCAGGCCCGTCGCCCGCTCAAAGGCCGGGTTCACCTCAATGTACAAAAAGTCGAGGGTGCCGTCCTCGTGGCGCTGGGCCTCGCCCACCAAAAACGCCTCGTCAATGCTAGAAAACAGCAGCCGATACTTTTCCTCCGACTCGCGCAGGGTGGCCTCGGCCTGGCGGCGTTCGGCTTCGCCCCGCACGCGATCGCTGATATCTAGCACCGAGCCAATGTAGCCCTCAAACTTACCCTCCACCCCCATCCAGGGACGGGCTGCGTCGATCACCCAGCGGTATTCGCCGTCGCGGCGGTGCAGGCGATACTCCACCCGAAACTCCTGCTGCCGTTCGGTGGCGGTGAGAAAGACTGATTTAGCGGTGGCGCGATCGTCGGGATGCACTGCCCCGAGCCAGCCCAAGCCCAGCCCCGTCGCCTCGCACTGCCCAGTAAACTCATACCAGCTCTGGCTCAAGTAGGTGCAGTAGCCAGCGGCATCGGTCACCCACACCATCACCGGCGCGTGGTCGGCCATGTTGCGAAAGCGTTCTTCGCGGCGGCTCAGCTCGGCCACAGGGCTCATTAAAGAGATGGGTTTGCCGATTAGAGCACTCACCCGCGCGACCAGAGCCACCGCCTCGATGGGCTTGCCCAAGGTTTCTGTAGCCCAGGGTGGCGGGTCTAGGGCCACACCCGTCAACAGCAGCATGGGACAGTGGGGCAGCTGGGCGCGCAACTCTGGTCCCAAACTCAGACCTACGGCTCCATCGAGAATAATTAAGTCGTAGGGGCCTTTGGCGAATAGGCTGGCGATGTCGCCGCTGGCGTAGGCATCAACACAGGCCACCTCTACCGCGCAAGCCACGCTGCCCAGCAGCAGCTTCAGAGCCTGGGCGACCAGCGGTTCGGGTTCTATCACCAGCAGTTTCATCAGGCGTTCCAGCGAAAAGCGGCCTCCCAGATCCTACGGAAATCAACGGGCGGTGTAGGGGAAACACGACCGTTTCGCAACGAAATCCGGTTCCTTCACAAAGAAACATTGAGGGGTTTTTCGTTCTAGCAATAATTTAGCGACCCTGAGTCCAAACGGGTGGAGTTGGGGAATGCTGGCGTCAGCATCTGTCAAGGGTCGTTGAAAAATGTCATTGCTGATTGTTCTTGTTCTACTGATTTGCGCAGGGGTTGGGGCGATCGACCTCCTCAGCCGCCAGGCCAACTCCACCTTAGTCAGTGTCTATGCCAAAGCGAATTCCGTCATCGAGCGCTTCTGAGGGTGCTGAAAGCCCAAAACAATATCTTCTGGAGGAATTCCAGCGTCTAACAAATCATTGGCGATGCCCTGGGTTGTCCAGTCCTCTTCAATCCAAACCTTGCCTTTCTCAAGGCGGAGATAGACGCTCACCCTAAAGTCTCGCTGCTTGCCATGCCAGCCCACCCGGAACCAGAAATAATGGTCGCGTTCTCGATCGAAAGAAACGCATTCCTGCACCCCATCCTGACTCGTCCCAGCGGCCCAGTCTCGGTATTCAACTAGAATTTTTTGGATAATTTGACGGTACTGAATTAACTTATCCATCGGACAATCTCCTCCTCGTCAATATTGACCACAAAAAATTTCACTTGACTGGATCGAATCAAGAAATCGATGCTCTCACGGCTAAAGAAGTTGCTGTAGGTAATGTCATCTATAGCCAAATAGAGGTCATATTCAGATGCCGTTTCTGAAAGCAGCACTTGATATACCCTATATTGGCCGATTGCAAGATGAAAGTCAGCGACTAACGATCGCCCGACAAAACTCTTGATCTCAACGACTATTTTCTGACCTTCTCGTTCAGCTGCGAACGGCCGCTCAGCTGCGAGATCAGCATACAGGTCGAGATCCTTATACTGGATGCGGTAGGGATCCGCAAGAATGCTCCAACCGTCTTTAATTAAGGCTGACTTAACTGCATCGTGGTAGAGGTCTTTAGCGGGCACGTCAGTCCTTATCCAGCTTTGCTTGCTGGGTTGCTATTTGGCCAGTGACCGTTGAGCTAAATTATAACCGCCGTTGAATTGAGTGAGTTCTACCATCTCACTAGTGCTCGCCATCATCTCAAGCGTATCTCTGAAACCCGAAACATAGTTTTCTGTTAGGGTTGGGGGTGGTATCGAATCTCCCACGATGAAGCTACTCTGCATTAGCAATGGCCACGGCGAAGACGGCATTGCGGTTCGCATTCTGAAGCAGCTGCGCCGCATACCCGGTGCGCCAACCCTAGCCGCGCTGCCGATCGTGGGGGAAGGTCGCGCCTACGAGAAAGCGGGTATTGCCATCCAGGGACCGACCCAGGCCATGCCCTCCGGCGGCTTTATCTATATGGATCGCTCCCAGCTGTGGCGCGATTTGCAGGGGGGGCTGGTGGGGCTGACCCTGGCCCAGCTCAAAACTGCCCGCCAGTGGGCCAAGAGCGGCGGCAAAATCTTGGCGGTGGGAGACATTGTGCCCCTGGCGATCGCCTGGCAGAGCGGCGCTGAGTACTTTTTCGTTGGCACCGCCAAGTCAGAATACTACCTGCGCAACGAAACGGAGCGGTTGCCCGGTCGCCCCCCGCTGGAAGGTTGGTCGGGCTCGGTCTATGTGCCCTGGGAGCGCTGGCTGATGGCCCGCCCCCGCTGCCAGGGGGCCTTTGTGCGCGACCAGCTCACCGCTGACCTATTGCAAAAGCGCGGGGTGCCCGCCCTCTACCCCGGCAACCCGATGATGGATGACCTGGACACCAGCGCCGACAAACTGGCCCGGCTAACCGCAACGTTCCCCCCGGCTACTGCTCGGCTGACCCTGGCGCTGCTGCCCGGCTCCCGCGCCCCCGAGGCCTTTGACAACTGGCAGCGGATGGTGAGCGCGATCGCATCAGTGATGGAGACCTTCGGCGATCGCCAGATTCGCCTGCTGGCCGCCCTGACCCCCTCCCTCAACCTGGCCGCATTTAAAGATGTCTTGCTAGACGCCGGATGGCAGCCTGTCGCTGGGGAATACCCCTCGTTTCAGCGCAACAATGGGGTGCTGGTGCTGACCACCAATGCCTTTGCCGAATGCCTGCACCTGGCCGATGCGGCGATCGCTACCGCTGGCACCGCCACCGAGCAGGCCGTCGGCCTGGGCAAGCCCGTCGTCACCTTGCCTGGGTCGGGGCCGCAGTTCACCTATGCCTTTGCCGAGTCGCAGTCGCGGCTGCTGGGGCAATCGATCATTTTGCTCAACCAGCCCCGTGAGGCGGGGGCGGCGCTACAGGCCTGCCTCGCCGATGGCCCCCGTCTTCAGCGCATTGCTGAGAATGGTCGCCGCCGCATGGGGCAGCCGGGGGCCGCCGGGGCGATCGCCAAAGCCCTGCACCAGCACTACGCCGAGCCGCCCTACTCCGACGCTACATCCTGGGCTACCTGATTGCGGCTGGGGTCACCGTAGCGAAACGGCCCCGTCTGCATCACCACCTTCGTCCTCATGTCAGCGGGCGCTTCCGCCGTCCCCCAGTGGGCCTGAATCGCCTGCAACAGCTGGTCTTGCTGCACCCTCAGGTCAGGGATATCCCAGCCCTTGTTGATAATGGCAAACCACACCGGCCCCTTTTCGGCGGTGGGCACCATCCCCGCCAGGGCGCTAACCTCCGCCAGGCTACCCGTTTTCACCGTTGCCGTGGCCGGAATGCGGCGATCGACCAGCGTACCCACATCTTCCCCCGACACCGGCAGCACGTCGGCCACCGAAAAACCCTGGGCACTCAGCTCTTGCTGAATCGCCGCCGTCATCGCCACCGCCGCCCGCGCCGACATCTGGTTGTCTACCCCTAGGCCCGACCCGTTGACCAGGCTGAGTTCGCCGGTTGGCAATTCGGCTGCCGCTGTCGCCTTGGTCATTACCGGCCCCGGCCCGCCCGCCAGCTCGGCCACCATTTCTGCCATCACGTTGTTGCTGTAGATATTCATCGCCTTGAGGATGGCCACCAGCGGCAGCGACTGGTGCTGCACCACCCACTGGATGTCGCTGGCTTCTAGCTCCGTCGCTGGTACCCAGCGAGGCGTACCCACCACCTGTAGGCTGGGCTGGGGCGTGCCGGGCGGCAGGTTGGCGTAGGCTTGGCGCGCCTCCCAGCTCCAGGTTGAGGCCGACATCGCCTGCTGCAAATCCGCTAGAGAATCCGCCTGCTCCTCCTCAAAATTCATGGTGAAGGAGCCACTTACCAAAATCTCCCCCGTCACCCGCTGAATGCCCAACTCTTGCAGACGGTTGGCCAGCACAATGCCCTCTTCCCACACAAACAGCGGGTCGCCGCTGCCCTGAATTACCAGGTCGCCGTCGAGCACGCCATCGGCCTGGAGGGTACCGCGCAGTCCCACCCGAGTCTCGAAACGGTGGTCGAGGGGCCAGGTTTTAATGGCGGCCAGGGTGGTTGCCAGCTTGGTCAGCGAGGCGGCGGGCAGCAGCACATCGCCCCGGTGCTCAGCAACTACGCTTTGGCCCACCTGAATCCAAACGCCCTGGTCGGGCACTGACCAGCCCTGCCGCTGAAGCCCCGCCACGTAGTCGGCTACGATCGCCTCCACCACCGGGTCGCGGGCCAGCTCCGCAATCCACGGCGACTGCCACTCAATTTGCAATGCAGTGGGGTTTAGCCCCGACGGCTGTAGAAGTTTGGGTTCTCCGGTGCCTAGAAGAATTGAGAACAGGCCCAGGGGGAAGGCCATTAGCGATAGGGAAGCCACGAATTGCGAATCCTCCACGCGGTGCAGCCCAGGGGTGCGGGCGATACCCGACTAAGATACACCAGATGATCGGAAGTGGGGGGTAGGGAGTGA
>QBLT01000031.1 GCA_003249105.1 Leptolyngbya sp. | reverse complement strand
TTCTCGGTTCCTGCCACAGAACCCCTGACGCTTGAACTATTCATGCAACAAAGCCCTCCGCTTAGGCAAAATTCTACGGAACAAAACTTAATTATAGTTCATTTGAACTATTGCGCAGCCAAGGCGCTAGACTCGATTCAGTATAAATGTACTGTTTTGGGTTTGCTGCTAAATGGTTAAGCTTAGACGCGGTCTAGTCTCTGTTGCTCTGCTTTTAGTCGGTTGTGGTCAAGTTATTGCATCATCCGATGTAGTCTGGGAGCCTGGTGCAGTGTGGCGACTCTACCAGGAGGACTGGGAGTTCGGCCTTCCAGCCGAATACGACGGGAAGGTTAAAGGTGAGGACTATCAGTTCACCGCCAGTGATAAACCGCTGCGCCACTCTGACGTTTTAATTGACGGCCTAGCCGATGGTCAGCGAGATGGGTGGACATCTATGGCCGATGAGGTAGCCGCCTACTCAACTAAAGATTTTGGCTACGTGGCCTCTCCTAACCCGGCTTTAGCAGAGGTGCAGCCCTGGAAAATCAGCGGTGAACGGGTGGCCAAGTTTCTAAATCACGATGCGGCTCGCGGGGTAGTGTTTAAGGACGGGACTGTCCTGAGACAGTCTAAGGGTGAAATCAAGCCCCAAAAAGAGCGGTTGCTGACGCTGTTTGCCAACGGCGCTTGCCTTGACGGGACGGGGGTTTTATTTGAACCCGACGGCAGCAGGGTCGAGTTTGAGCAAGACGGTGAAATTCAGTACGCTGTCCTAGATGGTGACTGCTACCCAGTGCTTCCCTAGCTCAGGGCGAGGGTTAGTGATGGGCATACCAGATTGAGGCCTTCTCCACAGCGGCTCATCAGACCTTTCTCACCTTGCTCAACTAATGCTCGATCAATCCCAAACCCCAGTTCTCTCGGCGTTGCAGACTAGCAGCCAGCGGCTTCACGCTGCGTTCTATGCGCCGGGGCACAAGCGAGGGCAGGGTGCATCTTCCCCCTTGATCGATCTGCTGGGAGAGAAGGCGCTGGCGGCGGATCTGCCGGAGCTGCCAGAACTAGATAATTTGTTTGCTCCCGAGGGGGTGATTCGTGCAGCCCAGGAACTCGCTGCCGAGGCGTTTGGGGCCGATGGCCTTGAAGGGACGGTCTCTAACCATCGCACCTATTTTCTTACCAACGGTTCCACCTGCGGTATCGAGGCGGCCATTCTTGCCACCTGCGGCCCTGGCGACAAAATTATTGTGCCGCGTAACGCCCATCGTTCGGTAATTGCGGGGCTGGTGCTGTCGGGGGCAATGCCGGTTTTTGTGGCCCCAGAGTACAGCGCCGAGCTGGGATTGGTGCTGGGGGTGAAGCAGGAGGACGTTGCTGCGGCCCTGGCGCAACATCCGGACACTCGTGCGGTGCTGCTGGTATCGCCCACATACCACGGCATCTGTTCCGATGTGGGGGCGATCGCTGCGATCGCCCACCACCACGGCATTCCCCTGCTCATTGATGAAGCCCACGGGCCGCACTTTGCCTTTCACCCCGACCTGCCCACCCCGGCCTTAGCGCTGGGCGCTGACCTGGTGGTGCAGTCAACCCATAAGGTGCTGGGGGCACTGAGCCAGGCGGCGATGCTGCATACGCGGGGGAACCGCATTGACCAATCTCGGCTGCAAGCGGCCCTCCAGCTCACCCAATCTACCAGCCCCAATTCTCTACTGCTGGCGTCGTTGGATGCCGCCCGTCACCAGATGGCGACGGAGGGCAAGGTGCTGTTAGCGGATACCCTCGCGCTGGCACAGCAAATGCGAACCGAACTGGCAACAATTCCCGGTCTGCGAGTGATCGACAAACCGGCGGTGACAGCATTCTCCAGCGTTAGCGATCTAGATCTGACTCGGCTCACAATAGATGTGTCGGGCCTAGGGCTAACGGGGTTAGAGGCCGACGAAATGTTGCACGAGGAGCTAGGTGTCACCGTCGAGCTGCCGGAACTGCGACATTTAACCTTGATTGTTAGCATTGGCAATACCGACCAGGATCGGCAGCGGTGCGTGGCCGGGTTTGGTTCGCTGGCGGAGAAGGCCAAAGGGCAGATCTCCGTCGCAGCCTGCGTTCAATTAGGCGCTTTAAAAGGTGCGGATAGCTCATTTACCCTGCCACAGGTGTCCCCTCGCGAGGCGTTCTTTGCCCCTACAGAAACCGTTGAGGCTGAGGCTGCCGTGGGCCGCATCAGTGCCGATACGATTTCGGCCTATCCGCCTGGCATTCCGACTATCGTGGCAGGGGAAGTGATTGGTACGGGGGCGATCGCCCATCTCGTCGCCATCAAACAGCAGGGCGGCTACGTGACCGGCGGCAATGCGCCAGAGGTGTTCCGGGTTCTGGCCTAAAAGCACCAAAACCCATTGCTCTCGGCCTCTGAGTTAGGATTGTCTGGGTTTTTGTTGATCTATTCCTTCACCGTTTCTTGCCTCGATGGATGCTGTGTTTGGGGCTGTGGGTTCTCAACTGGTGCTGCTGATTGCGGCGATCGCGGTCGTTGTTTTAGCTTTCCAGCTATTTTTCAGAATTTTGAGCGTCGGACTTGTCCCGCTCATTGGTCTGGTGGCGATCTTCGCGGCCCTGCAATACCTGTTTGGCATCAGCCCCAAACAGCTTTGGTTTGAGGTCAGCCACCTGCCCCAAATGGCGATGAAGTTCTTCAACAGCCTTGGATAGGCTAGCTCAGAAGAAAATTTGATTTAAATGATATAAATATCTGCAACTTGTTATTGAGTTGCAGCTTTTTTGTCATGACCAATTTTCCGAAGCAGTACATGCAGTGTGGCGAGGTAGAAATAGAACATCCAACTCAACCACAGAGCGGTATCATAGGACGTCTTTTGCTGATCGTTATAGTGTCTTATCCCAAAATTATTCGCAATGTTAAAAAGATCTTTTTCATCAGCTTTAGTCAAGAGGTTTTTCACCTCCGGACGTAAATATTCTAGAACGTCAGCCAAGTCTCTAACGGACTGCCTCCGATCGTCTATGGTAGAGCCATGCCTTCTAAAACGGAGGATGGCAGACTCCATTCTGTTTATGATTTTCTCGTCAGCTGAAGGGATATCAGCCTCAAAAATTTTCTCAAATCCAGCTTCTGGCTTGGTCAGTATCTCTCCATCCGGAGATATTTCAAAGGGTTTGCAGTAGTGCGCGAGAAGACTATTGATTTTCTCAATGAATACCAACTGACCTTCCTTCTTGCTAAAGGTTTCCCAATGCATCCCACACTGATTGTAGTTATGCATAGTGCCATCTACAGGCTTTGAAACATGCTGGTATAGGAACTCAATGACATCAAAAAGATCATCTTCACTATAGTCCGCTGCATAATCTCTGATTGGCCAAATTTGCTTTTTTCGAATAGTTAGAAGTATTTCAAGCTCGACATCTCGAACATATCCAGGAATATGATCAGCATCAACACAGTAAAATCCAAAAGCTTCGTCAAAGTACCCATCCACATCGAGCTGTCCGTAGATTCGTTGGAACAGTTCTATGACATCAGTAAGTGGTAATCCTTCTGGATTTGGGTTTTTCCCGATTCGTTGTGAAAAATACTTGCGTGGCATATTGGTATCTAAAACCTAGTAAATGTACTGAACGCTAGATCTTTCAGATAAAACTCTTCCTACTAGGTATTTTCTAGCAATTCTGGCAGAAATAACTGTTCCCGTAGTGAAGAAGGTGAATCTGCGGTTGGAAGATCCTCAACTGTAGCGATCGCGCCCCAGCGCCAGCACCCCATTCTGCCCGCCAAAGCCAAAGCTCAGGCACAGCACCACATCTAGACCATTGACCACAGGTTCAGTCACTAGCTTGGGATAAATACTCTCGCCCCGATCGCCCACATTCGGCGGCAGCACCTGGTGGCGCAGCGCCAGCAAACACACCGCCGCCCCGATCGCCCCTGAGGCCCCCAGCGTATGCCCGGTCGCCCCCTTAGTCGAACTCATCCACGGCAGCGGAGAAAATCCTTCGGTCAAGAGCTGCACCTCATGGGCGTCGTTAAGCCTGGTTCCGGTGCCGTGGGCATGGATGTAGCTGACCTGCTGAGGCGTTAGACCGCTGTAGTAAAGACAGTTCTTGAGCGCTAACCGACTGCCCCCCAGCGTTGGGTCGGGCGCGGTGCGGTGGTAGGCATCGACGCTAAAGCCGCCCCCCAGAACATAGCCGTAGGCCTCTGGCCCCGATCGCGCCAGCCAGGCCGCTTCTGACTCCAGTACCAGCACCGCTGCTCCCTCACCCAGCACCAGGCCTTCGCGATGGGCGGCAAAGGGATAGCAGCCCGTGGGGGCTAGGGCACCCAACTGCTCAAAGCCCGCCAGGGTGAGGGGGGTGATGGGCGCTTCGGCGGCCCCGACCAGGACGCGATCGCACTGCCCCCGCCGCACCAGCTCATAGCCCTGAAAAATTGCCGTCAACCCGGTGGCACAGGCTGCCATCGGGGCCAGCACCGGCCCTTGGGATTGGATCTGGCGAGCCGCGGCGATCGCCCCCATATGCGGCAGGGTCGCCAGCCAGGGGTTTTCCACCCATGACTGACCACAGGCCATGCGTTCCCAGCGGCCCTGAAAGCTGCGGCTAGAGCCGATCACCACGCCACAGTCTGCTAGGGGAGGCGTGAGTTGGGCATCGGCGATCGCCTCCGCTACCGCTAACCCCAGCAAATCCGTTAGGTCAGCGGGCCTATCACCCACCAGGGCTAATGGGCGAGGCGGCAGTTCTGGGAATGGCTGTCCGATCCGAATGCCCGATTTCCCGACTAGAAGATTGTTCCAGGTAGCCGCTGCCGTAGTTCCCAGGGCTGTGACTAGCCCCAGGCCGGTCACAACAACGGCATTGCCTCTATCCTGCCTACTCAGTCTTCAGATTCTCCAGCCCGGCTGTGACCCGCGCCGACTCAATGCGATCGCCCTGCTGAATGGCATCGACCGCCTCCATGCCGCTGGTGACATAGCCAAACACCGCGTAGCTACCATCCAAAAAGGGCAGCTCCGCCAGGGTAATGTAAAACTGCGCCGAGGCCGAGTCTACCGCCTGCGATCGCGCCATCGCCACGGCACCCCGCGTGTGGGGGAGTTCCGGGGCCTCGCTGATGCGGGCCTCCTCAAAAGTTTGGCTGTAAATGGGCTCCGTCGCTCCAGCGGGCTTAATTTCTAGGGGAACGTAGCGGGGGTTCTGGGTGTCGGGGTCGATAAAGCTACCCGTTCCCAACTGCTGCGCGGGCACGCTGGGGTCTTTGCTCTGAGGATCGCCGCCCTGGGCGACAAAGGGCTGCGGGTCACGCACCACCCGGTGAAACACCAGGCCATCGTAGACGCCACGATTCACCAAATCCACGAAATTACCCGCGGTAATTGGGGCATTGGTGCCGTCTAGCTCCATCACAATGGGGCTGCCGTTCACCACCATTTCCACCGTCGCCTTGCCCTCCAGCACGGGTAGACCGGTCGGGGCCACCGCCACGGCTTCGGTCGGGCCGGGGTCGGCGGGGGCCTCGCTCGTCGAGTCTACATTGGGGGCACTGGTGCAAGCGCCCAACCAAAGGGTTAGTAAGGCAGCCAGGGCCAGGGTTAAGGGGCGGGTCGAGAGAGCCATCAATACGTCAAGTCCTAAATGTTCAACCGACCCCCCATGTTATCGCACGGGCTCAACACCGGGGGCTGCTATCAAACCTTTGAGCTGCGATCGTCTATAGCCCCTCCAGCGGCACCTGCAAAAAGCGCGCCAGTTCTGCCCCCTGGTTTTCTAGTTCCGATAGGGGAATTGGCTGGCCCACCCGTGTCAGCGGAATGTCAGGACGACCTTTGATGCGGAGGTAGAGAGTACGCTTGGGGTTGAGCCCTTCTTTAATCGCCACCCGCACCGCCGTCACCTCTTCTAGAGGATGATCAATTTCAATGCGGCGGTTTTCGCCCCAAAACCCTTTGCGGACAATCTGTAGGCGATTGCTGGCTTTGTCGAAGCTGTTGTACCCACCACCCACATCCAGACTGATGACAATCCAAAGAAATGTGGCCAGACCTAGGGCCGCTACCCCATAAAAGCCCATGGCAATGCCCTGGGGAATAAATACCAGCTGAGTCGGGTCAGCGAAGGGTAGAAGGTTTTGTTTCAAGTAGCTGGAAGCCCCGGCTAAGGCAAACCCCAGCCCGCCCAGGGTGAGCACCACGGCCCAAAAAATGTTGCTTAAACGACGAGCCCCCAGCACATTGCGCTTAAGGGTTTGAGATTGAGTAGACGACAGGGAGGCAGTCATAGATCTTAACAAGCGATAGTGATAGATGAAGAGCGATGAAAACCTAGAAAAAGTCTGGGTGGGGCGGCTTCAACGCCACCGGTTTCTTCAAATTAGACTGAGCAGACTGGGTATATCACCCGCTATTACTCTATATAAACACTGAATCAGCCCAGTCTAAACCCCATAGACTCTACGCTGGGCGGACGGGGCGGCCAACACCAGCTGCATCGCCGCCAAGTCCCCCGGTACCGCTAGCCTGAGAAATTACGTGTCAGATTGTAAAAAATTAGAACACTCCCTATCATAAAAAGAAGCCTAGCCTCTGGAGGCTTGTCTTCTGAGGCTGCTGGTGCACCTTGAGCAGAGGTATCGGTGATTGGATCAGGAATATTATTCTCCCTGGCTCTAATATCTGGAATACTTAGTAGTTACTAACCCCTGCTTTAAGGTAACGCTCTGCCAGACTAATCTGGATCCACCAGAGCTGCGGCCTTATGGATTGGATGTCATATAAAGAGGATTTGACATGACCATAGCAATGGGACGCGCGCAAGCCGAGCGAGGATGGTTCGACGTCCTCGACGACTGGCTAAAGCGCGATCGCTTTGTATTTATTGGCTGGTCCGGCATCTTGCTGTTTCCCTGCGCCTTCATGGCCGTAGGCGGCTGGCTGACCGGCACCACCTTTGTGACCTCCTGGTACACCCACGGCCTGGCGTCGTCGTACCTGGAAGGGTGCAACTTTTTGACCGTTGCCGTCTCCACCCCCGCCAACAGCCTGGGTCACTCCCTGCTGCTGCTGTGGGGCCCCGAAGCCCAGGGCGACTTTGTGCGCTGGTGCCAGCTGGGTGGTCTGTGGAGCTTCGTCGCCCTACACGGCACCTTTGGATTGATCGGCTTCATGCTGCGTCAATTTGAAGTGGCCCGTCTGGTCGGTCTACGGCCCTACAACGCCATCGCCTTTTCGGCGCCGATTGCGGTATTTGTCAGCGTGTTTCTGATGTATCCCCTGGGGCAGTCGAGCTGGTTCTTTGCGCCGAGCTTTGGCGTGGCGGCAATCTTCCGCTTTCTGCTGTTCCTGCAGGGCTTCCACAACTGGACCTTGAACCCCTTCCATATGATGGGGGTTGCGGGTGTGTTGGGCGGAGCGCTGCTGTGCGCCATCCACGGTGCCACCGTTGAGAACACGCTGTTCAAAGACAGCGAGAATGCCAACACCTTCCGCGCGTTTGAGCCGACCCAGGCTGAAGAGACCTACTCGATGGTAACTGCCAACCGATTCTGGTCTCAGATCTTTGGGATTGCGTTTTCGAACAAGCGTTGGCTGCACTTCTTCATGCTGTTTGTGCCGGTCACCGGTCTGTGGATGAGTGCCGTGGGCATTGTAGGTCTCGGGTTGAACCTGCGGGCCTACGATTTCGTGTCCCAGGAGATTCGGGCGGCAGAAGACCCGGAGTTTGAGACCTTCTACACCAAGAACATCTTGCTGAACGAAGGCATTCGGGCCTGGATGGCACCGACCGACCAGCCCCATGAGAAGTTTGTATTCCCCGAAGAGGTACTCCCCCGTGGTAACGCTCTCTAGCAACTCGTATATTGCTGGGCGCGACCAAGAATCCACCGGCTTTGCCTGGTGGTCTGGTAACGCCCGTCTGATCAACCTGTCCGGCAAGCTGCTGGGTGCCCACGTCGCCCACGCTGGTCTGATTGTATTCTGGGCCGGGGCTATGACCCTGTTTGAAGTAGCCCACTTTGTTCCCGATAAGCCTCTGTATGAGCAGGGCTTCATTCTGCTGCCTCACCTAGCTACCTTGGGCTGGGGTGTAGGGCCTGGTGGTGAAGTTATCAACACCTTCCCCTATTTCGTGATCGGTGTGCTGCACCTGATTTCGTCGGCGGTGCTGGGTCTGGGTGGTGTTTACCACGCCCTGCGCGGTCCCGAGGTGCTGGAAGAGTACTCTTCTTTCTTCGGCTATGACTGGAAAGACAAGAACCAGATGACCAACATCATCGGTTACCACCTCATCCTGCTGGGTTGCGGTGCGCTGCTGCTGGTGCTGAAGGCCTGTGTGTTTGGTGGTGTCTATGACACCTGGGCACCGGGCGGTGGCGATGTTCGCATCATCACCAACCCGACTCTGAACCCTGCTGTGATCTTTGGTTACCTGGTGGGTTCTCCCTTTGGTGGCGACGGCTGGATTGTCGGCGTCAACAACATGGAAGACATCATCGGTGGTCACATCTGGGTTGGCCTGATCTGCATCGCTGGCGGTATTTGGCACATTCTCACCAAGCCCTTTGGCTGGGCCCGTCGGGCTCTGATCTGGTCTGGTGAAGCCTACCTGTCGTACAGTCTGGGCGCTCTGTCCCTGATGGGCTTTATCGCCTCCTGCTACGTGTGGTTCAACAACACCGCCTATCCCTCTGAGTTTTACGGCCCCACCAACGCCGAGTCTTCTCAGGCTCAGGCGATGACCTTCCTGGTGCGCGACATGCGCCTGGGTGCCAACATCGGTGCGGCCCAAGGCCCCACTGGTCTGGGTAAGTACCTGATGCGCTCCCCCACGGGTGAGATCATCTTTGGTGGTGAAACCATGCGCTTCTGGGACTTCCAAGGTCCTTGGTTGGAGCCCCTGCGCGGCCCCAACGGTCTCGACCTCGATAAGCTGACCAACGATATCCAAGATTGGCAGGTGCGTCGCGCGGCTGAGTACATGACTCACGCGCCCAACGCCTCCATCAACTCGGTGGGTGGTGTAATCACCGAAATTAACTCGGTGAACTTTGTAAACCCCCGTCAGTGGCTATCGACCTCTCACTTTGTACTGGGTTTCTTCTTCCTGATTGGCCACCTCTGGCATGCCGGTCGCGCCCGCGCGGCTGAGGCAGGCTTTGAGAAGGGTATCGATCGCGAAACTGAACCCGTGCTCGCAATGGGCGACCTCGACTAAGGTTGAGGCCCACCCGAGAGGGTTTGATTAAGAAAAGCTCCTGCCCTAGGGTAGGAGCTTTTTTGTTGCGGCGTAGGTGAGGGAGATAGCGCGTTGTGTCGCACCCTGAGCCCCATGGCAGGCTAAGCTCTACCGGCAAAAATCTTTAGGGACGCCACGGCAATTAAAAAGCCGCTGATCAATATCAGCGGCCCTAGGCGTCAATAGATTTCTGGCTCTGGCAGCGGGACAACAAAATTTGAGGGGTCATTGAGATAGCGGATGGTGTCTTCTTCGAGGCGGTGGATCAGATAGGGTTCGAGGGCGTCCGAGTGGCGGAGGGCGGCCAGATAGCCTTCAAGGTAAAGACGCAGCTCGCTGGTACGATAGCCCCGGTTCCACTGATCGACGAAGGCATCGGTAATCCGTTGATAGTACCGAACAGCTTTGGCATCCTGAAGCATGGGAGGTAGACCTATAAACTCGGCGGTGGCTAGGGGTAGATCTCGCTCTGTAGTTAAATTTTCCCCTAAAGGGTGAAAAACCTAATGAGTTTCTTAACGTACCGTTATACGTATCTTTATACACCGTTTGCCCTAGGGCGGGGAGTGTGGATTATGACACTATCTAGACGACGGTTAGTGAGGGAGCGAAACTTTGGGGTTGGTGGGCTTGGGCAAAATGGAATGGTAGGCAGCCAGGGTTTGATGGGCGATCGCATCCCAGTTGTAATATTCCCTAGCATAGGCCCTAGATTGCTGCCCCCGCAGCTGCCGTTGGGCAGAATCTTTCAGCGCCTCGATTAAGGTCTGGATTACGCTGTCTAAGCTCAGATCGCATACCCAACCGCTGCCGCTGGCAGCGATGTCGGGCCAGATATAGACCCCCCTAGACACAACCACGGGCACGCCAGCCGCCATCGCCTCAGCGACGGCAATACCAAAATTCTCGTAGTAGGAGGGCAGCACAAATAGATCGGCGGCTTGCAGCAGGGCGGCTTTGGCGGGGCCGGTGACAAAGCCGGGAAGGGTGGTGCGATCGCGCAAAATTCCTGATTGAATACGCTGGGCGATCGCCTGCTCATAGGCTGGGTCTTGGGGATTGCCTCCCGCCAGCACTAGGTGAAAATCAAGGCCCTGGGCCGTGAGCTGCTCCAGGGCGGGCAACAGCAAATCAAGCCCCTTTTTGGGATCTAAACGGGAGAGATAGAGCAGGAGGGGACGATCCTGGGGAATTTTCATCTGCGCCAAGATTGACTGACATTCATTCTTAGGCAAGGTAGCTGGGGGCTGCACGCCCAGGGGGATCACCCAATTTTGAGCACTGGCCCCAAAGCGGTGGGAGACCTCGGCCTCGATCGGGCTGGTGAAGTGTAGCGCCGCCGCCCCGGCAATGTTGGGGGCTTCAAATAGCCGTCCATAGATCCGCTTGAGGCGCTTTTTTTTCTGCAAATCTGCCGGGTCGAGGGTGCCCAGGGGACGCAGCACGTAGGGCAGACCGCGATCGCGCGCCACCGTCGCCGCCGCCGTGCTCAGGGGTGAAAACAACGCGTGAATGTGGGCCAGATCAAACTCGTGGGCGTGCTGGTAGAGCCAGGCCAACAGCCCCGCTGAGAACTTATACCGCCGCCAGGGCGAACAGGCAAAATAGCGCACCGTATAGTTTGCTTCCTGTACCGGCACGCCTAGGGGAACCGCCAGCGGCGACTGGCCTGAATCGCCATTGGAATTGGTGGTGAGAATCGTCACCTCGGCCCCCGCCGCGGCTAACCCCTGGGCAAAGCCGCGCACCATCTGGCTGGGGCCGCCGTAGATGAGGGAGATGGAGGGGACGATTTGGAGGACGCGCATGGGTAGGGAGTAGGGAGTAGGGGAGCGGGGGATGAATTCAAAATGAAAAGTGCAAAATTTTGAATTCTCAATTTTGAATTTTGTTCCCTATTTCACCTCCCTTCCTCTTCACCCACCCCAATCTCCTGGTAAAACTCCAACAGCTGCTTCGCCAGCGCCCGGTTCGTATAGCGGCTCATGGCATGGTGGTAGCCTGCCTCGGCTAGGGACTGCCTCTGTTCGGGATTCTCTAGCAAGAAGCGCAGGCGATCGGCCAGGGCGGGGGCGTTGCCTTCAGGGAAAACCAGGCCAGCGTCACCGATGACGTGGGGAATTTCGCCGGAGTCGGAGCCAATGACGGGGACGGCGCAGGCCATGGCTTCGATCAGCACATGGCCAAATTGCTCCTTCCAGCCTTTGGCGGTAAGGGTTTTGAAGGTGTCGGTGGTTTCGGAGGGTAGCACTAGGGTGTGCATGAGGTTGATGTAGTTGGGGACCTGGTCGTGGGGAATGTCGGTCACCCAGCGCAGGCGATCGCCAATACCTAACCCGTCAGCCTTAGCCTGAATGGTATCTCGCAGCTCGCCCCGACCCACCAGCAGCCACACCCAGGGTTGTGGGTGATCGCGTAGAGTCGCTAGAGCATCGCAGAGGGTAAGCAGCCCCTTTTCTGTGACGAAGCGACCGCAATAGCCCACCACAAAGGCATCGCTGGGCATGGTGAGGGATTGGGCTAACTCGGGCTGGGGCTGGGGGCGAAACAGGGTTTCATCGACGCCGAGCTGAGGCATGACTCGGTAGGGGGCGGGGTAGCCGCGATCGCGCAAAACATCGGCCCCATCCTGGTTGCCCACCACCAGACCGTGGGTGTGGCGCAGGTTGTAGGCTTCGAGGGCAGAGACGGGGAATTTGAGCTGGTAGGGCAAGTTCCACCAGGTGAAAAAGACGTTTTTAGCCCTAAGGCCCAGCAGGCGGTTGAGGGTGATGGTTTGGGCGTAGGCCAGGGCTTTAGCACCCTGCTCAACCTGGATTACCTGGGGTCGAAATTTTTGCAGCAACCTAACTAGATCGGGGCCAAAGGTGAGCAAGCCCTGGTTGTTTTGGCTGAGATTGCTGATCGGCTGCACCCGAAAGTTGCCTTCCTGGAGGGGTTCAGAGACAATCAGCCGGTTTTGTACGCCGCCGGGTTGCCAGCGCCGGGGAACGCCCACCACCACCTCCATCTCCGGGGAAAGCTGGGCCAGGGCGCGCAGCTTTTCGCGGTTGAGGTCAACGATATAGGTGTGGCTGAGCACGAGCACACGCATGGTTGGCGACATCCGCAAAAAGGGGCACCTCTAGGTTGCCCAAGAAGAAACGGTTATGGCTCTAGGGCGAGGAATTCGTCCATCAGGGCGTTGACCTGGTGGGGGCGCTCCTGCTGCACCCAGTGGCTGCACTGGGGAATGTAGCGCAGCCGCAGGTGGCGCACGTAGGCTGCGGTGCCGAGGGTGAGTTCTTTGCCCAGGGCGGCATCCTCCTCGCCCCAGATCAGCAGGGTGGGTACGTCGAGCAGGCCCCAGGGTTGCGCTTGCTGGTCGCCCAGCCTGACGGCGCGGTAGTAGTTGACCATGGCGGTGAGGGCACCGGGCTGGGCGGCGGCGGCTTTGTAGGCTTGCAGATCGGCGTCGCTGAAGGCAGTTTTGTCGATCGCCATCCCCTGCAAGATTTGCCCAATTAGCCAGTAGTCGCCCGCTTGCAGCAGCAGCTCGGGCAGCAAGGGCAGCTGAAAGGCCCCAATATACCAGCTGCGGAGGAGCTGTTGGGGGGTGCACAACCCCTCGGCGAACTTGGCCGGGTGGGGAATATTCATCACGATCAGCGACTGGAGTAGCTCGGGGTAGGCGTAGGCAAAGGCCCAGGCGATCGCCCCGCCCCAGTCGTGGCCCACCAGTACCGCTTGGTCGTAGCCTAGGGCGGCGATCGCCCCCCGCACGTCCTCCACTAAGACTTCTAGTCGGTAGGCTTTAATGCCCTGGGGCTTGTCGCTGTCGTTATAGCCGCGCAGGTCGAGGGCGACGCAGGTATAGCGATCGGCAAAATAGTCGAGCTGGTGTCGCCAGGAGTACCAAAATTCTGGAAAGCCGTGCAAAAACAGCATCAGCGGCCCTTGACCCTGGCGGACGTAGTGCAGGTGCAGGCCGTTGGTTTGCAGAAACCCGTGCTGTCTGCTGACGGTTGCGGTCATTGCACTACCGGGTTCAACGTCTTCTTCACTATACCGAGAACCTCCAGGAGCGGCGGCGACCTTTGGCTCAGATAGGGTTCTCGTTGCGTAACTACAAACTGATTTACTCCCAACCCCACGGGTGCCAACGGCTACCCGTCGGTCACGATGGAGAGTCGTTTGTGCCCTGGACGGCGGAGCCTATCTGCAACCTACTTTGGCGGTTATTGCCGGAAAAGCTGTATAAGAATTTACAAAATTTCGTTGGTGCCACGGAGAAAACATCTCAATTTTTGGCGTCAGATTGCCTAGCATAGAAGTGCGTCGATCCGATGCAAGGCATTGGCCAGCCTACCTCGGGTCAAAGTCCATGGCGCTCTGGCTAGACCTAGTGGGCTTCATCAGTCTGCGATGGTGAAAACTGTTCAGCGATCGCGATCTAGGCCGCTCCCCAAGGTTTAGCCCTCACCACATTCCTGAAACTGGTCCAAATATGACGTCACTTGATGATTTAACTCTGTTGCAGTGGTTTGTTTCAGGCGATGCCACCCTAGAAGCCAATCAGTCGCTGCGCATTCAGCCCGCCAACAACCTGCGCCAGCTCCTAGGCCGTAAAGGATCGCTGCTCGCCACCGCCTACGATGCCACTACACCCGCGCGCATTGAGGTGCGCCGCCACACCGACTACACCGATGTGCTGCACCAGGTCTTGATCGACTATCACTTTTTGCCCATTGGTCAGGGGTTAGATAGCCAGGTGTTGTGCTACGCCCACCACCCGGTTCCCCAGGGCTACCGCGTCAACTACACCGCCGCCCGCCAGATGTGGAAGCAGTGGTGGATACAGCACAGCCGTCGGGGCAACCGCCCGTTGCAGCTTGACCTGCTGGTGCTGGCAAGCCACCAGTGGTACCCCATCCGCGCCATTGCCATCAACAGCGGCACCCTCTACGTCGATACCCTGCGAGGCGAGAACGTCTACCACGGCGATGACCTGGTGGCCTGGCTCGAAAAAGAGCCCTGCAAAGAGGGCGAAAAAAACTGTGTTTGGGCACCGCCACCGGGTCAAGCTGCCCCAGCTCCGATTGCTGAGCCGCCCGTTGCTGTTGCAACCGTGCCGCTCAGGGCACAAGCTCCAGCCCCTCTTCCGCTGAGATCGCCGATCGCCCCAGCCCATCAAACTACCGTAGACCCTACCCTGGCTCCGGTGGTCTATGCCCTAGACGGCAAGATTTACATTCAAACCGCTGTGGGGGTGGTCGTGGTAGAGGGCAAAGAGCTGAGGGCTTATCGATCGCTACATCAGTCGGCGATCGCCTTTGAGAGCCAGTCCACGACGGCCGCCGTCAGTCAGCGCCCTAGGTAAAGAGCCTGGGGGGCAGCAACCACAGCAGGGTGCCCCGGCCATAGTCAACCTGAGCCCAGGTGGCGATCTCAAACTCAAGGCAGACCATAGCCGCCGTAGGCATGGCCACGGTACCGCCCCCCAAAAAAAATGAAACGGCGTCCGACCAGGTCGGCTGATGACCCACCAGCATGAGCGAGCGGTGGTGGTCTGGCACCGCGTGAATCACCTCTAGCACCTGGTCGATCGAGGCTTCGTAAAGGTCGTCGGTCACGCTCGTGGGGCAGGGCCACTGACCGGCCTCCACGGCGATTTCTAGGGTGGTGCGGGCGCGTACCGCTGACGAGGTAATAGCCAGATCGGGGGCTTTGCCTGCCGCCGCCAGCAATTTACCCATGGTTTTGGCGGCGACAATGCCGCGCTCGGCGACGGGGCGATCGCGATCGCGACCGTTGCCCACATTCCAGTCAGATTTGCCGTGGCGAAAGAGAATTAGCTGCTTGGTCATGGTGATGGATCAATCGTGGCTCCAGGGGCAATGCGCCCTTGATCACCTTAGGGGATCGCCCGAGGGGAAGCAATGTCGCCTCAATTTTTCTCCTTTAGGATGCCGTCCGCATCGACAGAGCGATGCGCTTGAGCTTGGTATCTACCTCCATCACGCGCACCGTCACCACCTGGCCCACCTTGACAATCTCGTTGGGGTCGCTGACAAAGCGATCGGCCATCTGCGAAATATGCACCAGCCCATCCTGGTGCACCCCCACATCCACAAACGCGCCGAAGTTGGTGACGTTGGTGACTACTCCCTCCAGGGTCATCCCCGGCTTCAGGTCGGTGATTTCGTTGATGCCCTCCTGAAAGTGGGCGTAGGCAAACTGCTCGCGGGGGTCGCGACCGGGCTTTTCTAGCTCCTGCAAGATATCGCGCAGGGTGAGCTCCCCGGCTTCGGCGGTGGTGTATTTTTTGATGTCGAGCCGCTTCAGGCGATCGGCGGCTTTGGGAATTTGCGCTAGGGGTAGGGCGAGATCGGCGGCGATCGCATCCACAATGCCGTAGCTCTCGGGGTGCACCGCCGTGTTATCCAAAGGATTCTTGCCGTTGCGAATCCGCAGAAACCCCGCCGCCTGCTCAAAGGCCTTTGGCCCCAGCTTTTTCACCTTCAGCAGTTCCCGGCGCGATTGAAATGCGCCATTGGTATCGCGAAATTCCACAATGTTGTTGGCCACCGCCGGGGTTAGCCCCGACACGTAGGTCAGCAGCTCGCGGGAGGCCATATTCAGATCTACCCCCACGTAGTTGACGCAGCTCTCAATGGTGTCGTCGAGCTTTTGCTTCAGCCGCTTTTGATCGACATCGTGCTGGTATTGGCCCACGCCGATGGATTTGGGGTCGATCTTGACCAGCTCCGCCAGGGGGTCTTGCAGCCGCCGGGCAATGCTGATCGCCCCCCGCACCGTCACATCCAGATCGGGGAACTCCGCCGCCGCCACTTCGCTGGCCGAGTAGATCGAGGCCCCCGACTCATTCACCAAAACTTTCACCGGGGGATTTGTCAGGGTTTTGAGCACTTCCCCCACAAAGGTGTCGGTTTCGCGGCTGGCGGTGCCGTTGCCGATCGCAATTAGCTCGATCTTGTGCTTACGAATCATCCCCGCCAGGGTCTGGGCCGCCTGCTGCCGCTGGTTTTGCGACTGGTGGGGAAACACCGCCTGGTACTCCAAAAACTTGCCGGTGCTATCTACCGCCGCCACCTTGCAGCCGGTGCGAAAGCCGGGGTCAACCCCCAAGGTGGGCTTCATCCCCGCCGGGGGCGACAGCAGCAGGTTTTTAAGGTTGGCCTCAAAGTTTTGAATCGACACCTCATCGGCCCAGGCTTTTTTCTCGGCCATGACTTCGCTGGTGAGCGACGGCTTGATCAACCGGCTGTAGGCGTCTTGAATTACCCCCCGGTAGAACTGGCGCACCTCGGCGACAGGGGTCTTCACCACCCGCTTTTCGAGGGTTTGCAGAATGGGCTCAGGTTCGATCTCTAGCCCCACCTTGAGAATGCCTTCGCGATCGCCCCGCAAAATCGCCAGCAGATTGTGGGAGGCAATGGCGCGCACCGGGGACTGATAGGCCCGATACATTTCGTACTTGGTGCTGCCCTCGGGATGGCCTTTTTTGATGCTGGCGGTGAACTGGCCCTGCTTGAGCAGCTGATCTCTGACATACCGCCGCAGCTCTGCCCGCTCCGCCACCTGCTCCGCCAAAATATCCGCCGCCCCCTGGAGGGCTTCATCGGTAGACTGAACTCCTTTGTCGGGGTTCACAAACGCCTGCGCTTCCTGAATCAGAACCGCCCGCTTGCCCGTCTTATTCAGCTCCTCAATTTTCTGGGCCAATGGCTCTAGCCCCTTTTCTTTAGCCATGGTGGCGCGGGTGCGGCGCTTGGGCCGGTAGGGCAGGTAGAGATCTTCTAGCTCCGTCTTTTGCTGGCAGGCGAGAATGGCCGCCTTTAGCGCCTCCGTGAGCTTGCCTTGGGATTGAATCTCGCTCAGCACTGTCTGTCGCCGATCCTCAAGCTCCGTCAGGTACTGGTGGCGCTCTGCGATCTGCCGCAGCTGCACCTCATCTAGGTCGCCCGTGCGCTCCTTGCGGTAGCGGGCCACAAAGGGCACCGTCGCGCCCTCGGCAAACAGTTCTAGGGTGGCTTCCACCTGGGCAGGGCGAATGTCTAGCTCGGCGGCGATGGTGGTGGCGATGGTCGTCATACGAACACGAAAAGTATTTTCTGGTCAGCGGCTGGCTCTTCGCCATCTTACTTATGTCTAATCCCCATACTCCTGCACAAACAGGAGAAAGTCTTCTAGGGCTGCTTGGGTTTGTTCGCTAGGGGCAAGTTGATACCGTGTTTGGAGAACGATCCATCGATTTTGGATAGCAGCTCTGCGAGTCGCTCGTTCTCGCTCCTCAAGTCGCTGCCGTTCTGCTTCAGTACTTCGCTGTTCCTCGCGAACTCTTCGTTGTTCCTCACGAACTCTTCGTTGCTCTTCCTCAGCCTTTCGTTGTACTTCCTCAGCTCTTCGTTGCTCTTCCTCAATTCTTCGTTGTGCTTCTTCAGCCAGGCGGTCTGTTTCTCGGTTTCGACGGTTCCACTCAACGCCGAAATTAACCAATGCAGCCAAGAGGGCTGCCACAGTGAGTCGGTTGCTCCAGATTCTGGGCTGGCCGACGAGTTCGAGGAATCCGAAGTCTTGTTCGTCATAAAACCGCAGAAACGCTACAGAAATAGTCAAAATTGTCAGCCCGGTGGCTGGCAGCAGCGCTAAAAAATTAAGCCAAACTTGACGTTTGATTGATCCCATCCTAACCGATTGGCTCTGTTGCCTCATCTACGATCAGCCGCTCGAGGCAGTAACAGTGCTTCTTCAAAAAGCATTCCCCGCCCGGTGAGAAAAATCTGTCAGTAGCTGACGATCGCCCCCAGGGATTTCAGCATGCGCTCTTCGGTGTCAGAGAGGCCAGTGGCACCGCGAATATTGACGCCTTCGTAGGGGCGATCGGGGCGGAGGGTCTGTGTCAACAGACCCTCCGCCAGATCCCACACGCGAATTTCGTCGTCTTGACTGGCGGTAACCAGGTGGGTGCCGCTGGGGCAACCCAAAACTTGCCAAATATCTTGGCTGTGGCCCTTGAGGGTATGACGGCGCTGGTTGGTTTCAACCTCCCAAACATCGACCTGGGCATTTTGGCTAGTCAGCGCCAGAATGTCTCCCTTGGGGCCGAGGATAACCCCTTGTAGCCAGTGCTCAGCGGGGGGCTGCCACTGGCCGAGACAGCCATTGTCCTGCCCCAGGTGCCACCAGCGCACGGTGCCGTCATGGCTGGCGCTGGCCAGTGTCTCACCCTGGGCAGAAAGACTGTGTACCTGACTTTGGTGGCCTGTCAGAACGCGGCGATCGCCGCCTAGGGTGCGCTGTTGCCACGGCCAGAGACCAATGGTGCCATCCCGAGCGCCTACCACAATCCAGTTGCCATC
This sequence comes from Leptolyngbya sp., assembly GCA_003249105.1. Lineage (GTDB taxonomy): Bacteria > Cyanobacteriota > Cyanobacteriia > Phormidesmidales > Phormidesmidaceae > Nodosilinea. Next base: position 9,250 of record QBLT01000031.1, on the reverse strand, counting down.
GGGGCTAAACAGTAGAGCGGTCGGGCTATCGGGGGTGTCTTCTATCTCCCCTACGACGCTGCCAGTGGCGCAATCCCACACCAAAATGCTGCTGTTGGGGCCAGCGGTGGCCAACCACTGACCGTCGAGGCTAAAGCGCAGCAGAGTAGCTGGGGTTGACTTGGCTGCCACCCACTGGCTCTGGCCGGTGGCGATCGACCACAGCCGCAGGGTTTGGTCGTCGGCGCTGCTGGCCAACCACTGACCATCGGCGCTGAGGGCGACGGTGCGCACCGAGCCGCTGTGGCCTGCCAGGGCACGGGGGCCGATGGCGTAGGGGCTGTGGGCGTTGACCTGCCACAGCCGCAGGTGGGTGTCGTCGTGGCCGGTGAGAAGGGTGCCGCCGTCAGCGCTAGCGCTAAAGGTCAGGCAGCGCACCGGGTGGGCCTGGCTGAGAAAGCTGCGCCAGCACTGGCCCCGTTTGGCGCTCCAGAGCTTGATGGTGTAGTTGCTGCCGGTGACGAAATAGCGGCTGTCGGTGCTAAACGCCAGGGTCCATACCGGAGCCCCCAGGGACGGTAGGGCGTGGCAGAGACGGCGGTTGGAAATATCCCACACGGTGACGGTGAAGTCTTGGCCGCTGCACACTAGGTAGCGACCATTGGGGCTGAGGGCGAGGGCAGGCAGGGCCTGCACCTCGGCGGGCAAAATCCAGCAGGGCAGCCCGGTGGCTAAATTCCAAATGGTGAGGCAGTTGTCGTCGTAGCCCGCCGCAAAGGGGATGGGCTGGCAGTCGGGGTCGTTGGGGTCGGGCAAAAACCCAACGGTGCGAATCGCCGCTGTCGATCGCGCCTGGAGGTCTTTGAGCAGGGTGCGATCGCCCACATTCCACAGGCAGGCGCGCTGGTCGTCGCCGCCGCTCACCAGCTGGTCGCCCGAGCTACTGTAGGCCAGGCTGTGAATGGCTCCACCATGACCTTCCAGACAGCCCTGGCCAAACCCTGAAGCGACTTCCCACAGGCACAGCCGACCGCTGTCATCGCCAGAGGCTAGCTGGCTACCGTCGGGGCTAAAGATCAGGGCTCGTACCGGGGCCTGGTGATCGTTCAGAACGTCGGTTTGGTAGGTGGCCCCTACCGGCCACAGCCAGATCTGGCCGCTTTCAGTGCCCACCGCTAGCAGATCGCCTTGGGGGCTAAAGGCCAGCGATCGAATGCTTTGGCCCTCATCCAACATCCACACCAGTTTGCCCCGCTTCAAATCCCACAGCAGCAGTCGGCCCTCGTGATCGCCCGTGGCTAAGTACCATCCGTTCTCCCCGGTCGATGCTCCGCGCTGTCCCTGCTGATCTGCACCAATGGGGCTAAAAGTGGCCACTGGATCGCGCCCTAGGGCGGTAGCAAAGGTGGTGTCACTAAACTGAGCCTGGCTAAAGCTGGCTCCCTGCACATTCACTCGCCGCAGATCGCCCTGCCAAATAGCCAGATGAGAAAAATCGACGCCGCTAATGCTTAAGCCCAGGTGCTGGCAGAGATGAATTAGGTTGCCAGCACCGTAGCCCGGTTGGCCCACCAGGGACTTGAGCGCCTTGAGCAGGCGATCGCCCTTTGCGGCCAGAGCCCCATCGGTGGCATACTGTTGCCGCAGCGCTGCGGCTAGAGGTCTTAACATAGCCATCCGCTGACGCTCCTGGACCACTTCCCGAGCGGTCATGGTGACAAGGGGCAATCGCTGGAGCCAGTCAAAGGTTTCGGCCTCTAGCTCAGCGGCCAGAACAGCTTGCAGTCGCTCTAGAACTAAGACCTGCACCACGGGGCTCAGACTCAACACCAGCCCACGCCCCTCACTGACCTGAGCTTGAACCCAGCCGCGCCCAAGGGCTGACTGCACCACCGTGTCGGCCAGGGGCGGTTGTACAGCCCCGGTGAGATCGTCGAGGGGGATCGGCTCCTGAGCCATAGCCAGCCAGTACAGCAATGCCCATTCCTCCGGTGACAGCCGATCGAGGGCCTGGGTAAAGGTGCGATGCACCACCACGGGCACAACCCACTGAGGGGCCTGGAGTAAAGCTCTAGTCTGTCCTTGGTAGACCTCTCGCAGCGTGGCCCCTAGCCCCCGTAGCACTAGAGGATGACCGCCGTAGCGATCGATTAGGGCCGTCCAGTCGTCGGGGTTGGCAGTGGGGGCCACCGAGGTGGGGAGCAGAGAACGAGCTGCCTCGACGGTGAGATCGCCGAGGACGTAGTCTCGCACCCGTGGCCCCTGCACCTGGGAAAAATCGGCGGGCTTTTCTCGGCTGAGCCAGACTAGGCAACTCTGGTGATGGCGCTCGGCTCCCTGGTGAAAAAAGTGCTGTAGGGTGTCGGTATTGGTTCGGTAGCTGCCCGCTGCCCGCTGAATCGCAAAGAACTGCTCTAGACCATCGAGGATCAGCAGGGCGCGGCGCTGGTCGAGCTGATCGATGATCCAGTCGACCTGGGTCAGGGGGGCGATCGCCGCCTCTGGGTCGAGCCAGTGGGCGATCGCCCCTAGCACATCCTGCTCAGTGGCCTCGGCGGTTAGGGCCAGGTAGCCGCACTGCTCGACCTGGGGGGCCACCGTGTCCGCGATCGCCGCTGCCAGCGTCGTCTTTCCCACCCCCGGCAGACCCCAGAGCACTACCGTGCGGCAGCGCTCCTTCACAATCCACTCGGTTAGGGTGGCCAGTTCGGCCTGGCGGCCAGCGCAGTCGGCCAGATCAAGGCGCGGAGATTCGCGCACTACTAGGGCAGGGGCGGGACGGGGCGATCGCGGTTCTGCTGCTATATCCGGCGGCAAGGTGGGCTCAGCCGTCACCAGTCCCTGCACTATCCAGGTTTGCAGCACATTCTGAATGTTGCGCTTGGTGACCCGAATGCCTTGAATATCGGCACTCACCAGCTCGGTGAGCAGCTGCCAAAGCTTGGGGCCGACATCTTTTTTGAGATAGTCTTCGGTGTAGCCAGCGGCCGGGGTTGCCATCGCTGAGTAGGTCTTATTTTCCCAAGACCCCTTCAACACCAGACGTTCCACATCCTTCAGCGGTCGGCCCTTGCGCTCCACAGCAACCTGGTTGATGTGTACAGCAATTTTCTCAAAATCCATTGGCAAAACCGCCGCGATGCCCCGTTTCTGGCCTCAGTTTAACCTGAATTTTCCAGAACTTCTCAGCCCGCGTAGCCAGGGGATTTGGCAAAAAAAATTCCCCGACCCAAGGGCCAGGGAACGATCAGGGTGCATCTACCAGTTCATATTTCTGGGCCAGTCGGGTGAATCAGGATGGTTTGGAAGGGATTTTGTTAGAGTGCCAGGGAGAGGTGGGGAGTAGGGGGTTCGTATATCCCTCAGCCTGTAGGTTGGGCACTGCCCAACATCACTTCGGCCTTACGTCATGCAACTCTTGCCTATCTCTGTAACTTTAGGCAGAAGAGAGGGTGGACTTTTGAGCCGCTTCAAACCGTTCAGAGATATTTTTGAGGAGCAAACCGTGTCAGATGCGCTGACCTTAAAGGCCTACGACCTTTGGAAAACCTACGGCGACGAGGCGGTGGTGCAGGGCATCAGCTTTTCCCTGGCGCCGGGTGAGATTGTCGGTCTGCTAGGACCCAACGGGGCGGGTAAGACCACCACGGTGGGCATGCTGTTTGGCACCGTCATCCCTACTAAGGGGTTTGTGCAGTTTGGGCCTTGGCAGCTGCCGGGGCAGGGGCAGCTGGCCCGCGCCCAGATGGGCATTGTCACTCAGGAAGACAACCTCGACCCTGACTTTACGGTGTTTAAAAACCTCACCCACTTTGCCCACCACTACCGCATTACGGGCGCGGCGGCGCGGCAGCGGGCGGGGGAACTGCTGGCCCTGGTCAATCTAGAGCACCGGGCCGAGGCCCAGGTAGATGAGCTCTCAGGCGGCATGAAGCGCAAGCTGGTGCTGGCCCGCGCCCTGCTGAATCAGCCCAAGATTGTGTTTTTAGATGAGCCCACCACCGGCCTCGACCCCGACGCCCGCCAGGATTTTTGGCGGCTGGTGCAGGATCTCAAGGCCAGCGGCTGCGGTATTTTGCTGACCACTCACTATATGGATGAGGCTCAAAGGCTGTGCGATCGCCTGCTTCTCCTCCAGCAGGGCAAAGTGATCGACGAGGGCACCCCCACTGACTTGGTGGCGCGGGTGATTGGCCGCGAGGTGGCCGAGATCGAAGGGGTTGAGGCCCAAATTCTTCAGGATTTAGCGGCCCACTACGAAACCTGGTATCGGGCCTTTGGCAGCGGTCACTTGATATCGCTGCCCGATCGCGAGCCTGAGGTGGTTTGGAATGCGATCGCGGCCCACCACCCCAGCCGCCTCCTGCGGCGGCCCGCCAATTTAGAAGATGTGTTTTTGCGACTCACCGGGAGCGTGCTGGAATGAAGCTGATTACCGCGACCCCCTGGGGGGTGTATTCGGTCTGGTGGCGACACTTTCAGGTGTATCGCAGCACCTGGTTGGTGAACTGTTTGCCGCCGATTTCTGAGCCAGTGGTGTACCTGCTGGCCTTTGGCTACGGTCTTTCGCCCCTGATTGGCGAGGTGGACTATTTGGGGCAGATGATTCCCTACGCGCGGTTTTTGGCTCCGGGGATGATTGCGATCGGGGTGCTGTTTCAGTCGTTTTTTGAGGGGGCCTACAGCAGCTTTATTCGGCTGAATTTTCAGAAGACCTGGCAGGCGTTGCTGACCGCGCCCCTGAGCTATACCGACGTGTTTTTGGGCGACTGGGTTTGGGCGGCCACCAAGGGCACCATTGCTGGCACCATCACTGGACTAGTAGCGGTGCTGGCCAATCTCTACGACCTCTCTAGCCTGGTGCTATCGCTGCCGCTGATTGTGCTGGGCAGTCTGCTGTTTGGGGCCTTTGGCCTGCTGGTGGCCGGGGCTGTCAATAAGGTTGACCAGGTGAATGTGCCGATTTTTTTGGTGATCATCCCCATGTTTACTCTCTGCGGCACCTACTTTCCGCGCGATACGCTGCCGCCGCTGCTGGCCAAGTTTGCCGCGCTTTTGCCCCTGGCTTCCCTGGTCGATCTGCTGCGCTGGCCCTTGGGTCTGCCGCCGTGGTGGCCCTTGCTGCTGCTCTGGCTGATCGGGTGGATGGTGGTGATGGCCAGGCTGGCCGCCCTGCGGATTTATCCCAGGTTGTTTAGCTAAGGGGGCTGCGGCAAAGAACGAAGATAGAAGCTACTGTAGGTGGGCACTGCCCACCATTAGGGAGAAAGTTTTCCAGAAGTCGCCTAACCTAGATTTCACCTTTTATGGCGAAGTCGTATGGGCGCCCTCTTTTCTCTTGGACTTAGACAAGAAATCGAGTTAAAGCGCCAGACTGAGCGGAAAGCGACAGATTTGCTGGTTTCTGCGTGATATGGTGCAGCCTTCTGCAATCTTTGGAGTGGGGAGTCTGGGCTATGGGATTTGTTCAATCGACAGCGTTGACGGCCTTGGGGCTGATCGCATTGGCGGGGGTTGGCATTGTGGCTAGAGAGACCGAGGCGGCGGCGGTTTCGGAGGCGGCGATCGCCCCCGAAGCTAGCGTTTCAGGCCTCAGTAACTCCACCGTGGTTGATCTGAACGATCTGACGGCCAACCCCAGCAACTACGACTTCTTTACCTTCAGGCCAAATCTAGAAAAGCTGATTCTCTCCGGGGCTGCCGACACCGAGCACATCAGCATTCTGTGGTACACCATTCCCGACGGCAGTGTGGGGCTGCACTACCACTCCATGACTGAGTCGGTCTATGCGATCGCGGGCACCCAAACCGACGCCAAGGGGGTGTATCCCACCGGGTCGCTCTACTTTAACCCGCCGGGTAGCGGCCACGAAGTCTCAGATAGCACCGGCTTCTTTCTCCTGGCCTACGCTTCGCCACCGGATTTTGCCAGTACCGACCTGATCGAGGCCTACACCCCCGTCAACATCAACACCGCTGAACCCGATTTTGAGGCACTTTATCCCTTTGAAGAGGTGCAAGCAGGCGTCTCCACCTACGAGATTCCGCTCGATCCCGAGGGCGGCATGAGTTCTCAATTTATCAAAAGCACGTCCTCGGAGAGCTATGCCTACACCGGCAATTATCTGCTGGTGCTGAAGGGCAGTTGCAGTATTGACGGTACGACCTTCGCCGAAGACATGCTGGTGGTCGCTACCACCGTTGAGACCCAGTCTTACAACGTCAGTGCCGCTGAGGGTAGCGCCTGTTTGGCTCTCGGTCTGTCGTTCTAGGCGGGCTTGCCTGGTGAGGGGCGATTCATCCCCTCACCAGGCCCTAATCACGGCTGCTTGAACCCCATCAGGCCTCTAACAGCTGCTCAGCAGGCTCCGTCGCCAGCTGCTTCACCTCGCTCTTCCAGCGGTTGGCGATAGGCATGCGCCAGCCCAGCCCAAAGGCGCGATCGGTCACCTTGAGAACGGGCGGGGTCTGTCGCCGCTTAAATTCGGCCCGCGACACCAGCCTCAAGACTTTGTCTACCACTGTGGCATCGTGGCCAGCGGCGACCATATCGGCCACTGACTCGTGGCGCTGCACCAGGCGATCGAGAATGTCATCTAGCACGTCGTAGGGCGGCAGCGAGTCTTGATCGACCTGACCGGGCTTGAGTTCGGCACTGGGCGGTTTTTCGAGAATGTTTTGCGGAATCAGAGCGTCAGTGAGGTGGCTAACCCGCTCTGACAGTTCACCCAAGGCCCCATTGCTGCCCTGGCCCACCTGCCGATTGAGCCACTGGCAGAGGGCGTAAACTCGCGTTTTGGGCACATCGGCAATCACCGCCAGGCCGCCGTTCATGTCGCCGTAGAGGGTGCAGTAGCCCACCGCCATCTCCGACTTGTTGCCGGTTGACAGCAGCAGATGACCAAATTTATTTGAAACCGCCATCAGCAGATTGCCGCGAATGCGTGACTGAATGTTCTCTTCGGCAATGCCAGAACTGGTGCCCGTAAAGAGGGGATCGAGCACCTGATCGTAGTCGGTCATCAGCGGACCAATCGCCAGGGTTTGGTGGGCAATGCCCAGGGTTTGGGCCAGGGCCAGGGCGTCCGTCACCGAGTGGTCAGAGCTGTAGGGGGAGGGCATGAGAATGCCGAGCACGTTGGCTGGGCCAAGGGCTGCCGCTGCGATCGCCGCCACCAGGGCCGAGTCAACGCCGCCGCTGAGGCCAATCACCACCTGAGAAAAGCCGCACTTGTGGGTGTAGTCGCGCACCCCCAGCACCAGGGCCGACCAGATCGCCTCGTTTTCGTCGGTGGGCAGGGGGGCAATATCTCCAGGACACAGGTCGCGCTGGATGGGGTCGTATTCCACCACCGCTAGCCCGGCCTGGTAAGAGGGCAGGCGGGTCACCAATTCACCCTGGCGGTTGAAGGCCATGCTGGTGCCGTCGAAGATCAAGTCGTCGTTGGCCCCCACCTGGTTGGCGTAGAGGATGGGGCAGCGAAACCGAGTGGCGCTGTGGGCCAGCATGGAAGCTCGCAGCTGTGCTTTGTTGACCGAGTAGGGCGAGGCGGAGAGATTGATCACCACATCGACGTGGTCATCGGCCAGATCCGCGATCGGGTTACGGGGGTAGCTGCGCCCGCCCCAAAACTCTTCGTCGTTCCACAGGTCTTCGCAGATGGTGACGCCGACGCGCAGGCCCCAATCCCCCAGGGGAATGGTGAAGCTGCTCGGCCCCTGGCCGGGGGCGAAGTAGCGGTCTTCGTCAAAGACATCGTAGGTGGGCAACAGCTGCTTGTGAAAGACCTGCTGCACCTGGCCGCCCTGGAGCAGAGCGGTGCTGTTGAACAGGGGTTTTTCGCCGTGGTAGCGGGCCTTGGGGTTGGCAGAGGCATAGCCCACCAGCACGGCGAGGTGAGGGGGCAGCTCGGCGGCCAGGGCATTGAGCTGGTGGGCCATGGCCGCAATAAAGCTGGGCTGAAGCAGCAGGTCGCGGGGCGGGTAGCCGCAGAGCACCAGCTCGGTGGTGACGAGCACCTGGGCTCCCAGGCAATCGGCCTGGCGGGCGGCATCGAGCACCTGCTGGGCATTGTGGGCCAGGTCGCCAATGGTGGGGTTGAGCTGGGCGATCGCAAATTTCATAGGAGGTATATGGCAAAAGAACGAAAATAGAAAAATGAAAAATTAGAAAAAAGATTTGACCAAAACGCTGTTGGAAATCTTCTCAAATCGCTGCTAGCTGAGGGCAATTTAAGCCAGCGGTAGGTTCTCAGGTATCTAAGGGCATGGACTTTTTAGGGCGGCTGCGCTGGGCGGCCAGGGTGTTGCGCTCCCAAAAGACACCGTCGGCGTATCCCTGAATGGTGGGGTCGATGTCGGCTAGGCCCAAACGTTTTTCGGTCAGACAGCAGTAGTCGGGGTCTTGCTCAATGCCAACATACTGTCGCCCCAGCTTTTTGGCGACTACAGAAGTCGTGCCGCTGCCAAGAAATGGGTCGAGCACCACATCGCCAGGGTTAGAACTCGCCAGCAGCAATTTGGCCACCAGTTTCTCAGGTTTTTGGGTGGGATGATCGGTGTTTTCAGCCATTGACCAAAAGGGCACGGTAATGTCAGTCCACAGGTTAGACGGGTGGGTGAGACGATAGTTTTTTGAACCCGTATCGTCCCAGTCTTTAGGCTGTCCAGTCAGGTCTCTGTAGGGGGCCATCACCTGACGTTTGAGCTTTACGGCCTCCACATTAAAGGTGTAGTTTTCGGAGACAGTGCAGAACCAAATATCTTCACTGGCGTTCTTCCAGTTGGCCTGGGCTCCGCGTCCTTTCTCACGTTCCCAGGTAATGCGATTTCTGACTGTAAAGTATTTTTCTAGCACTGGATACATCGCGGTTGAGGTGGCCCAGTCGGCGCAAAAATAGGCGGAAGCATTGGGTTTAAGTACAGCTTTGAGCTGAGAGATCCAGCTGTCGAGCCAGGTGGTGTAAGTGGGGCGATCGCACTGTTTAAACTTGCTGCCATTGAAGTCTTTGGTGAGGTTATAGGGTGGGTCAACAATCAGCAAATCCACAAAGTTGTTGGGTAAATAGGGCAGCACCCCAAACAAATCCTGACAAATTGTCTTGTTCATAATTTCGCCAGGGAATTTCTTACAGTCCAAGCCAATCAACCGCTGCAAAAACACAGATCGCTCTTCAGCCGTGAGTTCGAGAGTTCTGTTTTGAGGTGCCCTAGCTTTCATCCCCTAACCCCCATGTTCTAAAACTCCTACCCTCTTCCCCATCCCCCTCAT
>QBLT01000319.1 GCA_003249105.1 Leptolyngbya sp. | reverse complement strand
CCCCCTATCAGACCTGCTCTTGAGCCGCCTACTCTTCGCCGATGCCAACGGTATGACCGCCAGCGAGTTGAAAGCTGCCCTCAAGGCGATCGCAGGCAGCGAACTATCGAACACTGCCTATACAGAACAAATTGAAACTACCCTGACCAGCCTCAGCGAGCAAAACTACACCCAGCCTGTCAGCTCGGCCCGCCACCAGCTGAGTGACAGTGGGCGTCAGCACATCCTCGACGGCCTCAGACTCAAGACCCTGCCCCCCAGACTCCAGTGGAAAACCCTAAAAAATACCGACTGGATCGCCCACGCCCTCAACCTCCCCGCCCTTTCAAGCGAGACCCGTAGACGACTAGCGGAGGCAGACGGACTGCGAGCGGCGATCCTCCAGCAGGGCTTTGACCTGTCCATTGCCCCCTTCGGCACCCTCACCCAGGCTCGCAATGCCCTACTGTGGCAGCACCTGTGTAACCCCCAAACCGCTGAAAAGCTCCAGACCCAGCTCCCCGACCTGCAACAGCAGGTGTTTAACCAGGGCACTGTCATGGCCGCTCTGTTGAATGATTTGCTCCAAGCCCCAAACTCCCTGGCTTGGGACAAGGCGCTGGCGCAGCTGGTGGCAAAGGTTGCCCAGGCTAAGCGCACCACTCCTGATGAACTGCGCACCGCGATTTTGCGTCAAGCCTTGACCAGCAGCGCCGCACCGCTACCTACAAAACCCGATACCTCTAACAGCACCCCCATAGCTGCCCTATCCGATGAAGCGTTTGCCGAGCTTACCCTCAACGCAGCCAAAGCAACTCAAGATGGCCGGTTAGGAGACTCCAAAGTATTTATTTCTCGGGTCTGGGCAACCTTACAGCAACAGCACCCAGACCTAAAGCTCACCCTAGAAGGCTTCAAACAGCGTTTGATAACCGCTAATCAGCAGCGAAGACTTGATCTAAGTCGGGCTGACATGGCCTATGCCTTGGATGCCAACGACGTATCAACCTCCGAAACTAATCATCTAAACAGTACGTTCCACTTTATTCGTCTTGACTAAAGCTAATAGCTATGACCACTGATCCGAGATTTGACGCCTTTTGTTCTCACCAGGGGCTTGATGTTTTTCATGCCGTCACCCACCAACATCAAATCTGGCAGCCCGACCTATATGACGTTGACACCATTCATCCAGAAGCTCGCTTAGCCTACGAACAGTTGCTAAATCGAGCCGATAGTTCTGCCGCTAGCGATTCAGGCCGCATCCTATTGCTGTTGGGAGAGTCGGGGGCGGGTAAAACTCATTTGATGCGGTTTTTTCGCAATCAAACCCACGAACAACAGAAGGGCTTCTTTAGCTACATGCAGATGACCTCTGCGGTGTCGAACTATGCTCGGTATGTGCTGAGAAATACCATCGATTCTTTCGATAAGCCCTACTACGAACCCTTTGGGCCAAAAACTGGACTGATTGAGTTTTCTAATGCACTAGCTGAAAGTTCAGGAGTCGTTACGCCTAATGAACTTGCTCTATTGAAAGAAGACGATCTATCCCAGGAAGAGCTAATCGATTTAATCTACCCAATCGCCGATCGCGTGATTGCCCTGTCACAGTTTAATGGGGTTGATATCGACGTTATTCGAGCGCTGCTATACCTGCAACCTGGCCAGCCTGCTATCAGCGCTAAAGTCCTTAAATTACTGCGGTGCGAATCCCTAACACCCTACGACAGTAAAGTTTTAGGTGGGGTAGTTGGCCGCGATCACGATGATGATCCCCTGCGGATGCTGCGGTCTTTTGCCTTTCTGATTCAAGCGGTTACGGGCGGGGCCTTTGTGGTCTGCCTAGACCAGCTCGAAGATATTCACAGTATGGATGAAGCTGGTCAGCGTTTCCGGCGTGCTGTTCAGACCATCGTTACGTTAGCTGAGATCCCCAACGTCATTGTCGTGCTCTCCTGCCTAGAGAGCTTTTACGATTTGTTGAAACAACACCTGCCAAAATCCCATCTTGATCGCCTAGAGCAAGATCCAACCCCTATAAGTCTCAGTGCCCGGCGTTCAGAAAATGAAGTCAGGCAAATTCTCTCTCGGCGACTGCAAAATCTTTACGAATTGGCAGAAGTATCAGTCAACAGTGACGAGGCGTTATATCCCTTCCCTGACTCTATCGCCGAGAAGCTAGCGGGTCAGACAACTCGCGATGTCTTGGAATGGTGTCGCCGTCAGCGAGAAAAAAGCATCACGACAGGGCAATTACCCGACCTAGATGACACTTCTTCGGGGTCTGATAATGGGTCGAAACCTCCAGAAGACTATGAGCTGAGCCAGCATTGGAACGACCACCTAGCGGGGAGCTTTGAGCCTCCCGACGACGACCGCGACCTGCTTCACCTCATGGGTAATAGCATCCAGCGCTGTGGGCAAGAACTAGGCAATGGTTGCCACTTCACTACCCAGATCGATGAAGACTATCTGACCACAGACCTACACCTGGAGCCGAATGCCACCCAGGAATCGTTACTGCTGAGTCTGTGTCAAAAACACGCAAGGGGAGGTGCTTTGGCTAGGCAAATCCGAGAGCTTCAGCAAAACGCTGGTGATCGCATCCCCGTTGCCCTACGCACCACAGAGTTTCCCAACAATCCTCGAACCCAGATTGCTCAGCAGATTGGTACCTTTCTTAGTCAAGGAGGCCGTCGCGCTCAGGTGGCCGACTCTGACTGGCGCACAATGCTGGCGATTCAGAGCTTCGAGCAGCAGTACGGCGATCGCCCCGAGTACCCCGCCTGGCTCCAGGCCGAGAAACCCCTGTCGCAATTGCCCTCACTCCAGCGCATCTTGGATTTGGCCAGCCTGAAGAATGTCGCCGGTTCCGCGTCCAGCAGCCAGCCTCCGCCGACCCCACCAGCACCTCAGTCGCCAGCCATAAAGCCTGGGGATAATGCTCCTGAAGACACGCCAAAACCAATTCTCAACTTTGAGGCTGAACCGACCTTACCTGAACCAGCGTCAGATATTCCCTTGGGCCAAACTCGCTCCGCAGTGCCGACTCCAGTTGATCTGCCTCGGGAAGCGCTGGTGCGTCACGCCGCGTTTCTGGGGGGCTCGGGCAGCGGTAAAACTACCCTGGCCCTGACCTTGATCGAACAACTGCTGCTACGGGGCGTGCCCGCCATTCTGCTTGATCGCAAAGGCGATCTATGCAGCTACGCCAACCCCGAGGCTTGGGAGCAGCCCACTAACAATCCTCGACTGATGGCCTACCGTCAACTGCTGCGTGACCATATCGATATCGCGGTCTACACCCCTGGCACCCTGGGAAATGCCGGGCGACCACTGAGCATTGCCATCACCCCGCCGGGCCTGGGAGAACTGCCCAGCGCTGAGCGGCAGCAAATGGCCAACTACTGCGCCGCCGCCCTGGGCGGCATTATGGGCTACAAAGCGGCGGGGCTAGATAAAACCCGGATGGCGGTTTTGGGGCAGGCGATCGCCGTGCTCAGCACCCTCCAGACCGATAACCCCCTCAGCATCGACCGGCTGATTTCATTCATCGCCGAGCAGGATCCACTACTGGTGAATGCGATCGGGGTGTTAGACCCGAAGCACTGCAAAAAGCTGGCGGAAGACCTCCAGACCCTCAGCCTGATGGCCGGGCACCTCTTCAATCCTCAGTGCGAACAACTCTCCACCGAGCAGCTGTTGGCCTCGTCTCACCCCCAGAAGACCCGGCTATCGGTGATCAATCTGGGCAGCCTAGGCGACAACGCCAGCATTCTGTTTTGGGTATCGCAGTTTTTGCTCAATCTCAACCGCTATGCCCAGCGGCATCCCTCAGGCCAGCTCCAGGCGGTGGTGTTGTTTGATGAGGCCGATCTGTACCTGCCCGCCCAGGGCAAACCTTCGACTAAAGAGCCGATGGAAAGTCTGCTGAAACGAGCCCGATCCGCTGGGCTAGGCATTTTGCTTGCGACCCAGAGCCCTGGAGATCTGGACTACCGATGTCGAGATCAAATCTCGTCCTGGTTTGTCGGCAAGGTGAAGGAAAACACCGCCCTCAACAAGCTGAAGCCTATGCTCAGCGAAGCCAAGACAGACGTCACCAGCAAGCTGGCCAACCAACAGGTCGGCGAGTTCTTCGCGATCCGTGCTGGGGAGGTCACCAGCCTGAAGGCAAACCTGTCACTGATTCGGGCTGAACAGGTACCGCTGGAAATGGTGCAAGCCCTAGCAGCCAGTTCTGTAAATCAGTAGATAGCTAACCGACACGCGCTGCGATCCTAGAACCAGCTGTCGGGAGCAATCCCAAAAAAAGTGTCTGCCTTTGCTCGTCCATCCTCATTGCCGAGCACACCTCTGGGCCGATTGCGGTAGGAAATTGGTAGGACGGTTTATTGAGAACCGCTATAATCGAGGGGCAGAAGGGATTAGAAGATTTTCTGAACTTCGTTCGGGACGAAGGGGCCGTGGGTTCGAATCCCGCCATCCCGATTCTTCTAAAACTGTCGAGTAACGGTTTAGCTGTCGTCGCTAACACTCTAGTGTCGCTGTACGTTCCGGAATTATTTGACATTGTTCCGGAATTAGTGTCTCTGTTCCGGAATTGATGTCGCTAGATCTAAACCGGACTTCCTCTGGAGTCTGGGTTTTGACCAAGCAATTGCAGCGACTTACTTCTGCAGAGCAAGTGCGCTTCTCAAAGCTTGTCTATCGAGATGGCGGGATTCGTTTCAGTCCATGCATCAACATCATAGTCCTTACAGAAGGATGGATGCGGCTATTTTCGGGGTGAGCGGTTCTCGTAAAAAAACTAAAATATCGCTACCGCATTGCCAGTGAGCAATATGAAACCCTTAGCGCACTGTTACATTGCGTCGGCACTGGTCAGTTAAAGGATGATGTCTAGAATATAGGCGTAGAGAGTCATTGGC
>QBLT01000318.1 GCA_003249105.1 Leptolyngbya sp. | reverse complement strand
GGGTGAATGGGGCGCGGCTTCCCCGAGGGTAAGGGACGGCTGGTAAAGACTTCCCGATGACAGCGTTAGCGACGATAGAACCAGCAGGCTTAACATAATCTCTCCCCACGGTTTGCGGTGGCGTGCAATAGCCCCTAATGAATCACCCATCAAGGGTTTGGGCACCTCAAGCGTTACAGTATATCGACAATTTCAGGGAGCGGAGTCTCTGGATAGATTTTGTCGATCAGCACTGTTGGGGCATAGAACCAAGTCTGCTTCAAGGAACTTGAGAAACCCACACCTTGGTTCACCTTGATTCATAGTTTTTAGTTATGAATGTATACAGATCTTCCAAAATTAAACTTATCCGATCGCTGATAGTATGCTAACCATACGGTAATTAAAAATACTAAAAGCGCTCAAAGGGCAGCCGTCTTGAGGGGGGCTTTGGTATTTCTACTCGTCTAAATTTGCGTGGGCTGACCGGGGCTTAGGCTGAGCAAAGGCTTCCTTCACTGAGGAAGCTTATTTGTGTGTGGCTGGGCTGTAAAGGTTCGCTTGAGGGATTTCATTAGATTCACAGGAAGGGAGACATGTCTTACTCTCAGACAACGACTCAATCAAAAGCTGGCTACAGCGCCGGGGTTAAGGACTACAAACTGACCTACTACACGCCGGACTACACGCCCAAGGATACCGATATCCTGGCGGCGTTTCGGATGACCCCCCAGCCCGGCGTGCCGCCCGAAGAGTGCGCCGCCGCTGTGGCCGCTGAATCGTCTACTGGTACCTGGACCACGGTGTGGACCGACCTCTTGACCGACATGGATCGGTACAAGGGTCGCTGCTACGACATCGAGCCCGTGCCCGGCGAAGACAACCAGTACATCTGCTACGTGGCTTACCCCCTCGACCTGTTCGAGGAAGGCTCGGTCACCAACCTGCTGACCTCCCTGGTGGGTAACGTATTTGGTTTCAAAGCCCTGCGCGCCCTGCGTCTCGAAGACCTGCGCATTCCCGTGGCCTACCTCAAGACCTTCCAGGGGCCTCCCCACGGCATTCAGGTAGAGCGCGATCGCCTCAATAAGTACGGTCGTCCCCTGCTGGGCTGCACCATCAAGCCCAAGCTGGGTCTGTCAGCTAAGAACTACGGCCGCGCCGTGTACGAGTGCCTGCGCGGTGGTCTTGACTTCACCAAAGACGACGAGAACATCAACTCCCAGCCCTTCCAGCGCTGGCGCGATCGCTTCCTGTTTGTGGCTGACGCCATCCACAAGTCCCAGGCTGAAACCGGTGAGATCAAGGGTCACTACCTCAACGTCACCGCCGCCACCTGCGAAGAGATGATCAAGCGGGCCGAGTACGCCAAAGAACTCGACATGCCCATCATCATGCACGACTTCTTGACCGGTGGCTTTACCGCCAACACCAGCCTGGCTCACTGGTGCCGCGACAACGGTGTGTTGCTGCACATTCACCGCGCTATGCACGCTGTTATCGACCGCCAGAAGAACCACGGTATCCACTTCCGCGTGCTGGCCAAGTGCCTGCGCATGTCTGGTGGTGACCACATCCACACCGGTACCGTTGTGGGCAAACTAGAGGGCGATCGCGCCGGTACTCTGGGCTTCGTTGACCTGCTGCGCGAAAACTACATCGAGCAAGACAAGTCTCGCGGTATCTACTTCACCCAAGACTGGGCTTCCATGGGCGGCGTCATGGCTGTGGCCTCCGGTGGTATCCACGTGTGGCACATGCCCGCCCTGGTGGAAATCTTCGGCGACGACTCCGTGCTGCAGTTTGGTGGTGGTACTCTGGGCCACCCCTGGGGTAATGCGCCTGGTGCTACCGCTAACCGCGTAGCTCTAGAAGCCTGCGTTCAGGCCCGTAACGAAGGCCGCGACCTGGCCCGCGAAGGTGGCGACATCATCCGCGAAGCCTGCAAGTGGTCGCCCGAACTGGCCGCCGCCTGCGAACTGTGGAAGGAAATCAAGTTCGAGTTTGACACCGTTGACACCATCTAAGTGCCTGGCGGGTGCTGCGGTACCCGCTACGGAGCGGCCTAGGGCGCGTTGGTCAGTCCACCGATTCGCAGGGTTTCAAGATTCCTTGAAAATGCTGCACAAGTTACCGAATCTTCAAACCGTTCGGGCTTAGATCAGGGCTACCAACTTCCCCACGGGCGGGGTCTACGTCAATCGTTCGAGAGACACCGATGGACCTTAAGCAAACGGCTAAAGACACCGCTAAGGTGCTCACTAGCTACCTGACGTTTCAGGCTGTAAAAACGGTGCTGAACCAGCTCAAGGAAACCAACCCCGCCCGCGCCTATTGGCTCAATGGGTTCTCGACCAAAGAGGCGCTTCAGGATGGCGAAGCCTACCTGAGCGCCCTACTAACCGAAAGCCCAGACCTGGCAATCCGGGTGATGACCGTGCGGCAGCACATTGCAGAGGGTATCTGCGAGTTTTTGCCGGAAATGGTCGTCACCAGCATCCAGCAGGCCAATATGGAACACCGCCGCCAGCATTTAGAGCGCATTACTCAGCTCGGAGATGCCGAACACACTGTGGATTCAGAATTTGTTGAGGACGCCGATGTCCCGCAAGAATCTGCGGCTGATGCTGACCCCTCCCCTGAGTAGGCGATTAATCTCAACTCTGTTGCTCATTTGTTTAGTTCACGGCGTCAGCCGATCGCACCCTAGTTAACCTAACGAGGACCTATGAAAACTCTGCCCAAAGAGCGTCGTTTTGAAACGATGTCCTACTTGCCCCCGCTCACCGACGCCCAGATCGAGCGGCAAATTGCCTACATTCTCAAGCAGGGCTATTTCCCCGCCATTGAGTTCAACGAAGCCTCGAACCCCGAGGAGTACTACTGGACGATGTGGAAGCTGCCCCTGTTCAATGCCACCTCTACCCAAGAAGTGCTGAGCGAAGTGCAGGCCTGCCGTTCTGAGTACTCCAACTGCTACATCCGCGTAGTGGGTTTTGACAACGTCAAGCAGTGCCAGATCGCTAGCTTCATCGTGCACAAGCCCGGTGCTACCAGCAGCGGCTACCGCTACTAAGGTCTGACCTGTAAGGGGTTAGACACAAGACAAAGGGCGGCGAGGATATCCTCGCCGCCCTTTGTGGTTTTGGAGGCAAGCTGAATAATCTATTAGCTCGTTTCGACGCTTGAAGGTTATCTAGCACATCAGTACGGCCAAGCGTCGGTGCCAGTCGCCACAGGACCCGATGCCCCTTCAACTCTGCATAGTGCTCCTCCAAGCACTTCTGCCACCCTCGGCGATCGCCCACATGAGCTAAGCTTGCAGGTATTCGTCCTCTTCCCGCAGACACGATCATGACCTTACCTCTGCCACTGGATTTACAGCAGTTTGCCGATCGCCAAATTGCCAGTGGGAAGTACACCTCGCTTGATGAGATGATGCTGGCGGGCTTACGGATACTGGCAGAGCAGGAACAGATTTATCAAGGGCGATTTGAAGAATTGCAGCGTGAAGTGATGCTTGGAGTGTTGGAAGCCGAGCGGGGAGACCTTCTAGATGCTACCAGCGAAATTGCAGCCATTCGTCAGCGCCTACGCGATCGCCACACTGGATCATGAGCCGAGTTTGTCGAATTACACCTCGTGCCAGTCGAGATATTGAAGCGATCGCAGACTATCTTGCCACCCAAAACGGTTTGGATCGTGCCGAACAGTTCCTGAGTGGTATTGATTCAACCCTTCAGCGGATTGCCCAATTTTCTTAAATTGGACGCAAACGAGATGAACTCTACCCTGGTTCACGCAGTCTGTCCTACGAGCAGTACCTTATTTTTTATCGCTTGCTCAACGATGATATCGAAGTACTTAGAGTGGTGAGTGGTTACCAGAATCTGGCAGCTTTATTTGATGATTCTCTTTGAGAGAATGTTTGAAAAGCCAAAGAGCGTTTTACGTTACACCCATAGGGGCGGCTACGGCTGTTCAGAGCCATTGATCTCACAGTCTTCTGACCGTGAATTGCACCTAGAGTAACCCTTTCAAACAACCTCTTAGCCTGATTTTACAATCTGGCTCTGGTTCTAGCGCTGGTTGCAGGCAGCCAGCAGTTGCTGGTCTAGCTCAGAGAGGGTGGCGATCGCATGCATCCCCTCTAGCTCAGTGACTCCGGCCCCACCGCCGCTGCTGGCGATATTGGCATCGGCCACCATCGCTACCGAATAGCTCGATTCGCTCTGGTCGTAGGCATCGGTGATCACCAGGTCGAGGGCACCGTTGCCCACCGTGCCGCGCACACAGTCAAAGGACGACGCGGGCTGATAGAGAGCCCCGTTCAGGCGGCCTTCCTGAGCTTCAAATACAAAGTAGACGGCCCCGACAGTATTGGCAACCGGCGACTCGCCGTAGAGATAGGTGCCGTTGGGGATGCCGGCGGTGCTACCCGATGCGCCACTGGCCATAGCCGAGAGTGCGACTACGGCGGCGGCAGCGGTGGCAAAACGATGCAGGCTGGTTTGGATGCGATCGTCCCCAGGGAGAAGTTTGGTTTGAGCAGAAAGCGTAGGGGCAGGGGCCATGACGGGGGTTTTCAAGCGACATAAGTAATATCCCTCTAAAGGCCGATGCCCGTGGTGATAGGCTCCCTTTGCTCTGGTGATGTTAGTAAGGTGAGAATGTGATCTCGATCAGTCTGTTTTGCAATGGCCAGCGGCTCAACCCATCGCCCAAGATTCAAGACTATCTCCGCCGCCAACCCAACCGGGGCGTCATTGTCATGGTTACCCATTAGGTCAACATCACTGCTCTCACTGGAGTAGCGCCCGGCTCTGGGCAAGCTGTTGTAGTAACTCTTAATGAGATAGGAGATTTGGTGCAGGTGGGGTTGCTGGATGCAGCGGATTGAGGGGTGGAGGAGGTGAGAAAGGTGGGGGAGATGGG
>QBLT01000317.1 GCA_003249105.1 Leptolyngbya sp. | reverse complement strand
CCTCAACGACCTGTACTGGAGCGAGACCGATGAAACCCACCAGTGGTGGACGGTGCCCTACGTGCCGGGGCAGCGCTACCTCGACAAGCCGGTCTTTGCCCTCACCAGCCCTGAAACCTTTTCGGCGGCGGAGGAGTTTGCCTACAACCTGCAAGTGCTGAAGCGCGGAGCCGTGGTGGGCGAAACCACGCGAGGCGGGGCCAATCCGGGGTGCGGCTTTCGGCTGCACGATCACTTTTGGGTATTTATGCCCACGGGTCAGGCGATCAACCCCACCACCGGCAAAAACTGGGATGGTACAGGGGTGATTCCCACCGTTAAGGTGCCAGCAGAAACTGCCCTCGACACAGCCCACCTGATGGCCCTCAACCACCTGCTGGAGGCTGAGCCCGAGGGCGTAGCCCGCCGTGAGCTAGAGGAAACCCTGCCCAGAGTGGAGCGATCGCTTCAGCAAAAGCGCCAAGATCTCATTGCCAACCTAGGAGGCCCGACATGATCCCCGGAGAACTGCTGCCCGCCGAGGGCGAAATTGAGCTAAACGCGGGCAAAGCAACCGTGACCCTGACGGTGGCCAATACGGGCGATCGCCCCATACAGGTCGGCTCCCACTTTCACTTTTTTGAGGTGAACGGGGCACTGAGCTTTGAGCGCGATCGGGCGCGGGGGATGCGGCTCGATATCCCCGCCGGTACGGCGGTGCGGTTTGAGCCGGGCGACGAGCGCGATGTGACGCTGGTACCCCTGGCTGGGGAGCGACGGGTCTACGGCTTCAACGCCCAGGTCGAAGGGGCACTGTAGCCCAGATTTTGTGGCCCTACGGCAATGGACAACACTGGCCCCGATGGCGCTAACAAGGCTCCCCTAGGCCTAATGATTTGCCCGGTGACGGTGACGGTGGTGCTGAACATATCCAAAAGATGGAGGGAGACTCACTGCTATTTTAGTGGAGCTTTAGTGAAGCCAGTCGGATAGACAAAGGCCTTGGTAAGGCTCACGATATCAAGGGGTGATTGAGTCAATAACGCTAGTCCCGCACGACTTTGCCTCGGATGCGGCGGTAGATTTTTTCGGCTTCGACCCAGACAAATAGCAGGGTGCTAAAGCCAAAGCAGATCAGCAGTTCCTTCGAGCTGAGCAGGTGGGTGCCGAAGAAATTTCGCAGGGGCTCGACGTAGATCAGCATGAGCTGGAGCACGCAGGTGAGAATCACTGCCCCCAGCACAAATGGGTTTGACCATGGCGACATTTCTATCGTGAGGCGCGTGTTGGAGCGCACGGCGATCGCATGGCCCATCTGAGCCAGACAGAGGGTAGTAAACACCATTGTCTTCCAGCGATCGGGGTCGCCGCCCTGCTGGGCGTGCTGGTAGGCCCACACCATCATCGAAACCGAGATAATGGCAAACACAATGCCGATGCGCAGCATGTAGGCCCCCAAGCCCCGGGCAAAAATGCCCTCCTGGGGATCGTGGGGAGGGCGCTCCATCACGTCGGGTTCGGCCGGTTCTACCGCCAGGGCCAGAGCGGGAAAGCCATCAGTAACCAGGTTCATCCACAGAATTTGCAGCGGGCTGAGGGGCACATCTAAAATCGGCAAAATCAGCGGCGACAGAGCAATGGTGAGCAATTCACCAATGTTGGAGCCAAGAATGTATTTCACAAACCGGCGAATGTTGGTGTAGACCACCCGGCCCTCTTCGGTGGCGGCGACGATAGTGGCAAAGTTGTCGTCGAGCAGCACCATGTCGCTGGCCTCTTTGCTGACATCGGTGCCGGTAATGCCCATGGCAATGCCAATTTCGGCCTGCTTGAGCGCCGGAGCATCGTTGACGCCGTCGCCGGTCATAGCGACGATCTGGTGGTCTTTTTGCAGGGCTTTGACAATCCGCAGCTTGTGCTCGGGTGATACGCGGGCGTAGATGTTGACCTCCTTTACCGCCGCCTCTAGCTCCGCCTGGCCCATGGCCTCTAGGTCAGCACCGCTGAGGGATTTAGCCTCGGCATCGGCAATGCCCAGGTCTTGGGCGATCGCCATGGCGGTCAGCTGGTGGTCGCCAGTAATCATCATCGGACGAATGCCTGCGGCCCGACAGCGCTGCACGGCGGCGCGTACCTCAGGACGCAGGGCATCGATCATACCCACTAAACCCAGCCACACCAGATCGCGCTCAGCCCGATCGGGATCGCCTTCGTCGGGCACGGTGGTGATAGGGCGATAGGCAAAGCCCAGCACCCGCAGCCCCTGGGCGGCCATGGCGGCGCTGCTGTCTAGAATGCGCGATCGCGTCTCCTGATCCAGCTCAAACTGCTCGGTTCCCTTCAAACCGTGGGTGCAGCATTCTAGAAGCATCTCGGGCGACCCCTTGGCCAGCATTAGGTAGGGGGCGCTGGCGAGGGCTTCGGGCAGCGTCAGATCGGCGGCCAGGGCATCCACGCCGCTAAACACCACGCTCATGCGCTTGCGCTCTGAGGAGAACGGAAACTCTGCCACCCGCTGCAACTCGTTGCCCAGGCGATGGCGATCGAGGCCGCTTTTAGCCGCCATCACCACCAGGGCACCCTCGGTGGGGTCGCCCATAATCGCCCAGTCGCCCGCCTCCTTTTGCAGCACCGAATCGTTGCACAGCAGGCCATCCACCAGCAGCAGACCGACATCGGCCACCTGGCGAGGGTCTACGGGTTGTCCTTCGCCGATAAATTCTCCCTCGGGGGCGTAGCCTTCCCCAGTCACTTGCAGCGCTTGGGAGAGGGTGCGCACCTGCTGCACCACCATTTTGTTTTGGGTCAGGGTGCCGGTTTTGTCAGAGCAAATGGTGGTGACAGAACCCAGGGTTTCGACCGCAGGCAGGCGACGAATTAGGGCCTGGCGGCGCACCATGCGCTGGGTGCCAATGGCCAGGGTGACGGTAATCACCGCTGGCAGACCCTCGGGCACCACCGCCACCGCCATACTGAGGGCTACCTCCAGTAGCCGTTCAAACGCTCCCCAGCCACCAAAAAACACGCCAGCGCCCACCACGATCGCCACCAGGGTCAGCGATCCGGTGACCAGCACATTGCCCAGCTGGGTCATGCGCTGCTGGAGCGGAGTGGGCTCGGTTTCGACCCCTTGCAGCATGGCGGCAATGCGGCCCAGCTCGGTCTTCATGCCGGTGCCGGTGATCAGCACGCGACCCCGCCCCTGCACTACCTCGGTGCCCTGATATACCAGGTTCTTGCGATCGGCCAGGCCCGTCTCCGCCGCCAGGGTGCGGGTGGCCTGTTTGTTGACCCCCTGGGCCTCGCCAGTCAGGGCCGACTCGCGCAGCTGAAGGTTGCTGGCCTCTAGCAAACGACCGTCGGCGGCCACCTGATCACCCGCCTCCAGCAGCATAATGTCGCCGGGCACCAGGTCTTGGGAGGGCACCTCTTGCAGGCGACCGTCGCGCTGCACCCGCACGCTGGGCGACGCCATTTGCTTCAGGGCGGCAAGGGCTTTCTCGGCCCGGCTCTCTTGCAGGTAGCCCAGCACGCCATTGAGAATGACGATCGCAAAAATCGCGATCGCATCCTTAGGAAATTCTTGATTTCTATAGGAGAGCACCCCCGACACCACCGCCACCGCAATCAGCATCAGCAGCATGATATTGGTGAACTGGTCGAGCAAAATGCTCCAGGCGGGGCGGCCCCCGACTTCTTCTAGCTCGTTGGGGCCGTACTGGCGGCGGCGATCAATCACCGATTGCGCTGTGAGGCCAGTGTCGCCATTGCTGTCTAACTGGCTGAGGGCCTGGTCAATGCCAACCGTATGCCAGGCGGTCTTAGAATCTGTAGAGAGGTCAGTCATACAACGCCACCGGCTACCGTTGGATCTATGGCTTTAATGGTATAGCCTTGGCCAGAGCTACGGAACTGCCCACAAAGATTGATTTTTGGAGTGATTTTGGCACAGAACGCTGGGGTTGATCACAGGCCAATGCAATTCGTTCGCAGCATGCTGAGGCGATTCGCAAAGCGTAAAGTCTGCGGCATCCTAGAAACGGGCATCGACTCGAAACGAGTAATCCTCCGGGGAACGCTGCTGCTACTGCTGCCCCTGCTGCTGAGCGGCTGCCTGCGCTACGACCTCACCCTGCGCTTTGACCACCAGAGCCACGGCCAGATTTCCCAAACGATCGATTTGAGCGATCGCGGTGCCGCCCTGGCCCAGCTCACCCTCGAACCCTGGCTAGAGGAGCTAAAGGTGCGATCGCGCCCCCTCGGTGGCCAGCTCAGCCAGAGCCCGCAGACCCTCACCCTCACCGTACCCTTTGGGACGGCGGCTGACCTGGGCGATCGCTTTCGCCAGCTCTTTGCCGCCGTCTCCCCAAAAATAGAATCCGTCTCTGCCGAAGAACCGTCGCCGGCAGACCGCCCCACCTACCTACAACTGCCCGGCTGGGAACCCGTCCCCTTTGCCCTCGCCATCGACCAAACCAACTGGCTGCTAGCCAGCCGCACCCACCTCACCTACCGCATCGACCTGCGCCAGCTCCCACCCAACGGCGATGATTTGGCCGATTCATTCCCCTGGGCAGACCTGCACTTTCGCCTGCAAGTGCCCTGGGGCCTAGCAGAACTTGCCCCTACCGCCACCCCACCTACCCAGCAAGATGTCACCGGGGCCACCTGGTCGCTTGAGCCTGGCGAAATTACAACAATTGATGCCACCTTCTGGTTGCCCAACGCGATCGCCCTCGGCACCCTCGGCATCGCCGCCCTAGTGCTCACCGGCTACAGTCTCCGCTACCGCATCTTCAAACCCAAGTTCCCCATTGGATAAAGAGTCTTCTGGAAAGTAGTTTCTCCAATGGTGGGCAGTGCCCACTACGACTTCGCCCCCTGCGCCTGTAAAGCCATTACACCAGCAGCAACCCATCTCCCCTGCCCTCCTAC
>QBLT01000316.1 GCA_003249105.1 Leptolyngbya sp. | reverse complement strand
CAGCAGCGCGATCCACAGGCAGCCATCCACCGTGGTGGCCAGGTCGAGGGCGGGCAGGCTGCCATCGGCGGCGGGGAGGGGCATGGGGGCCGTATCGTAAAAGGCCGGTGCCTGGTTGTTGCCCAGCAAATCGTCGTAGAGCTGCTTATAGAGGGTGGCTTGCTCGGCGGTGGTCTCCACCGGGCGCTTGTAAAACAGCTGAGCGGTGATGGGCAAGACATCTAAGCCCTGGGTGGTGAGAAAGCGCACCTGCCCGGCCCGCACATCGAGATCGGGCTCAAGGGTGTGGGTGGTCAGCGCCCCCCGCTCATTGGTCAGGGTGACAAAACCTCGGGCAGCGGCAGCGGGGGCCAGGGGCAGGCCCAACAGCTGCAAAAACTTTAGCCGATTGCGCTCTGGAATCTGGTTCGCCCGGTAGAGAATGCTCTCGGTCATAAAGGCGAACAGCTGGATGATCGTCACCCCCGGATCGCTGTCGTTGAAATTTGTCCACTCCGGGTTGTGCACCGGAATTCTGGCCAGGGCATCGCGCAGAATGTCGGCGTAGGTGCGATCGTCGAGGTTGGGCAGATTGATCGGCATAGCGCGGTTCCTCTAGCTTCCCAAATTGACGGTGAGGGCCAAGCGTTCGCCTACCCCGGTGGCCACCAGTCCGTAGTCGAGGGTGATGATCACCTGCTTCGGATCCTGCGGATCGGCCTCCACCCGCACCTGCCGCAGGCGAATGCGCGGCTCCCACAGGCGCAGGGCATTTTCGACCCGTTCTTGAATCAGACTGCGGTTGGCGGTGGTGTTGGGCTCAAACAAAAACTGCCCCAGCCCTGCCCCAAAAGGTCGCAGCATCAGCCGCTCCCCCACCTCCGTTTGCAGAATGATCTGAATCGACTCGCGGATGTTCTGCGGCCCCTCTGACCAGGCCATGTGCCCATCGGCCCCAATGCGGGGCGGAAAGGCGATACTGCGACCAAACAGCTTGCCAGCATCCATTAGCTCCCCCCTCCCGACGGTGCATTGGGTTTTGCTTTCAGCCCCGGCAGCGGCAGACAGAAAATCAGGAAGGGCACCCACTTGAAGATGAGGTCGAGCAGGGAGACGATAATAATCAGCAAAATCAGCGCACAAATCGTAATGATGGGAATCGACAGGGTGCAGATTTTGCCGAAGTTAAGGGTACCCGAAGCGCAATTTCCAGCATTGGCGTCAAAGTTTTTGTGAAAGGGCCAGGGCAACACCGACAGCACTAAATCGCCAAAGGTGAGATCCCGCGCTTTTTCCACCTGGCAAGCCAAGGAGTCAGACATGACGAACATCGTGTTTTTGGCAAACTTCCGCAGACCGCCAGGGCTGGTGTCGATAGGCATGGCAATGCGAATGGGTCGCGCCGGAGCATCGGGGTCAAAGTAAGAGGCTAGTTGAAAGGCTTGGGTGGGTTGGCTGACCACCGTGGGATGCACCGTTGGTGGGCAGTTGGGGCGCTGGTAAACGCAGCGGATGAGAAACTGGTCGTTGCGGTAGTCAGATTCTTCGAGGCTATCAATGAGAGATGGGGCGGATGGCACCAGGGGTAGCCGTTTGTCTTCACCAGGGGGAAGTTCAGAGAAAGCGTCCCGAATGGGTTCAACTAATCCCAAAGCATTGATGTCCTCTAGATTGTTGATCGTCCCTTCAACTAAACTGCGAACTCCATCCCCACAGAGAAGAAACAGGGTTGCAGGCCATCCGGCAGGTTCTTCATAATCGTAGGAGGCTGTGGCATTTTCCAGGTGCTGACGCGCAGCGTAGGCATCCCTTAAAGCTCTAGCAAGGCTAGTTCTACCAGTAGTACCGCCTGGGGCATTAATGGGAACTCCCTGAAACTTGCGTTGGAGTACGGTCAGGCTGTCAGAGTTCTCGCTGGTTTCGGGTTTAAAGGTGGTAGTGCGAAGGACATCCAGCAGAGCTTTGCCAGGAGTCCCAACCGGAGCAACGGCATCAGGAGAGTTCTCTACCCAATTCCAAGCAGGGGGCAGATACTCCCGCAGGTAATTCGCAAGATCGAGCAAAACATACCAGGACGTTGTTTGCAGCTTATCCTGAGCCAGGTGGACGCTAGCTAGCAAGTCATCGCGATCTGACACTTCAATATCTGCCCAACTTTGCAGTAAGTTTCGGTCTTCCTGGCTACCAAGTTGATTTATATTGCGCCAGGGGGCAACAATATCCATGCTGAGAACGGTGAGGAGGCGATCACGCCGTTCGGCTACGGTCTCAGAGGCGGTTGCCGTCGAGGCAGCCGCCTGACGACCCGCATTTACAAACGCCTCTCGATTGGAGACGGGCACCAGGCCAGAAAACATGCGTCGGCCATAGCCCTGGGAGGCGTGGGTATAGGTGGCTGGGAACATCGGAAAGGTTAGTTCTTCTGCCCTCAAGGTTTCCTCTTGACCGGGGGTTACCGATTGCCAGAATCCATTCACAAAGGCATGTTCCCTCAGGCCATTGCTATCCTGCATCAAGCGACGCAGGACAAAGGATACCGTTTCGCCCTGGGCACTTTTCAAGGTTTTATCGGGCAGGCCAGGAATGCGGCAAACCAGACTTGCCACCACCAGGTAGTAGCGTTGATGAACGGATTGGTAAAGCTTCAGGGGTTCATCCTGGAGGGTAGGTTCCTCTGGAAGACGGGCAGTGGTGGGTAGGGGCGTTGGTGGTTGCCCAGGGGCCAAGCGCAATGGTGGAATAGGCGCGGGTTTTCGCCAGGTTTCCTTCTGGACTTGCCATTCCCAGAGGCGAGTGGGACTTGCCGTTGCCACCGTCAGGAAGTCGTCCATGAAGGTATCGGTAGTGAAGCGCAGCAGAGCTGGCTGGGCAAAGACTGGGTTGTTAGCTGGGGACTGAAGCACATCCCACAGTGGCGATGCCGTGCGCCACTGCACGGGGTGATGCCCCGGAAAGGTTTGCCGTAAGACGCGGGGGGTAACTACCATATGTTGCCGGCTCCTGGGGTGTAGGTGGTGCTGATGGTGGTGTTGGTGATGTTGGTGTCAGACTGCACCACGCCGCTAAATTTGCTTATGCCCGCATCGACGGTGACCATGCTCGCAGAGACCTTCAGCATGGTGGCGTTGATGGTGACGTTGGCGCTGGCGCTGAGGGTAATACCCGCACTGTCAAGGGTGACCTGGTTGCCGTTGCTGTCAGTCATGTCGATGGTGGCGGGGGTGTCAGCGCAGACAATTTTTTGACCGCCGGGGGACTCGACGGTGAACTGCACCCCGCCATCGGTGTCGTCAAAGGTGACGCGAATGCCGCTGCGGGAGGTGATGGAGCGGATATTGTTGTTGCCATCCATTGACTCGGGTGGGGTGTCAACCCCGTTCCACACTGCCCCCACCACGATGGGCGACCAGGGGCAGCCCCCCTCAAAGGCGAGGATCACTTCGTCGTCGGGCTCGGGGATAAACCAGGTGCCGCGATCGCCCCCTGCCATCACCGTGGCCACCCGCGCCCAAATCTCAAAGGGGTCGCCGTCGGGGTCAGTAGTCCAGGGCAAGCGTACCCGCACCCGGCCCTGGCCGTTGGGGTCTTGCACATCGGTGACCAGGCCGACGTAGACCCCGTAGTAGGGGCCGCCCTCACCGCTGAGGGGCGGCGTGGGCAAATAGCCGGGCAAGCTGGGGGGGCTGGCAATCATTAGACACTCCTAGGAACTAATACCGGGTCGTTCCACCACAAACTCGGTGGTGTAGCCGCCGCCGGGGCCACGGCTAAAACAGTGGTGCACCTCACTGAGGTAGTAGGTGCCCGTAAACAGCGGGCCAAGCCCCTCCAGCACAACAGCCCGACCCACCCGCAGCCGGGCGTCGCCCCGGGCTTTGCCAGTGCCCACCACAAAGCGGCGGGCCTGGGCGCAGAAGCTGGCCTCGGCAATCGCCTGGGTTTCGGCACTGGTGAGGGCCACTGCTTGGGCAATGCGATCGACGCGATCGCCAAACACCTCTCGCACGATGGTGGCGGCGCTGGTGTCGCGGCCTAGCTCGCTGCCCAGGGCGCGATCGCTGGCTTCGTACTCCAGCCGGGCCTTGCCCCGCACATCCCAGCCACTGACCACCACTTCGGTGGGCTGGTTGGCCGTGTCGGCAATCACGCTAAACTCCAGCAGCCCTCGGTTGTACATCAGGCTGAGCGGGTCGCCCCCCTGCTGGCGGTTACTGCGCCCCTGCACATGCAGCGTTGTGCCCTCAATCCAGATCTCAGCGGCGAGGCGGCGGGCGCGATCGCGGCCAAAGGCCAGATCGCTCTGGTTGAGTTGGGCAATCACCGGGTGGATTGGCCCATCTAAATCAATGTCGGCCTGCAGGCCGTGATCTTGGGCGATCTGCTCAAACACAGCGTGATCGGTAGTGTCTTCAAAGGTGCGGGTGCGGCGGGTCTGGCGCAGCCCCTGAGCGGCATCCTCTAGCAGGGCCACAATCTGGGGCGGCTCTCCCGGCAGATACTGGCCCTCTAGGGCGCTAATTTTGCCGGTAAACACGGCGGCTTCTTCTGCCCCGGCTCCCAGGGTGACGGTGAGAGTCTTGCCAAAGTCCAGCAGGTCGCGATCAAAGTAGAGGTAGTCGGGGCCATCGCCGCGATCGCCCCAGTTGCCAAACCGGGCCTCGCAGCGGTACAGCCCTTCGGTGCTTTCCATCACCGTCAACGCCATCAGAGCGGCGGCCAGGCGCGGCTGAGCTGTACCCTCAACGCTGAGGGCCGCTTCGGCGGCGACAATGCCAGGGGGTACACCGAGTTCAACCATGGGGCAGGGGGCAGTTAGAAAAGAGAATCGACTTGAAACAGGAATTAACGGGCCTGTAGCCTGGCCTGGCGCTCAATCAGCTTGCGGGTGACCCAGTAGATGTCACGGGGGGTGGGGCCAGCGGCGGGCAGGTTGACCGGGTCAGCACTGCGGAGA
>QBLT01000315.1 GCA_003249105.1 Leptolyngbya sp. | reverse complement strand
GCATTCATCTGGAGGGGTTACCGCCTTACTCACCCGAGTTACAACCGGCAGAACGACTCTGGCGACTTGCCGATGACCCCTTAGTCAACCGCTGCTTTGACGCCCTCAATGATCTCGAAGATGTCCTTGAGGCCCGCTGCCGAACGTTGCTGTCGATGCAATCCGAGATTAAAGCCCTAACCAACTATCATTGGTGGCCCGCATGACAGACCTAATCATTTCGGGTGTATGCTATCCGGATTTAGTATTATCCTCTCAAAGGGAGGCTGGGGCAGGTCTACCAGGGTTTCAACCAGCTTGGCCGTCAGCGCGGTGTTGCCCATGCCGCCCATGCCCAACACCGCTACTAGGCGATAGCCATCGTCCACGACCCACTGCGACAGGGTGGCAATCTCCGCCTCGCGACCGAAGAAAACCGAGACATCTGGAGCTTCACCCCAGTCGATGGTAGGGCTCGAACCTAGAGGACTGTTCACCACGCGGCCCCGGAAATTGGGTAGCGATCGCTGTACCGTAGCCCAGTTCTGCGATCGCCCTATTGGAACTCTTTGGGATCGGCAGATTGGGTGCCTACATTATATAAATCGGGGCAGTGAGCTAACCCTACCCCCAGCCCGTCAACACCAGTTTGCCAATTGTCCGCCCCGACTCAATCTGCGCGTGGGCCTGACGCAGGTTGGCGGCGTTGATGGGCGACAGCGTTTGCCCCAGGGAGGTGCGAATTGTCTTGGCATCGATCAACGCTGCCACCTCGTCGAGCAGGTGGCCCTGGTCGGCCATGTCGGCGGTTTGGTACATCGAGCGGGTAAACATAAACTCCCAGGCGAAGGTGGCGCTTTTGCTTTTTAGCAGATTGAGGTCTAGCGGGTCGGTGTTTTCGACAATGCCGACAATTTTGCCCTGGGGGCGAATCAGCTCGGCCATCACGCCCCAGTAGGCATCGGTGTTGTTGAAGTTAGCGATGAAGTCGACCTCGCGGTGGCCCAGACGGGCCATTTCTTCGATCATCGCTTCGCTGTAGTCCACCACGTGGTCGGCCCCCAGGTCTCGCACCCAGGCCTGGGACTGGGGCCGCGATGCGGTGGCAATCACCACCAACTCGGCCAGTTTGGCTAACTGAATGGCGATCGAGCCCACCCCCCCGGCTCCGCCAATAATCAGAATCGACTGGCCGCGATTGCCTCCGGCCCGATTGATGCCCAGGCGGGTAAACAGTGCTTCCCAAGCGGTAATGGTGGTCAGGGGCAGGGCGGCAGCCTCAGCGAAGGAGAGGGTCTGGGGCATGGTCCCGACAATGCGCTCATCCACCAGCTGAAACTCGGCGTTGGAGCCGGGGCGAGTAATATCTCCGGCGTAGTAGACGGCATCGCCGGGCTTAAAGCGCGTCACAGCATCGCCGACGCTGTCGACCACCCCAGCGGCATCGTAGCCCAGCACCTTAGGGGTGTCTTCGACTTTATCCTTAGGGGCGCGCACCTTGGTGTCAACGGGGTTGACGGAAACCGCTTCGACGCGCACCAGCAGGTCGTGGCCGACGGGGCTAGGTTTAGGCAGACGAGCGTCGAAGAGCGATTCTGGGTCGTCAATGGGCAGGTAGTGGGTCAGGGCAACAGCTTTCATAGTGGGTTGAGCGCTCGCCGCGCGTTGATCGAGGGGTTGTCACTAGGATAAGCCCGTTTTGAACGGTCTAAGGGGCAGAGACCGTCAGTCAACGGTCGTAATGGCAATTCGATGCGCAAAGCCTCTCCGTTGGCACAGGTGCTTTGGAGCAGAAATAACTAGACTGTGCTAGAGGGGCAAAAAAGGGCGATCGCCCTACCTCCTAAGGCTGATTTACCCAAGTTTTTAGGCAATAGGCCCGAAAAGGGGGAACAATAGCCCAGTGCCGTTGGTCTTGTAACTAAAAGCACAGCATTGCTCCCTAGGATCCCGTGCATTTACCCCTTGGCTCGGCTAAACACCAAACCCCGCTCCCAGGGTTTAGCGAATAAATTTGCCCCCAAGCTGTTGGTTCTACCAAGGCGGCTTTAGTAGACCAGCCCATTTCTGTGGCACTGCCTCTGACTCGCTTTGGCTGGTTTTGGGGCTGTTTTGCTGTGGATGACACCCGCTTCCATTGACCTTCTATTGCCGCTGTATAACACCCCGCTTTTTAAAGGAATTGTTGAGTATGAGCACCGTACTGAATCTGTCTGCCAAAACCACTGCCTTTGTGGCCCTGGGTTCTGTAGCGTTTATGGGGCTGGCGCTGCCCGCCACCGCCCAAACCGCCGAGTTTACTGATGTGGGTTCAAGCTACTGGGCGCGGCCTTTTATTGAAAGCCTCGCCGCTGATCAAATCATCGCCGGGTTCCCCGACGGCACCTTTCGGCCCGACCAGCCGGTGACCCGCGCCCAGTTTGCCGCCATTGTGCGCAATGCCTTTGATCAGCCCCTCGATCGCACCGCGCCTCGCTTTAGCGATGTCTCTAGCAATTATTGGGCCAGCGCTGCGATCGCCGACGCCTACGGCCAGGGTTTTCTCTCGGGCTACCCCAACGGCGCGTTCCAGCCTGAGCAGCAGATTCCTCGGGTGCAGGCCCTTGTCGCCCTGGCCAACGGCCTCGACTACAGCCCTCGGGGTTCGGTCAACGAAGTGCTAGGTGTCTACCGCGATCGCGGCCAAATTCCTAGCTACGGCGAAGGGCCGGTGGCAGCCGCCACCGAAAACCGCCTGGTGGTCAACTATCCCAACGTAGATACGCTGCAACCCCAGCGCACCGCCACCCGAGCTGACGTGGCGGCCTTTATCTACCAGGCTCTGGTGGCCCAGGGCCGCATGCCTGCGCTGCAATCTGGGCAAAGTGCCAACGGCTATATCGTGGGAGTCGGTACTACCCCTGGCAGTGGCACCGGTACCGGCACCGGCACCTCCGCCAGCTCGCCCCGATTGGTGCCCAGCGGCACTGAGCTGGCGGTGCGCTACCCCAACAGCAATGCCGATGTGGATATTGTGGTGGCTCCCGGTCAAACCGTGGCCACTAGCCTGCAAATTACCGAGCCGATTCGCAATAGCCAGAATCAGGTGCTGGTACCGGCGGGCAGCACCATTCTGGGCCGCATTGTGCCGGTGGAAATTAGGGGGTCGTCAATCACGGCAGCCAAGTTTGTTGCCGATAATCTGACGATCAACGGCCGCACCTACAGCATCAACGCCGAGTCGAGCGCGATCGCGGCCACCAACAGCGTCAGCGGCGGCACCCTGCAAGGGGCGCTAATTACCGGTGCAGCCGAATCGATCTTAGGTAGGATTACCGGCAACAGCGGCTTGGGCAGCGTGGTTGGGGCCGTCATCAACGGCGACAACCAGGTCACCTCTAACAGCGCGGTAGTGGTCATTAGCCCCAGCGATCTCGACATCACCCTGCGCTCTGATCTGACGGTAGACGCGATCGCCAACTAGGCCGACTTAAAAGCCAGGTTGCTGCGGTGCAATGCCCCTGACTGCGTTCATCTAGACAGAACCCAGTTGCTCAACCAAAGCTGTGGATCGCCAGCCAAACGCAGGGCGGTTCGCAGGTGGTGAAATCGACCCGGTGACGCCTGTGGGCGAGTATCAGTACGTAGTCGCCTGGCCACAGCGCCAAAGAAGCGCCATCCTCGTAGGTGAGGGTGGCGCTTCCTTGCAGCAGGACAACCCACTCATCCTGGCTTTGGTCGTACCACTCGTCGGGGGGCGTGGTTTGCCCAGTCGACAGAATGCGCTCAATCCGCAGATGGGGCGTTTCAAACAGGACGGTAAACAATTCTGCCGACGGCAGCGGATCAGGTAGCTGAAACAGATTACCGGACTCTGGCACAGGGGGCATAGCAGACCCGAAACAGCCTAGTTAACCGTACAGCTGTCTTGATTACAGGTGACTTTAGAGGCCACCGCACTCTCGGGCACCACGGTAAACCCGCCCACGCTAACGCCCTCTACCCCGTACTGCTCTCGCAGCACTTGATTAAAGCTGGCAATAATTTCTGGCAGCTGCTGCTCTAGCACAGAGCGCACCTGATCGGCCTCAGGGGGCGGGCTGCCAACGGTTTCTACAGGCATAGGTTTAATCCAGTAATGGTCATGGGTTCAATTGTAGAGTGACGGGAAATCTCAAAACTTCTTGCTTCACGGCTCTACATATAGCGATGAATTTCCTAAATTTGCCGCTGCTGGGGCCGCTGCGAATCTCCCCCTACCTTACTCGTTGGGTACAAAGCTACAGGAGCCGTTGCTGTTGGTAAGTTGAGGCAACTGACTGCAAAGCTCTTCGTTGGGCGATCGCACGTAGACCCACCGCCCCTCCAGCTTCAACCCCACCTGATTGGCTTCAGCGTTAAACGCCAACGCAGCCTCGCCCGCAGAAACTATATCGGTGTAGCCGCGATAGACCGGATGGCACAGCCCCAGCGATCGGCATTGGAGCAGCATCAGCTCGCCGTAGTTGTCATCCAGAGGAAAGGCTACATATACCGTGCGATAGGTAATGCCCCAGGGCGCAATAGCCTGGTTAGCCTTAGGGGCATAGCCGACAATTAGAGCTGGCAGCAAAGCCACCAGCAAAAGGATGCCTGTGATCAGCAGCCACACCACTTTTGCTGCGCCCCGTCGGGCGCTCTGTCGCCAGTTTAGGCTGAAGCTTAGGAGCAGCAGTAGACAGAGGGCTAATCCTCCTACTGTCACCAAGACAATTACCGCCAGCAGGGTCAGCAGCGCGATCGCAAAGAGTTTGCTGTAGACCCAAGCCAGCCCATGCACCCCAGGCACAGCCCCGCCGACAAAGGGCAAATACCCCAACCATCCACAAGCGGCTAGCACGGCCCAACCCAGCAGTAGCACCCACCTGAGGTGACGGGTAAAGCGCCGACCCAGTGTGCGGGTCGCAGGGTTACTCGCGGGCGGGTTGGGGCTAGACATGGTGGCAGAGGGCGAGAACGCTACCCCAAAGGTGGCCTTAGAGTGTTCCAAGCAAATAATCATCCATTAGTCTAGAGAGACCTATCTTGTTTTC
>QBLT01000314.1 GCA_003249105.1 Leptolyngbya sp. | reverse complement strand
AACTGTTCACTGGGCTTCGGGGGTAACTCCATGCAGGCTCTCCTGATTCACTGCTACACAGGCTAGCATGGCGAAAATCGGTAATTTAATTCTCGGAAATCACCTTAGCCAACAGCCTCAGCGGGCAGTGCCTGAGCGAGGGCCAGATGCTGTACTGTGCCGATGGCGATCGCGACCAGCGGGTCAATCGCGCCTTGGCCGAAACCCTGGGGCTGCGATCGCTGGTGGTGGTGCCCCTCACGGCGCAGGCCGAACCGGTGGGCGTGATCAAGGTGTTTTCGGCCCAGGCCTACGCCTTTACCGAGTCAGACCGGCAGACCCTCCAGCTAATGGCGGGGCTGCTGGCCGCCAGTCTGCACCTCTCCAGGGAATTTGAGGCCAAAACCACCCTGCTGCAAGAGCTACAGGACAGCGAAGAGCGCTACCGTTCGGTGGTGGCGGCCCTCTCGGAGGGGGTAGCGGTGGTGCAGGCCGATGGCACGCTGCTCACCTGCAACGCCAGCGCCGCCAAGATTGTCGGGCGGCAAAGCTGGCAGATCGTAGGGCGATCCCTAGCCGACATGACCCTGGCCTTCATCCAAGACGATGGCGCTTGCTGCCCCCACGACGACCACCCAGCCTGGATCACCCTGAGAACCGGGCAGTCGGTCAACAATCGGGTGCTGGGCCTGGTCAAGCCCCACGGCACCACCTGGATTTCCTGCAACACTCGGCCTCTGTTCCATCCCGATGAACCGCTGCCCTACGCGGTGGTGCTGTCGTTTACCGACATTACCGAACTCAGGCGATCGGAGGTAGCGGCCCTCAGGCGGCGAGCTGAGCAGGAACGCCTGCTCAGCGAAATTGCCCAGCGCATTCGCCAAACCCTCGATCTGGAGGCAATTCTCACCACCGCTGTAACCGAGGTGCAGCAGTTTTTGGGCACCGATCGAGTGCTGATCTACCAGCTGGAGGCCAACGGTCAGGGCATGGTAATCGCCGAGGCCGCTACCGCTGACTGCCCGCCGCTGCTGGGGCGACGGGTGCACCATCCGATCGCCGAGGCGCGGCGGGCGCAGTTGCAGCAGGGCCACCTAGAGGCGGTGGCCGACCTCCAGGCCGAACCCGATCGCCTCTATCCCCTCGACCGCCTCGCCCAGGCCGAGGCCCAGGTGGTGGTGCCCATTGTGCAGAGCAATCGGCTCTGGGGCATGCTGATGGCCTACCACAGTCAGGGGCCACGCCCCTGGGAAACCGCTGAGCTAGACCTGCTGAAGCGGCTGGCCATTCAGCTGGCGATCGCAATTCAGCAGTCGCAGCTCTACCAGCATATTCAAACCGTCAACCGTCAGCTCGAACACCTGGCCACCCACGACGGCCTTACCCAGGTGGCCAACCGCCGCAGCTTCGATACCTATTTGCAGCAGGAGTGGGGGCGGCGGCTGCGCGCCCAGGCTCCCCTGAGCCTAATTTTGTGCGACATTGACCACTTCAAACTGTATAACGACACCTATGGTCACCCGGCGGGGGACGTGTGCCTACAGCGGGTGGCCCAGGTCCTAGAGCAGGTGGCTAAACGCCCCGCTGACCTGGTGGCCCGCTACGGCGGCGAGGAGTTTGCCCTAGTGCTGCCCGACACTGACCTGGCCGGGGCCGAGGCGATCGCCCGCACCATTCAGCAGGCGTTGATCGAGCTGGCCCTCTACCACGGTGCCTCGCCCCTGAGTCAGCGCATCACTCTCAGTCTGGGCGTGGCCAGACTGGTTCCCTGCCAGGGCCAGTCGGCCCAAATGCTGATCGACCAGGCCGATGCGGCACTTTACATGGCCAAGCAGCAGGGGCGCGATCGCTACCAGGTCTTTCAGCTGGGGCGAGGGCAAGACAGTTTAGACAATTGACGCGATCGCAAAAGAACGAAGATAGAAGGCCAAAAAATGCCCGGCTTCAAGCCTGCCGGGCATTTTTTGGCTGTCCTAATTCAGACACCGGCTAGACCTGGGCTGAATTGGGGTGAGCGATCGCGCCCCTGGCCCCGCCGTTATTCCAGCATCTCCAGGTTGCGCACGCCGCCCTGGTCAGCACTGGTGGCCAGCAGGGCGTAGGCCTTGAGGGCGGCGGTGACCTGGCGCTGGCGGGGTTGAGCGGGTTTCCAGGCGGCTTTGCCCTTGGCCTCCATCGCCACCCGGCGGTTGGCCAATTCCTCCGCCGACAGATCGACGTTAATGGTGCGGTTAGGGATGTCGATCAAGATGCGATCGCCCTCTTCCACCAGGGCAATATTGCCCCCCGCCGCCGCCTCTGGCGAGGCATGGCCAATGGAGAGGCCCGAGGTACCGCCCGAGAAGCGCCCGTCGGTGAGCAGGGCACAGACCTTGCCTAGGCCTTTAGATTTGAGGTAGCTGGTGGGGTAGAGCATCTCCTGCATGCCCGGCCCGCCCTTCGGCCCCTCGTAGCGAATGATCACCACGTCGCCCGCCTGCACCCGGTCGTTGAGAATGCCGTTGACCGCCGCATCCTGACTCTCAAAGATGCGGGCGGTGCCCTCAAACACCAGAATGCTCTCGTCTACCCCGGCGGTTTTGACGATGCAGCCGCGCTCGGCCAGGTTGCCGTAGAGCACCGCCAGACCGCCCTCGGCGCTGTAGGCGTTCTCAACGCTGCGAATGCAGCCCTTCTCGCGATCCAAATCTAGCGTCGGCCAGCGGGTTGATTGGCTAAAGGCCTGCTGGGTGGGAATGCCCGCCGGGCCGGCCCGAAAGAAGGTGTGGACCGCTTCGTCGTTGGTGCGGCGCACATCCCAGCGATCGAGGGAGTCCTTCATGGTGGGACTGTGGACGGTGGGCACCTCGGTGTGCAGCAGCCCAGCCCGATCGAGCTCGCCGAGAATGGCGGGGATGCCCCCCGCCCGGTGCACGTCTTCCACGTGGTAGTCGGGGATGTTGGGGGCGACTTTGCAGAACTGGGGCACCTGGCGAGAGAGGCGATCGATGTCGGTGAGGGTAAAGTTGACCCCGGCCTCGTGGGCCGCCGCCAGCAGGTGCAGAATCGTGTTGGTAGAGCCGCCCATGGCGATGTCCAGCATCATGGCATTCTCAAAGGCTTTGAAGCTGGCGATCGAGCGGGGCAGCACCGACTCGTCGTCCTGCTCGTAGTAGCGACGGGTGATATCGACAATGGTGCGGGCGGCGGTGAGAAAGAGATCTTTGCGATCGAAGTGGGTGGCCAGGGTGGTGCCGTTGCCCGGCAGCGACAGGCCGATCGCCTCGGTGAGGCAGTTCATCGAGTTGGCGGTGAACATGCCCGAGCAGGAGCCGCAGGTGGGGCAGGCGGAACGCTCGTACTCGTCAGCCACTTCGTCGCTGATGCTGCTGTCGGCGGCCACCACCATGGCATCCACCAGGTCGAGCTTGTGCTCTGAGAGCTTGCTCTTGCCCGCTTCCATCGGCCCGCCTGAGACAAACACGGCGGGAATGTTGAGCCGCAGGGCCGCCATCAGCATGCCGGGGGTGATTTTGTCGCAGTTGGAGATGCAGACCAGGGCGTCGGCGCAGTGGGCGTTGACCATGTACTCCACCGAGTCGGCAATGATCTCGCGGGAGGGCAGGCTGTAGAGCATGCCGTCGTGGCCCATGGCAATACCGTCGTCGACGGCAATGGTGTTGAATTCTTTGGCGACGCCGCCCGCCGCTTCAATTTCGCGGCACACCAGCTGACCCAGATCCTTTAGGTGCACGTGGCCGGGCACAAACTGGGTGAAGGAGTTGGCCACCGCAATAATCGGCTTCTCAAAGTCTGCGGTTTGCATACCGGTAGCGCGCCAGAGGGCGCGGGCCCCGGCCATGTTGCGTCCCTGGGTAGAAGTTTTAGAGCGATAGGTCGGCATGGCGCGTTCTAGGCTAAAGGATTGTCTATGGTCTGGCCCGAGCACCTGCAAGCCAGGGGCGAAGCCATAGATGGTAATAACCACAATAGCGGACTATCCGGTTCAAGTTGCCCAACGGATTGCCTATGGTCTGGCTCTAGATTCCTCAAGGGGGCGGCTCAGGGTTTGAAGAACTAGGTTGGACAGCCAAAGAACGAACGTAGAAAACCGATAGCTAATGACCCAAACAGGCCTGGGCAGCTAAGCGGGTCTATGCCCAAAAGGCATGCCCACCAACCCCATTGGGGTTGGTGGGCATCTAGGGCTTGATAGCGCAATCAAAGAGTATTTTTAAGGCATTTGCCGCCTTCAGGTTTTATTACTCTCAATGGCTAAAACTAGTCGGTAAACGCATCCTTGATATTGTCAACGGCACGCTCAACAGCATTCATAGATTTTTCGGCGGCGCGCTCGGTGCGATCGGCGTCTTTCGATGCTTTTTGCTCAATGCGGTTGCGATCGCGCTTGGCCTTGCGCTCAACGGCGCTCCCCGTATCATCGGCCCGATCGACTTTCGATGCGTTGCTGCGAGCGGCGTCTTTGACTTTGTCCTCTGCACTGCGGATGATATTTTTGGAAGCCCCTTTGACATCCTCAGCGGCCCCTTTGACCTGGTTACCAGCGTCTGCAATTAAGGTTCCATTGGGGGCAGCCATAGCCGAGGTATTGGAAACCAGCGGGCTCTGCCAAACAAAGGCGATCGCAACCAGACAAATTAGGGTGGTGGCTATCCAGCGACCTAGGGCCGACAGCTGATCAATAAAGTAATTAGGCTTCATGGAAAGTAGTCCTCGTAGAGTAACTTTCTAGTTCTACTCCGGTGCCCCCATCAATTAAAACATCCTCTAGATAGACTTTTTGGGGAACCCAGTTTTCAAGAAAGCTGGCTGACTACTGTTGACCATGGCTGCTAGCTATGGTTTTTCTTGCAACGAGCAGAGCGATCGCCACTCAAGCAATTACATAGCCAACACGGTTTGCTCTGCCACTCAAAAAGCAGGCGATTCATAGTGCGATCGCCCACTTTAAGAGTAGAAAGGCAGAGCGTCCTCACCAGAGGGCTGAAATAATGAAGTAATTAGTCACCGCAACAAAGCTGGTCTATTGCGAATGGGGCAAAAGTTTGTAG
>QBLT01000313.1 GCA_003249105.1 Leptolyngbya sp. | reverse complement strand
GCTTCAGTTTGAGGTGCCGCTGCCGCTGGTCATGGTCGCCGCCAAAGCGGTTAAGGCCCAGGGGGCAACGGTGATTGTCGATCCGGCCCCGGCCCGTAACGACCTGCCGCCCGAGTTTTTTAGAACGGTGGATATTCTCACCCCTAACCAGGTGGAGGCCAGCCAGCTCACCGGGCTGGCCGTAACCGATGTCGCCACCGCCACCGAAGCGGCTCAGCGGCTGGTGCAGCGCGGCGTCGCGATCGCCATCGTCAAACTGGGCGACCAGGGCGCTGTGGTGGCCGAAAACCAACGCACCTTTCACCAGCCAGCGCTGCCGGTGCAGGTGGTTGACACCGTGGCCGCTGGGGATGCCTTTAACGGCGGTCTGGCCGTCGCTCTGGCTGAAGGGATGGATCTGGCGGCGGCGGTAGAGTTTGCCAGCGCCGTTGCCGCCGCAGCGGTCATGGTGGCGGGGGCACAGTCATCAATGCCCGAGCGATCGCGGGTGGCCGCCCTGCGCATTGGGCTCCAGCACCTCTAGCATCGGCTCTGGTATGTAGCGGTGCTCACAATCTGTCAAAATTAGAGGTAACCTCAGCACAGATGGCATGGTAAGAATCAAAGTCCAGGACTGGCAGGCAGAATTTAGCGACTTGATGCGCGGCATCGCCGGAGCATTCTTGTTTGGTGCCCCCTTTCTCTACACCATGGAGGTGTGGTGGAAGGGCAACTTTACCTCGCCGCCGCGCATGATGCTGATCTTGGGCATGGCCTACCTGGCCCTGGTGCTGCTGAACATCAAAGGTGGGTTTCGCGCCGAGCAGCCCCGCAGCCGCACCCAGGTTTTGGTCGAAAGTGCCGAGGGGTTGGCGATCGCCCTGTTCACCGCTACCCTCAGCCTGACGCTGCTCGACATTCTTCACATCGAAACCGGCCTAGACGCCATCATGGGCCGACTGATTACCCTGTCGCTGCCCTTTGCGATTGGGGTTGGCATCGCCAACAACCTGTTGCTGCGAACCGACGACGACGAGGCTGACTCCGCCCAAAAGCGCGACCATCCCTGGCGCAGTACCTTGTCAGATGCTGGGGCTGCCCTCCTGGGGGCGATCGTCGTCGGCTCCTCGATCGCCCCCACCGACGAAATCCCGATGATCTCCAGCTCCCTGGAGCCCGCGCGCCTGCTGCTGATCATGGCCAGTTCGCTAGTGCTGTCGTACATCATTGTGTTTGAGG
This sequence comes from Leptolyngbya sp., assembly GCA_003249105.1. Classification (GTDB taxonomy): domain Bacteria; phylum Cyanobacteriota; class Cyanobacteriia; order Phormidesmidales; family Phormidesmidaceae; genus Nodosilinea. The sequence goes on along the minus strand of QBLT01000313.1, from coordinate 3,827 downwards.
CCAACTTTGGCGCTCAGCGGCGGCGGCGATCGCAGTCCGGCTTATTCCAAAGACCAATTAGCGAGACTGTAGCCGCTTACCTAATTGCGCTGGTCGCTGCAACGCTCATGCTCTGGCTGTTCCAGGTGATTCGCGTGGGCGACCCAATTAATCAGTGGGTGAGCTATATCATCGTATTGGGCCTGCCCTGCACCATTGGCGGTGCAGCCGGTCGTCTAGCTGTATAACCCCGAATGCCCCATGTCTGAAAAGCCCACCCGCAATCGCGCTGAATGGTTTTCCCTCGGCATTTCCCTGACGCTGCTGTCGGCGGTGGTTGCTACGGTGGCTTCGCTGTGGCTGAAACCATCGCTCAAACCCGCCGAATTTACGGTGAAACCGGGGGAAGTACGGCCCGCCAATGATCACTACTACCTGCCCATTACCATCACCAACGAAGGCGATGCCACCGCCGCCGAAGTTACCGTCGAAGGCACCCTCGAAACCACCAGCCCTGAAGAAGTCGCCGCCACCACCTTCGACTTTATTCCCGCCCGCTCCCAAGCCGAAGGGGTGTTAATTTTCAGCGAAGAGCCTTCAACCGCATCGGTGCGCGTGATCAGCTATCAGAAGCCGTAGGTGATTCACCTCGTCTCAATACCCTGACGCCACTTCTGAGGATGCCGCTATTTCGTCATAGCTCATCTGCACCGCGCAGTTTTTGCCTCGGGCCTTTGCCCGATAAAGACCTTGATCAGCGGTGGCGATCAAGGTCGCAGCAGACAGATGGTGCTGGGGCACAACGGTGGCTACGCCAAAGCTAAGCGTCATCAGGTCACCGATCTGCGATTGGGGATGGGGCAGTTGTAACGCTGCCAAATTGGCCTGAATGACCTCGACCACGGCGATCGCGCCCTCAGCCGTGGTATTTGGCAAAATAACGGCAAACTCTTCACCGCCGTAGCGAGCCGCTAAATCAGATGGACGCCTAGAGGCTTGCACAATGGCATTGGCCACCTGCCGCAGCGCATCATCTCCAGCCAGGTGACCATAGGTATCGTTGTAGAGCTTAAAGCAGTCCACATCACACAAAATTAAAGATAGAGGAGCCTGCTCGCGAGCTAGCCGCTGCCACTCGGCGCTCAGCCGATCGTCAAAACAGCGGCGGTTGGCTACCTGGGTCAACCCATCGACCGAAGCCAGGCGCTGTAGCTCTCGATTAGCGGTTTGTAGCTGGTGATACAGCTCCGACTGCTGAATGGCGATCGCCGCCTGGCCCGCCAGTTGATAAAACAGGTTCACCTCCGACTGCTGCCACTGGCGCGTCTCATTGCACTGGTGGGCAATCAAAAGCCCCCATAGCCGATCTTTTTGCAGAATAGGCACAATCAAATTGGCTCGAATATTTAAGCTTTGCAGCAGTTCGACATGGCACGACATCAGCCCCGCCGTTTCGACGTCTTCGATCGCGCGGGTGTTGCCCTGCTGGTAGTAAGCCGCATGGGTCGTCTGAAAGCAGGTATCCATTACGTGGAAACCCAAGATCGATGGACAGCCATCGGCCAACGATTCGACCGCCACCACCCCGCTCCAGTCAGGTTCAAACCGATAAATGACGACTCGATCGACCTCAAACAGCTGTCGAACTTCATCGGCTGTTGTTTGAAGAATCTCGTCTAACTCCAGCGATTGCCGAATGTGTTGCGTAACCGCTGCAACAATCCGCTCCGGTGCCGTTTGATGGCGTACCTTTTGCACCGCTGACTGAGCAGGCGCTGGGGTAGTCAGCTCTACTTTTGAATTAAAACTCGGCGTTGTTTTAATGGGTATAGCAGCGGGTTTAGCAATCAAATAGCCCTGGGCAAAGGTAGCACCCCGTTCCTGCAACCAGCTCAATTCTTCAACGCATTCAATGCCTTCAGCGACGGTTTTAATGTGCAAATTTTGGGCAATTTCTAACAGCTTTTCAGTAATGGATGCCTTATAGGGGTCGAGATGAACATTGCGAATTAGCTCCATATCGAGCTTGACAAAGTCGGGACGAAGCTGATGCAGCAGGTTCAAACCAGAGTAACCAGACCCTAAATCGTCTAGGGCAACGGCAAAACCAGCTTCTCGGTAGTATTTCAAGACTGTTTTGAGGTGGTCCAGATCCTGAGGATTGTCTGACTCAACGACTTCAAACACAATCTGATCATGGCGAATGCCAGCCCTATCGATGGCGTCTACCGTGCTCCGCAGGCAAGATACGGGGTCATACAGCGCCGTGGGGGAAAAGTTGATAAAGATACGCTCTGCCAAATTGTATTGACTAGCTTGATGAATAGCACTCAGCCGAGCCATGCGGTCAAGCTGCGGCAACAATCCGGCTTCGGTGGCCAGATCAAAAATAGAGCTCGGCATGACTAAATTGCCCTGCTTGTCTAGCCCTCGAAAAAGGGATTCATAGCCATAGATTTGAGCTGTGTCGTTAATGGAAACAATCGGTTGAAAATGGGTGGCGATGCGATCGCTAGTCAACATATCCACCAGCCAATCGGATTGGCTGATTTTGATAAAGCGCTGTAGGGAAGAAATATCGCTAAAATCCTGTAGCTGAGGCTGCACCGCACCCCGAACAAATAGAACTTGGGTTTCTCTAAGTTCTCTCGGTGCTACTAGCTGAGCCAAACTTTGGGCAACATTCTGGGCTTGACCAGATTTGCAGGCTATACTCAAACCCGGTCGCTCCTGCATCAGCTCAAATTCGAGCGACTCTTGTTTTAGAAAAGGAATAACTTTCGTTAACGTATGGGGAACCGGAAACCACAGAAAAAGCCGACCTGCCTCTCCAGCCTGACATCGACCAATAGTTTGACAAGCGCAAGTCTTAGAGGCAGAAAATCCCATAACTCAAACCCGCAATTAATCAGTGGTGTTTAGTATTCCCATTTTGTTGTCAAGAGCGTCAATTATTAGACGGAATAGCTAAAGTCTCAAGCGAATTAATGCCTTTAAAGCATGGGTAAACTCCCATGGTGATAAACCGCAATAATTTAATAACAACGATAGAATTACGCAAGTTCTAAACCTGGCGCAAGACGCGGCAAGGGTTGCCTACTGCAACTACGTTTGAGGGCACAGGTTTTGTTACCACACTACCCGCACCAATCGTTGTGTTATCGCCAATCGTCACCCCTGGGCAAACAATTACGCCGCCGCCCAACCACACATTGCTGCCAACAGTAATTGGAGCCGCCATTTCTAACCCGCTGCGCCGCACCGCTGGGTCAGTGGGGTGGTAAGCGGTGTAGAGCTGCACATTGGGGGCCATCAGCACGTCATCCCCCAGGGTGACCCAGTTGCAGTCGAGAATAGTGCAGTTGGCGTTGAGATAGAGGTTTTTGCCCGCGCGGATGTGGCTGCCGTAATCGCAGAAAAAGGGTGGGGTAATCTCAAAGTTGGGGCCAATGGTGTGAAAGAGCGATCGCACCACCTCCTGCCGTACCTCAAGCTCCCTAGGCCGAGCATGGTTGAACTCGTACAGCTTCTCTTGAGTCTGCCGCCGCCGCGCCACTAGCCCCGGATCGAATCCCATGTACAGCTCGTTGGCCAGCATCTTCTCGAGTTCTGTCTTCGCCATCTAGGGAATCTCCGATAACAAAAGATCCCAGGATTCTTTAAGAATCCTCAGGGTTGTTTCTTGTTGTTGAGAGGAAAATGAGGTGGTCTAAGTTACGGATAACAAATCCAATCGTGACTTAGACCATGAACCTCATAGAGCAATTGAAGCAAATTCCTGACCCTCGTGGTCGCCATGGGCAACGCTATCCCTTCTGGGTGTTGCTCTTGCTTGCCTTACTGGGCAG
>QBLT01000312.1 GCA_003249105.1 Leptolyngbya sp. | reverse complement strand
GGTAGGGGGTGATCATCTATCCGCTCCTCTCGCTACCTCTCTAGCTTAGGAGCCCAACCCGCAGTATTACACCTTATTCAATCCACGATCCTAAGCCATCTACTTCAGTGGCCACCAGGAGACCTTATCGCGGGTGGCTCCATAGACTTCTTTGAGCCCTTCGGGGTCTACCACCTTCACCAGGTCATTGGTCGAGTCGGCCAGTTTGTCAGTTTTGATGTAGCCCGCCTTGGTCAGCCCCTTGAGCACCTGCTCCACAGTGCGATGGTTGAGCTGGCAGGCGCGGGCAATCAGGTCGATGGGCAGAATCAAACACGTATTCGGTTTTGCTGCCCTGGGGCTGGGTACCCAGGCTGCGCTCCTGAAAGATTAGCCCCCGCAGCACTGCCGCTACCGCCTGGGGTGGGTAGGTGCTGCAATTGAGCAAGTGGTACTGAAACTTTTCGCGCAGCTCAAACAGCAGGGTGTAGCGATCGCGAAACGTTTCATTTCTCTCGTAGAGATCTTGTACGACCTGCACCGGCACCTTAATCACGTTGGTAGTCTTGTAGGCTTCCACCAGGCTGGGGAAGGCCCGCGTCGCCGCGCCCACGCCCACGGGCAAACTGCGCATGCCAAAACAGCCGCCGGGGTAGGTGAGAGCCATCACCCGGTCGAGGGGGGTGCTGCGCAAAATGACTGGGCCGCCATCTATGACTATGTATAGGTGCTCTTGCCAAGTGTGGGGCCGAAAGGCGGTATAAACGGGACGGTTGGAGTAAAGCTTTTCGCTCACCAGCAACTCGGGGTCAAGGTCGCTGAGCAGTGGATCTTGCCCTAAACCACGAAACAAAAAGCTCTGGGTCGTCAGCGTTTCAATCGTTTTTGAAGTCAAACTGGGGCTTTTTGCCTTTGCCATGGGGTGCTGTAGATTCCTTACTCTGCCATTGTCCCTCGCAACCATTGTTATACCTCAGAAATGAGTGGGCTCGGCCTGGTTAGCGGGCTGTCGTAACGGTGTGCACTAGGGGATTAACTCTTATGCTGCCCCCACCAAAACCCTTGAGAGAAGCTGAGTTTTGGCACGGCCCTGGCAAACGAGATCAGGACAGTTGCCATCGCTTGACATGGGAGAAGCCATACCATCTCAGGCATAATTGCATCATTAGAGCTTGGCTCAAGCAAAGTTCAATCGAAATATATTTAAAATGGAAAACGAGCAGCTTTTAGAGCATGCCCATCCTGGAGCCAGCCTGTCAGTTCCCCCTGCTCCCAATAGACTCAGTCGAGGGTGGGTCGGTCTGGCTGCTGTGGGGACGATCGCCCTGGCTGTAGCGCTGGTAGGGCTGGCATCCGGGGCCAATTTGAGCTGGCAGGGGTGGATAGCGATCGCCGTTACCCTGGCCGCATTTCTGCTCAACGCCACGACCAGTCTGGCCGCAGAGGCCGTTCTTTTGGGGGCGCTGGTGCTGCTCATGCTCAGCGGCGTGCTCGACACCCCCACGGCCCTGGCCGGGTTTAGCAACCCCGGCATGATCACCGTGGCGGTACTCTACATCGTAGTGGCGGGGCTACAGCAGACCGGTGGGTTAGACATCATCTCGCGATCAGTGCTGGGCATGCCCCAGGGGCAGACCCAGGCGCTGATTCGGCTGATTGTGCCGGTGGTGAGCCTGAGTGCCTTTTTGAACAACACACCGATTGTGGCGATGTTCATTCCGGCGGTGGGCGACTGGTGCCGCAAGTTGCGCCTCAGCCCCTCAAAGCTGATGATACCCCTCAGCTATGCGGCGATTATGGGGGGCATGTGTACGCTGATTGGCACCAGCACCAACCTGGTGGTGAATGGGCTAATCATTGCCGAAACCGACCTGCCGGGGCTGCGGATGTTTGACCTGGTGCCCGTGGGGGTGCCCTGCGCCGTGGCTGGGTCGCTGATGCTGATTTTGGCCCAGCGCTGGCTGCTGCCCATCCGCAAACCCGCCATCACTGAAACCGACGACCCCCGCGAATACACCGTGGAAATGGTGGTGGAAGACGGCAGCCCCCTGGCCGGGAAAACTGTAGAGCAGGCCGGGTTGCGCCATCTGCCGGGGCTTTACCTGACCGAAATTCAGCGGGGGGAGAAGTTGCTAACGGTGGTGACGCCCCAGGAGGTGCTGCGCGATCGCGACCAGCTGGTATTTGTAGGCATAGTCGATTCGATTGTGGATCTCAACCAAATTCGGGGGCTAAAGCCCGCCACCGACCAGGTGTTTAAGCTTGATTCGCCCCGCTCCGAGCGATCGCTGCTGGAGGCGGTGGTCTCCAACACCTGCCCCCTAGTGGGGGTAACCATTCGCCAGGGGCAGTTTCGCAGCCGCTACGGGGCGGTGGTGCTGGCGGTGGGCCGCAACGGCGAGCGTCTGCCCGGAAAAATTGGCGACATTCGCCTGTGCCCTGGCGACACCCTGCTGCTGGAGGCCAACCCGTCGTTTCTTGAAGAGCGCCGCGCCTCGCGCGATTTTTACCTGGTTAGCCCGGTGCTCAACTCCGACCCCCTGCGCCACGACAAAGCGGCGATCGCCTTCGGCATTCTGGTGCTGATGGTAGTATTGGCCACCTTTGGCTGGATGGATATGCTCCACGCCGCCTCCCTGGCAGCGGTGCTGATGGTTCTGACCGGCTGCTGCTCGTTTCAGCAGGGGTTTCGCGCCATCGACTGGTCGGTGATTTTGGTAGTGGCAGCGGCTCTGGCCCTGGGCAAAGCTTTGGAAGTCACGGGTGCCGCCGAATCCTTTTCCCAGGCGGTGCTAGGGGTAGCGGGCACCAACCCCTGGGTGGCCCTGGCGGCCATCTACGCCATCACCAGCCTGCTGACGGAGGTGATTACCAACAACGCGGCGGCGGCGGTGGTGTTTCCCATTGCCCTGTCGCTCTCCCAAAGCATGGGGGTGAACTTTCTGCCTTTTGCGGTGGCGATTATGATTGGTGCCTCGGCCAGCTTTAGCACCCCCATCGGCTACCAGACCAACCTGATGGTCTATGGGCCAGGGGGCTACAAGTTCACCGACTTTATGCGGGTGGGCATTCCCTTTAACCTCATGTTCTGGGGGCTGACGGTACTGATTGCGCCGCGAGTGTTTCCGTTTTAGTCCCTACCCCCCACGCCCCAAACGTCTCATTCAAGCCCTGGGCAATCGAATCAAAAATTCCCGTGTGGACGGAATCAGCAGTTAGAACTGCTTCCCCCGCTTCGCTCAAGCTAGGGGCGATGGGCACCTGGCCCCAAAGGGGAACCGAGAGTTCAGCGGAAATCTGGGCACCGCCGCCGCTGCCAAAAATCGGGGTGCGGGTGTCGCAGCAGGGGCATACCAAATAGCTCATATTTTCGATTAGCCCCAGCACGGGTACCCCCACCTGGCGAAACATGTGAACGCTGCGGCGCAGATCGGCCAGAGCGATCGCATGGGGAGTAGTCACCATGCGATCGCCGCAGATGGGGCTTTCTTGCACCAGGGTGATTTGGGCATCGCCGGTGCCGGGGGGCAAGTCCACCAGCAGGTAGTCCAACTCGCCCCAGGCCACCTGCTGAATAAACTGGGTGAGATTTTTGTGCAGCACCGGCCCCCGCCAGGCCAGGGGGTGGTCGGGTTCCGCCAGCAGCCCTACGGACATGAGCTTGATGCCCTGGGCCTCCAATGGCACAAACCGCTGCCTGCCTGAGGTTTCAACCACCTCGACCTGGGCCTGCCCCAGCCCCAGCAGTTGGGGCACATTGGGGCCGTAGATGTCGGCATCGAGCAGGCCGACCTTAGCTCCGGTGCGGGTGAGGGCGATCGCCAACTGCACCGCCGTGGTCGATTTGCCGACGCCGCCTTTGCCGCTGGCCACAGCCAAGGTTGTGCGCACACCGGGGATGGTGCAGAGCTGCACATAGGCTTTTTTAACCCAGGGCAATTCTAAAAGGCACTGCTGTACCTGATGTTCCAGGCCGAGTTGATGAGCACCCACGTACAGGCGCAGGTAAACGTAGTCATCCACCACCCGCAGGTGGCGCACCATACCCAGGCTGACCAGATCGTTGCCAAGGGTGGGTGCTTGCAGATGTTTGAGTTGGGCGGTGACCTCGGCTTTGCGGGCTGCTTCCTCTGGGCTGGGGAGCATTTCTTCTGGGGCCGGGGCGCTGGTCTGAAAGGAGCTAACCATGGGCGGTTGCGGCTAGGGTTTGGTTGATTTTGGCGATCGCGCGCTCCGAAAAAATCCGCACGTCGATATCCGGGTCATTCAAGGTTTGTTGCAACGCCAACAGCACCTCAGCCTGCCCCAGGTTGCCCAGAGCCGTGGCCGCATCGCGCCGCACATCGGAGGCGTCATCGGCCAGGGCGTTGATCAAAGCAGGTAAGGCACGCGGGTCGGCGTTTTTTTGCAATGCCCGCACCGCAAACTTTCGTACCTGCCATTCCGGGTCAGTGAGGGCCGCCACCAGGGCAGCGATCGCCGCCGGGTCAGCCAAAATGTCTAACGCCTGGGCCGCATTGCGCCGCACCTGCCAGTCAACATCCTGGGTAAGCAAATTACTGAGCAGGGGCACAATTTCCCCATCGCTGAGGTGGCCCAGGGTGAGCACCGCCGCCCGCCGCACTGTTTCGGAGGGATCTTGGGTCAGGGCCAAGGCCGGTTCGCAGCGCAACACCTGGTTCAGGTAGCGCAGGGTAGTTACCGCTGCCTCCCGCAGTTCAGCATTCTCTGACTCAAAAAACGGCAGAATGAACGGCAACGCCTGGGCATCGTGGATCTTCCGCAGCAGCACCAGCGCATTCAGCTGGGCGTGGAAATTCCCCGTTTGCAGCACATCCAGCAGTTTCATCAGGTCGTCGGTCGAGACCAACTCCTTCAGGGCCGACAGGGCTTCGTTCCGCACCGCCTCGTGGGGCGACCCCAGACAGTCAAGCAAGGGCGGAATCGCGCTGGGATGGGCGAATTCCCACAGGGTGGTGATCACCAGGGTCTGTACCGTTGGGTCGTTGTCTTGGAGGGCGTCGATCAGGGGTGCGATCGCAGCTTCATCGCCCAGGTGTTGCAGGGTTCTGATGGCGGCGAGGCGATCGTCTAGAAGGGGCGATCGCAGTAGATCGACCCATTGGGCGAGTTCGGGGTCTAGTTCGGTGGTGGGCATAGGGGTAGGGGGTGAGG
>QBLT01000311.1 GCA_003249105.1 Leptolyngbya sp. | reverse complement strand
GGGGGTAAAGGAGTAGGGGGGTAGGGGTTAAAGCTACTGGCCTGGCGAGGTTACTATACTAGTCTGACTACCTCTAGTAGAGCAGTCGAACGAAACCTGGCCAAGGCGCCTAGCCACCCTTCACCCATCCACTCCCTATGACCCCTGAACTCACCCGCTTTGGCGAGGAAATGTCTCACCTCACCGGCGTGCGCGCCATTATGAAAGACATCATTGAGACCCTGCGCGCGGGTCAGGGGCAGCAATTCATCAACCTCAGCGCCGGTAACCCGGTGATTTTGCCTGAGATTGAGCAGCTCTGGCGCGACTGCACCCAGGCGCTGCTGGCCAGCCCCGAGTACGGCAATGTGGTCTGTCGCTACGGCACCAGTCAGGGCTACGAGCCGCTGATTGAGGCGATCAAGAACGACTTTAACCAGCGCTACGGGCTGGAGTTGAGCGATCGCCACATTCTGATCACCCCCGGCAGCCAGGCGCTCTATTTCTTAGCGGCCAATGCCCTGGGCGGCTACCAGGCCACCGGGCGGATGAAAGACATTGTGCTACCCCTCAGCCCCGACTACACCGGCTACGGCGGCATTTCCCTGGTGCCGGAGGCGGTGCGGGCCTACCGACCCGCGATCGATGTGGATGAGGCGGCCCACCGCTTTCGCTACCGCCCCGACTTTAGCCAGCTCAGTATTACCGCTGACACGGGCTTTGTGCTGTTTTCGCGCCCCTGCAACCCTACCGGGAATGTCCTGAGCAGCGAGGATGTACAGCAGATCGCCAACCTGGCTGCCGTCCACAACGTGCCGGTCCTGGTCGATTCGGCCTACGCCCCCCCCTACCCGGCGCTCAACTTTACGGATATGGAACCGGTGTTTGGGGACAACGTTCTCCACTGCATGAGTCTGTCGAAGGCGGGGCTGCCCGGCGAGCGGCTGGGGGTGGCGATCGGCGACCCGGCCCTGATCAATGTGCTGGAGTGTTTTCAAACCAACTTTTGCATTCACTCGTCGCGGTACGGCCAGGCGATCGCCGCCCGCGCCATTGCCTCCGGCGAGCTGGCGCGCTTGGCCGAGCAGGTGATTCGCCCCTACTATCAAGACAAGTTTGCCGTGCTCGAAGCCGCCCTCGACCAGGCCATGCCCAACGACCTGCCCTGGTACCTGCACAACGGCGAGGGGGCAATTTTTGCCTGGCTGTGGTTTGATCAGCTGCCCATTACCGACCAGGCGTTGTACGAACAACTGAAGCAAGTCGGGGTAATTGTGGTGCCGGGCAATCCCTTCTTTCCCGGTCTGCGCCCGGAGCAGGGGGAACCCTGGCCCCACACTCGCCAGTGCCTACGCCTCAGTCTGACCGCCAGCCGCGAAGATTTAGAGGAAGCCGCCACCCGACTGGGTGCCTTGGTCAGCGAGGTCTACCAGACCCAGCCCAGCCCCATGGCGGTATCGGTCTAATGGCCCCTACTACCGCGACTCCTGAAGACTGGGTTGAAATTGGCCGCATCGTTGCCCCCCAGGGGGTGAAGGGCGAAGTGCGCGTCTACCCCAGCAGCGATTTTCCAGAGCGATTTTTAGAACCGGGCGAACGCTGGCTCAAGCGTCCTCGCAGCCTTGCGCCGGAGACCGTAGAGCTAGTGCACGGGCGGCACATCGACGGCAAGGGGCTATATGTGGTGCAGATTGCAGGTGTCAACAATCGCGACGAGGCCGAGGCCCTGCGGGATGCGGTGCTGCTGGTGCCAGCGGGCGATCGCCCCCAGCTTGACCCCGACGAGTTTTATGTGGCCGACCTGATGGGGCTACGGGTGATTGTGCAGGCGACGGGCGATGAAATCGGTACCGTTACCGATATCTTTGCCGCCGGCAACGACCTCTTAGAAGTTACTTATTATCCTGCTGCTGCCAAAACTTCACAGCCGACCAAACCACGCAAGGTTTTGGTGCCCTTTGTCACCGCCATCGTGCCGGTAGTAAATTTAGCCGAGCAATACCTTGAAATTTCTCCTCCGGTAGGGCTTTTAGACCCTTAGTCTTATGACTTTCTTATCTTTAAATACTACTCTTGCTCTCAACGACCATAAATGGAACGACCAATTCGCCCCAGCCCTCCCTAGAGGGCTGGGGTTTGCTTATGGGACTGCACCATCGATAGGGTTCAGCCATAACTAGCTGAGAAACCAGTTTATTGACAGCGGTAGCGCTCGCACTTCTTCCCAAAGATAGACCTGAGGCCCAAAGATAGACCTGAGGCCCAAAGATAGATCTGAGGGTTTAGTCAGCGGCGATTGTCCCAGGGGTTCTACCCAGTACCGGCAGCGAAACACATGCGCAGCATTAGCAACGAAACGGCAGCGAAACAGACGTTGTAATTCGGTACCCTAAGGCATAGCTACCAGTGCCTAGCAAAACGAGGTGAATTGATGAAGTGGCAATCGAGTCGGCGCAGCATCAATATTGACGACCGCCGAGGCATGCCCGGTGGCGGGGTTGCTGTGGGGGGGCTGGGGTCAATCCTGCTGGCACTGGTGGTGGCGCTGTTGGGCGGCGACCCATCGGTGGTGCTGGAGGGCAACCCCTACGAGGGTGCGCCTGAGGCTCCTTCAGAGGAGAGCGATCGCGCCGCCGATTTTGTGGCAGCCGTGCTGGGCGAAACCGAAGACACCTGGCACGGCATCTTTCAGTCTGAGTTTGGGGCCACCTACCAGGAACCCGGTCTAGTGCTCTACTCGGGGGCCACACAGTCGGCCTGCGGCACGGGGCGAGCGGCCATGGGGCCGTTTTACTGCCCGGCTGACCAAAAGGTGTATCTCGACACCAGCTTTTTCCGCGATTTGCAGGTGAACCTGGGAGCGCCGGGCGACTTTGCCCAGGCATACGTAATTGCCCACGAGGTGGGGCACCATGTGCAAAACCTGCTGGGGGTGTCTAGCCAGGTGCAGCGCGCTCAGCAGCGAGCCAGCGAAACCCAGGCCAATGAGCTGTCGGTGCGCCTAGAGCTACAGGCCGACTGTTTCGCCGGGGTGTGGGCCAACCGGGCGCAGCGATCGCGGGAAATTTTAGAAGAAGGTGACATCGAAGAAGCCCTCAACGCCGCCAGCCAAATTGGCGACGATCGCCTACAAATGGAGTCCCAGGGCTACGTTACCCCCGACTCGTTTACCCATGGGTCGTCGCAGCAGCGGGCCGAATGGTTTTATCGCGGCATTGAGACAGGCGATATCAACCAGTGCAACACCTTTGACGTAGACCGCATTTAGCTGGCTTACTAACTTGAGCAATTTACCTGTAAACGCAATCAGCCCTGGTGCGGATGCCCGGCAGAGGAGCGTTTATGATTTTCTTATGTTTGTGGTCTAAGCTCCTGATGCCAAGAATGGCTAAGTTTAACGGGCAAATTTGCGGGCTGTTTTAGATTACCTGTCTTTGCATCAACCTTGGGGTTTCGACAGACAAAATGGGCTAATTAATCCCGAAGCTCTATCCCGGAAGGGCTCAATTCTCTAGTGTTTGAAGGCTCTTTAAAGCGGCTTAGCTCGGATTTGAGTTCAGATCAAACTGTTGGCTGCAAGGTTTTGAATAGTCTAGATTCGCGTTCTACACGTTTGCGAAGTTCAGCAATTCTCTCTGTTTACAATCGGAAGATTCTGGTGCCTGCTTATGTTCAAACGCCACAGTGCTAATGCCCGAAGCGCTACTACCCAAAGCGCTCTTAACGTAGGGGGGCGATCGCTGCTTTGGATGACCGTAGCCCCCCTGCTGATTTTTGCTACCGTTGCGCTAGAGCGAGACAGGGTCTGGGCTCAGGCTCCTAATCCCCTAGAAGGCGTTGAGATTCCCGCTTCGCTGCCGCCGGACAGCGAACTCACCATTGAGAGTTCGGAGGCCATGCGGTTGGTGAATGAGGCGCTGCGATCGCGCTTCTCTAGCCAGTACGGCGATGCCGATGTGGGGGTTGAGTACAACAGCGCCAGCAATGCCCTGCAAGCCCTGACCGACGGCGACGCTGACCTCGCCGCCATCGGCCGCAGCCTCACCGAGGAGGAAATTGGCGCTGGACTAAAGGAAGTGCCGGTTTCGCGCCAAAAAATCGCCATTTTGGTGAGCCCCAACAACCCCTTTGCGGGCAGCCTCACCATTGAGCAGTTTGCCCAGATCTTTCGCGGTGAAATTACCAACTGGGCTGAGGTCGGCGGCCAGGATGCCCCCATTATTCTGGTTGACCAACCCGGCAACAGCGACACCCGCCAGGCCTTTCGCACCTATCCAGTGTTTGAGAGCGGGGTGTTTGAGTCGGCCCCTGGGGCAACCGTGTTGTTAGAGGCCAACGCTGAAACCATCGCCCAAAATCTCGACGAGAACAGTATTAGCTACGTCGTAGCCGAGCAGGCCCTCAACAATCCGGCGGTGAAAATCGTGCCCATGCACGACACCCTGCCCGACGACGAGCGCTACCCCTTCTCCCAGCCGCTCGCCTACGTTTACAATCCCCAGACGGCCAGCCCGGCAGCCCTCGCATTTCTTGGGTTTGCCGTCAGCCCCAGTAGCGAGGCGCTGATTGAGGGGGCTCAAGACGCAGCGATCGCGGGCGCAGGTACCGCCTCCGAAACCGAGGCCACCGAAGCAACGCCTGCTGAGGAGGCTACTCCAGAAACAACCTCAGAAACAACCCTCGAAGAAACCGACTCCGTCCTCCCGACTTCAGCCCCGGCGCGGGGTCTGCCCTGGTGGCCCTGGCTGCTAGCCCTGCCCGTTTTGGGGTGCCTGCTCTGGTGGCTGCTCAAGGATGGTGCGCCGTTAGCGGCTCCCCTAGCCGCCGCTGCTGATCGCCGTATTATTCTCACCCCGCGCACCTGCCGCGACGCCTACGCCTACTGGGAACTGCCCGAGGGCGAGGTCGAAGCGCTGCGCCAGCAGAACTGCTCCCTGGCGCTCAAGCTCCACGATGTCACCGACATTACGGATGTCGATCGCCAGTCGCCCCACCACACCTACCCGTTTGACTGCGACACCACAGCCGTGGGCGATCGCCACCTGCCCGTGGCCGTCGACGATCGCGACTATCTAGTCGAACTGGGTTACCTGAGCAGCGACCATACCTGGCATGCCCTAGCGCGATCGACCCATGTGCGCGTGCCCGCCTGCCCCAGCAGCGTTGCCCCCGGTGCGGCTGGGGTGGGGGCTGCCGCCGCTGCCGCCGCTGGGGTGAGTAC
>QBLT01000310.1 GCA_003249105.1 Leptolyngbya sp. | reverse complement strand
GGGGACGCGGATCCCCCCAACCCCCCTTAGAAAGGGGGGCAGCGGTACTGGGGTCTGTGGCCAGATCTTGCCAGATGGAGGCAGCGGCTCGGTTCCCCCCTTTTTCAAGGGGGGCTAGGGGGGATCTCACGGGTCTCAGCTTTGGCCGCAAATCCTTCGCCAGCTCTGCCAGTTGGGCAATGTGCTCGGGTCGGGTGCCGCAACAGCCGCCGATCACCTGCACGCCGAGGTCTTCGATGAAGTGCATCAGCGACATGCGCAGCTCGGTCGGGGTAAGGCGGTAGACGGCGTGGCCGCCCACATTTTCAGGCAGCCCGGCGTTGGGGATGCAGGAGATCACAAAGGGCGACTGCTCGGCCAGGTGGCGCACGTGGTCTTTCATTAAATCTGGCCCGGTGGCGCAGTTAAGGCCCAGAATGTCGATGGGGTAGGGTTCCAAAATGGCCAGGGCCGCCGCCATTTCGGTGCCGACCAGCATGGTGCCCTGCTGCTCCATGGTGACGGAGACCATGAGCGGAAGGCGCTTGCCTGTTGCGGTGAAGGCTTCCTCAATCCCATTCAGGGCGGCTTTGATTTGCAGCACGTCCTGGCAGGTTTCGACCAGCATCAGATCCACGCCGCCGTCGATTAGCCCTTTCGCCTGATCGACGTAGGAGTCTTTGAGGGTGTCGAAGTCGATGTGGCCGAGGGTGGGGAGCTTGGTGCCTGGCCCCATGGAGCCAGCGACGAAGCGGGGTTTTTCGGGGGTGGAGTATTCGTCGGCGACCTTGCGGGCCAGGGCGGCGGCGGTTTTGTTGAGTTCGTAGGCGCGATCGCCCAGGTCGTACTCGGCCAGCACGATCGCCGTGCCGCCAAAGGTGTCGGTCTCAATCACATCGGCCCCGGCTTCGAGAAAGCCCCGGTGCACGGTCTCTACGGCCTTGGGATTGGTGAAGACCAGATACTCGTTGCAGCCTTCGTACTCGGGGCCGCCAAAGTCCTCTGCCGTCAGGTTTTGCACTTGCAGGTTGGTGCCCATAGCGCCGTCAAAAACCATAACGGGGCGATCGGGGCTGTGGAGGCGATCGAGAAAGGCGCTAGACATGGGGCGTTAGAGGGGGATTGCGACAGAGATCACCTATTATCAACCATTGCCCCCCAAGAGCGCATCTGAAAACTACGTCCCAGGACTCTAGGTCAAGGGGCAGGCTCATGTTTGGATAAGTTTGTGGGTGACTTCTGGAGAGCTTTTTTCTTAATGGTGGGCATTGCCCACCCTACGGTGGCTACAGTCGCTGGATAAAGCAAAGATCTGCTTTTCTAGAAATCTTCTAAGTCAGTAGGTGCCCTCGATCGCGAATTAGCTACGCGGCTGCCCTAGCGCGGATCGATGGAGGGTGCTCGATCGACTAGGCGAATTTGGTTTTGCCGCTCGACTACGGTGACCAGGGGCAGCGGTTTGCGGGCTGGCCCTCGCAGCACCCGGCCCTCAGCATCAAACTTAGAGCCGTGGCAGGGGCAGGCAAAGCGGTTTTGGTCGGCCTGCCAGAGGACGGCGCAGCCCCGATGGGGGCAGACGGGGCGCAGGCCGTAGGGGGCCAGTGCTGGCCCGTCGTTAATTACTAGGTAGGTGACGCTGGGCAGTCCTTGCACTGGCTGGGGAATCCCCGGCGTGGTGGTGGGCAAGAAGGCATCGAGGGCGATCGCATTCCCCGCTGTATCAAGCGCCTGCACCCCCGGCAGATAGTCGAGGCAGCGAGAGTTTTGGGGAAACGTTGAGCACAGTTCTTCTAGATCTTGGCCCGTCGCTGGCTGGGGTCGGGCGAAAACCAGGGCGATCGCCCCCAGTCCGCCCCCAGCTAGATACCGCAGCAGATGCCTCCGACTGTGGAGCAAGGGCTGGCTAGACTGGGGATTTGAGGAATGAGCCATAGTCTGCAAATTGCCTGTTGAGTTGTTTTGGGGACACCGATGCGATGTTCTGGGGCTAAGGTCAGGCTAACGAACAATCCTCAGCTCAGCAAAGGCCAGGGCAAGATTGGGGCGACTAGAAAATAAAGCCCAAAAAATTAAGTTGAGTTTTTCTGAGCGCGGTATCTCGAATAATTTGGGTTGCACCGCCATCCAAGGGTTTCTTACTATATGCTTTGTCTGTAGTTATCTGGCATGATTTGTCACCACAATGGGCAGACTCTCCACCCACGTTCTTGACACAGCCCTGGGTAAGCCCGCCGCCTCGCTGCGGCTCACAGTCTGGGCCATTAATAATGAAGCCGACATCAAAACGGCGCTCAAAACCGTTGAAACCAACAGCGATGGCCGCACCGATGAGCCCCTGCTAGAGGGTGACGAGCTGCACAAAGGCACCTACGAGATCACCTTTGATGTGGCAGCCTATTTTGCCACAACGGGGGCGGCGCTTTCAGACCCCCCGTTTTTAGACCAAATCCCCGTGCGGTTTACGATCGCTGACCCCAGCGGCAACTTTCACGTGCCGCTGCTGGTGTCGCCCTGGTCTTACAGTATCTACCGGGGCAGCTAGGTGGGCTAAAGCGGAGATACAGAGGTTAGGGCCGGGGCCACAACGATGCGATCGCGGCCTTCGGCTTTGGCCTGGTAGAGGGCGGCGTCGGCAGCGCGCAGCACATCTTCAGGCTCTAATTGCTGATCGGGAATGGCCACCGCCAGGCCAAAACTTAGACTGACGTAGGGGCTAACCGACGATTTGGGGTGGACAATGGCGCGGGCTCGCAGGGTGCTGCGCAGGCGGTTCAACAGGTGCAGCGCGCCTTCCAAATCGGTTTTTGGCAAAATCAGGGCAAACTCTTCGCCCCCGTAGCGAGCGGCCAGATCTGCCGGTCGCCGAATCACAGTGTCGAGCACGGCGGCGATCGCCCGCAGACACTGATCCCCCGAAATGTGGCCGTAGGTATCGTTGTAGGGCTTAAAGTAATCGACATCGCAGAGCACCACCGCCAGCGGGGTCTGCTCACGGCGGCAGAGCTTCCACTCGTAGGCCAGCTTTTCGTCAAAGGCGCGCCGGTTAGCAATGCCGGTCAGACTATCTTGAACCGCCAGCTGCTGGAGGATCTGGTTGTCAGCTGCTAGCTGCTGCTCAAGCAACCGCTCCTGGGTCAGCAGGGCACTGAGCTTCAGTGACTGCTGGCGGGCGCGCAGCAGCGACTCCACCCGCAGCAGCAGCTCGGTCTGATCGACGGGCATGGTAATTACATCGTCCACCTGCTGACGCTGGGGTGCCGTTATCAAGGGCAGGTGATGGCGCTTTAGCAGCAGCAAAAAAGGCAAAAACACGGGGCTGGCCGCCTCGCGCTGCTGAGCAATATGCTCCCCACAGCGCCCCACAAACGCAGTGTCAAAAATGCACAGGTCAAATGCTTGCCCCCACCTGAGCCCCTCTGTTGGCAACTCTTGCAGACTATAAAACCGACTCAGCAACGCTGACAGCAGCTGACGATTTTGCTGGTGATCTACCCCCAGCAGCACGCGATATTGCCACTGATGGTCAGAATCGGGGAGAGAACTGGCTAAGGGTGGTGAAACATCATGGCTCATCTTCGTTGGACTTAATAAATTCAGGAACTCCGCTTAAGATGCCCCGCAGCTGAGTTAGCGGCCGCCCTACCTTGATACCGTAGCGAGAAATTTCAAACTCGCGTAAAGTCTTCTCAAAATCGCTGAGGCGTTTCTTTAAGACACCAATCGCTCGCCGCATTTGGCCCCGCATTTCTAGGTATCGCAGAAAAATAATGTTGTCAGCCAGGTAGGACACCCCCAGCTCCGTCGCTTTAAAATCGCCGGTAATCGACTCGACTTCGTTGGTGAGAATGGTGGTTACTCCGCGCCCTTTGAGGTACTGGCAGAGGCTGTGAATATTGCGAATCAGGTCGTCTTCTTTGAAAGACAGCTTATAGCCCAGTACGCTGTCGATCATGATCAGCTGGGTGTCCGCTTTTTCAACTTCGAGGCGCACCTGGTGGGCAAACTCGTCGGGGGAGTACAGCAGCGGGTCAACCTTAACGATCGCCAGAGTGCCCCGATTGACCATCGCCCGCACCGGAATGTTGATGCCCTCGCAGCGGTTGAGCAGGGTATCGACCGCCTCCTCAAACAGGTAGACGACGGAGCGATCGCCTCGCCCCGCCGCCTCTTTAATAAATTGCAGCCCCAGGGTGGTTTTGCCCACGCCGCTGGGGCCAGAGATAATTGTCACCGTGCCGGTTTCAATGCCGCCGCTGAGCAGCTCGTCAATTTCAGGAATGCCAGAAGGGCAGAGGCGGGGCGGGGCGGTAGCTACAGGCTCGTCAACGGGCACCAGATGGGGAAAAACCACCAGGCCGCGATCGCAGATTCGCATTGAGTGCAGCCCCTTACGAAAGGTGCCACCCCGCAGTTTAGACACCTGAATGTAGCGGCCCTCATCCTGCATTTGCAGTGTGAGAATGCCGTCGCTAATGAACTGCAAGTCCTCATCAGGGGCCTCCTGACTGCCCTCCGAGGTAAACAGCACCGTGGCCCCCTGGTGGAGCAAAAAGCGTAAAAACCCCACCACCTGCTGGCGAAATTGATAGGTATCGGTCGCCAGGTATCGCAGCTGGGTCATCGAGTCGATGAATACCCGCTGGGGCTTGAGCGCGCTGACCTGCTCAACAATCCGCTCCGTCAGCGGGCCCTGTTCGACCTGGGCAGCCGCAAAGATGTCGTAACTCTGGTTTTGCACAAAAAAGTCGGCGTTGGGGCTCAAGTCTAAAACATGCACCGCATCCACCGGAAAACCCGACGCCGCTCCGTTGCGCCGCAGCTGTTCCATCGATTCTCCCAGGCTGATGAAGAGGCGCGGGGTGCCATCGTCCAGATTGGTGGTGAGAAAGTGCCACCCCAGAGTGGTTTTGCCGCAGCCCGGCCCGCCCCGAGCCAAATAGGCCTGCCCCGCTGGAAAGCCCCCCTCTAAAACTTCATCTAGCCCTTCAACACCTGAGGAAAGTCGATCATATTTTGGCATTTTGACCAAACTGCTCTCAAAAGTATGCAAACGCGCAGCAATCCTCCGCCAGCACCGTCAGGGAGTCGCCTAGCCTTTTATCCTGCCACCAAATCGTCGCCTAGCACCGCTGTTAAGCAAAACCGTTAACGTTTGGGCCGCTGAATAATCTGCTCCATCACCCGCTGTTTGGTTTTGGGGTCAATGCCAATCAGCCGCACGTAGTCTTGGGCGTAGTCGCCCAGGCAGCGTTCTAGGGCGGCGCTGGC
>QBLT01000030.1 GCA_003249105.1 Leptolyngbya sp. | reverse complement strand
GAGCTACCCCTCTATTCTCCCCCTGACCCCGTTTTCGCGAAAGTGGGATGCTCCCGATTTAGATAGGGTGCCAACAGCACAAAGCTATGTTGTTCTGAGGATATCTGCCGTGAGGGTTGCCTTGATTTTTTGGGTGGTAGGTCGTTCTATTTAGGCTTGTTTGAGAGCTTGGTCGACGGTGGCAACGACTGTGCGGCCCGTTTTTTCTAGTACTACTGGTTAGTTCCCGTCGATCAATGAGCAACAGCGATATCTTGGCATTGGGGTTTAAAGGCTGGCAAAGGGTTCACTCTTTTTCCTAGTAAAGTAGTGGCTCTTTGCTAATTGCAAATTCTCTAGGTAATGCAGCTCTGAGGCAATTTGGAAAACACCCGAGCAAAATGGCTTTTCAACGGTGCTGTTTCAGGCAGGTTTCTGTTGTGGGCATCACTAATAACTGGCGTCCTGTATCAATCTTATGTACATATAAAAATTTTCAAATCAGGTATCTTGCTTACACAGGCAAGATGCCTGATCCGGCTGGCTGAATAAATCTATTCAGCTTGCCATAGTGCATCCACCAGTTTGACTTAGTAGTGTGCATTTCAATTTTTCATGGGATCGAAAAACTCGGGCTGTCAATCGCTGGAAGTTTGATCTGGGTGCATTGTGTTCTTTCTGTGTGACAAGGGTATTCTAAAAAATATAATAAATGCTAATTCAAGCCCTAGCTATTCACCCTGGCAATGGATAAAGCCGTTGTAATTTGCGTTGATGATGAGAAAACTATTCTTAATAGCCTGCGAGACCAGCTGTCGCGTGGCTTTCACGATCAGTTCACCATAGAGATTGCTGAGAGTGGCGACGAGGCTTTGGCCCTCATCGACGAGTTGGTTGAGGCTGGTCTAGAGATTCCGCTAGTTATCTGCGATCAGATTATGCCCCACATGTCGGGGGATAAGGTGCTCTGCGAAATCCATCGCCGTCATCCTAAAACCCTGAATATTCTTTTGACCGGCATGGCCAGTTTCGATAGCGTCATCAATACTGTCAACAACGCCAATCTTTACCGCTATATCCCTAAACCCTGGGATGAGGCTGATCTAGCCCTAGCGGTGCGGACCGCCCTGCGTAGCTACTACCAGGAAGAGCAGATGGCCCAGCAATACCTTGAGCTACAGGCGGCTAACCAAAAGCTAGAGCAAGAGATTGACGAGCGCAGGAAGGTAGAGGCTCAGCTAACTCGCCTGGCTCTACATGATCCCCTCACGGGGTTACCTAACCGCAAATATTTTATGGAGCGGGTTGATGGGGTTTTGCACCAGGCCAAAGTCGAAGCATCAATGCTGTTTGCGGTTATGTTTATCGACTTAGATCGGTTCAAAATTATCAACGATAGCCTTGGGCATGATGTGGGTGATCAGCTTTTGATTGCCATCAGCAGTCGACTCAAGCAGTGTGTGCGATCGTGCGATGTCGTAGCACGCCTCGGGGGAGATGAGTTTACGGTGCTACTGCATCCGATTTTGAGTTTGCATGACGCTATAGAAATCTCGGATCGCATCCTGGAGACCCTATCTACCCCCTTTCGCTTGGGCGATCACTTCTTTAGTGTCAGCGCTAGCATTGGTATCTTAGAAGGCTCTGGCCAGTACACCAACAGCGTGCAGCTGCTGCGCGATGCCGATACTGCCATGTACAATGCCAAGGCTAATGGCAAGGCGCGCTACTCAATTTTTAATCACGATATGCACAGCCATACGATGCATATTTGGCGATTAGAAAGTGCCCTCCAGGGTGCATTGGAAAGAAATGAATTCTACTTGGAGTATCAGCCGATAATCGCGATCGCCACCGGTCAGATCCAAGGAATGGAGGCCCTGCTGCGCTGGCGACACCCCGAACGGGGTCTGATTCCGCCAGATGACTTCATCCCCATTGCCGAAGATTCGGGCCTGATTTTACTCCTTGGTGAATGGGTATTACAGGAGGCCTGTCAACAACTGAAGGACTGGCAAGCCCGGCTACCGAGCTGCGCCGATCTCACCATAAATGTCAATATCGCCAGCAAACAAATCCACGAGGTGCAGTGTGTAGAAACCATCGATCGCATCCTGGCAACAACAGGTCTAGAGGGGCGGTTTCTAAACCTGGAACTGACGGAGGGCACCCTGATCGAAGACACCGAAACAACCATCTATGTGATGCAGCAGCTACGGTGTCGCGGCATTAATCTCAACATTGATGACTTTGGCAAGGGCTATTCTTCCCTCAGCTATTTGCACCGCCTGCCCATCAAAAGTTTAAAGCTCGATCGCCTGTTCACCGAACAGGTAGGCTCTCGGGTCGAGAGTCGGAATATCATGCAAGGCATTGTGGCGTTGGCTCACAGCCTGAACCTGACCGTCGTTATTGAAGGCATAGAGACAGCCCGACAGTTTCAGGTCGCGAAAGACTTAAACTGTGAGCTGGGCCAGGGCTACTTCTTGTCGCCGCCGCTCTCGGTAGATCAGGCGGAGAAATTGCTGCTAGAACTTCCCTCGGAGGCCCTCAGGGTGGCGTAACCCCCATTGTTTGGCCACGGTGAGGCCGAACAAAAATTCCCAGTTTCTTTTCTTTCCTGGTGGGAAAAGGGGATCTGGAGGATGTAGAGCTTGCTTTTCCCCACCGGTGGGAAAGCCCTCGGTGCCAAGCAACCACCGTTGAAAACCAATTACCCAAAGGTACCGTTGGGTTTTAGCTTACCCCTGCAGTGGTTGTTGCGCCCATAGTGCCTCGGGTGATTGCGCTTCGCCAACGGGCGTTACAAGGGCTAGTCCGATAAAATAGTAGCCTGCAATACAAAATATTACCTTTTGGCCCAGCCCCCTGCCTTTGGCGGAACCTTAAAAATAGCGGCATAATTCGCTGCTCCACCCATCCCTTCCCAATGGTGATCGCCTATGGCCACCTCAATTTTGTCCGATGCCAACCGCCGGTTAGAGCGGGCGCTTAAGTACGTTTCGATTTCCGATGATGCTTCCGAACGCCTGCGCTACCCTAAAGCTAGCCTCACCGTGTCGATCCCCGTGCGAATGGATGACGGCAGGCTGAAGGTGTTTCAGGGCTACCGGGTGCGCTACGACGATACGCGCGGCCCCACAAAGGGAGGTATTCGCTTTCACCCCGACGTCACCCTTGACGAGGTGCAGTCCCTGGCGTTTTGGATGACCTTTAAGTGCGCGGCGCTGAATTTGCCCCTGGGCGGGGCTAAGGGCGGCGTCACGGTCAACCCCAAGGAGCTGTCGAAGTTTGAGCTAGAGCGCCTGAGCCGGGGGTACATCGATGCGATCGCCAATTTCATTGGCCCCGATGTCGATATCCCTGCCCCTGATGTCTACACCAACCCCATGATCATGGGCTGGATGATGGATCAGTACAGCATCATCTGCCGCAAGCTCAGCCCGGCGGTGATCACCGGCAAACCTCTCAGCATGGGCGGCAGCCAGGGGCGCGACACCGCCACCGGCACTGGCGCGTTCTACGTGCTGCAAGCAATGATGGCTAAGTTTGATCAGGTGCCTCAAAACACCACCGTCGCGGTGCAGGGGTTTGGCAATGCGGGCAGCGTCATCGCCCGGCTGCTGTTCGACGCTGGGTACAAGGTCGTAGCGGTCAGCGACTCCCAGGGCGGCGTATATTCCCCATCGGGGTTAGATATCCCCAGCATTCAGCAGTTTAAGACCTCGACCCGCAGCCTCAAAGCAGTTTATTGCGAAGGCACCGTGTGCAACATCGTCAACGATCACGCCGTGCTCACTAACGACGAGCTGCTGGCCCTAGATGTCGACATCTTGATTCCGGCAGCGCTGGAGAATCAAATCACCGCCGAGAATGCCCATACCATTCAAGCTCGCTACATCTTTGAGGTGGCCAACGGCCCTGTGACCTCCGAGGCCGATCGCATTCTAGAGGCCAAAGACATCTACGTCTTCCCCGATATTTTGGTCAACGCGGGCGGGGTCACGGTCAGCTACTTTGAGTGGGTGCAAAACCGCAGCGGCCTCTACTGGTCGGTGGAAGATGTCAACGCCCGCCTCAAAACCATGATAGTGACCGAGGGTGAACGCATTTGGCAAATTGCCCAGGAGCTGGCGATTTCTCCCCGCACCGCCGCCTACGTGCACGCCCTCAATCGCCTGGGCGATGCCCTCAATGCCAAGGGCACCCGCGACTACTACGTCAGCGGCATTTGAGGAAATGTGAGTTGAGTTTTGGGTCTTGGGGTTTACGGTTTGGCCGAACATCTGTCACCCTACGCCACAGCGGGAACTCGGCTCCAGCGCTCAACGGCAGCGGCAATGCGCTGGCCAAACAACTCAGAGGTGAGGCGATCGCCCGACTCGAGGGTGGCAGGGCTACCATCCATTGTCATGGGACTCTGTCCCATAATTCCTAAGAACGAGCCTAGGCGGTTGATGCCGTCGGTTTTGCCCTGGTACTGACTCGGCATGTCGGCGGCCCCCACCCACACCATGCCGTGCTGGGCGGCATGGATAGACAGGTACAGCAGGGTGCCCTGCTTGTCGCCGCTGGGGGAGCTGGAGTGGGTGAACCCGGCGGCGATTTTGTCCTTCCACTGCTGCACAAACCAGGCGGAGCTAGCCCCATCAATAAAAGCCTTGAACTGGGCTGCCACGCCGCCCATGTAGGTGGGTGAGCCAAACACAATGGCGTCGGCTGCGCTCAAGCGGGCCAAACATGCGTCATCTTGCCAGCGACCAGCCGTGATTTGCTCACCAGTAATGCGCAGCAGATCGGCGGTGTGGCCCGCTGCGCGCACTCCGGCGGCGATCGCTTCGGCCATGAGGTGGGTGTGCCCACCCCCAGAAAAGTAAACAATTGCGACAGTTGACATAGGACGTTACGGCGAAAACTATGACTAGATACTAAAAGTAACTACTTACTGAAGTAAAGTAGAAACCTCAAGGTAACTAGTGGTTTGCGGAGGGAAGCAGTATTCTGGTAAAAGAGCGGATCAGGTGGACGGGTTAAGTCTTCGTCTGCACCCGAACCTCTGCTTTCAGCATCCTGAATTGTCTCCAAACCCCCATGGCACGCCCAACCAGCGATCGCAACCCCTGCCCCGTCAGCCAGCTTATGAATATGCTGTCGGGGCCGTGGACGATGTACATCATCTGGACGCTGTCCACCAGTGGCCCCATGCGATTTGGCGTGCTGCGGCGGCAGGTTGAGGGCATCTCCACCAAAATGCTCACCGAGCGGCTGCGTCTGCTGGAGCAAGAGGGCATCGTCCACCGCCACTACGAGCCCACGGTGCCGCCCCAGGTTACCTACAGCCTGACGGAGCGCGCAGGCGAATTAGTAACCATTCTCGACCAGCTCAACGGCCTGGCCCAGCGCTGGTACGGTGACCTGCCCTGTGGGGCATCCCCCCAGTCAGAGACCCTAGAGGAAGCTACAGTTTTGCTTTAGGGCCACTTTGAGCAGGCTTTTGTACTCGCGATCGCCGACGATGTAGGCCCCAAACCGCTCCAGGTGGGGGTTCATCATCTGGGCATCGAATAGGGCAAAGTGGCGCTGACGTAGGTGCTCAACCAGTTTGACCATCGCCACCTTAGAGCCCTCAGAAATGCGAAAAAACATCGACTCGCCAATAAACGCGCCGCCAATCACCAGGCCCAAAACGCCCCCCGCCAGCTCATCCCCCTGCCAGGTCTCAAAGCTGTAGGCCCAGCCCGCCCGGTGGAGTTCGGTGTAGACCTGCCTGAGTTCGTCCGAGATCCAGGTGGTGTCGCGATCGGCGCAGCCGCTGACCACCTCCTCAAAGGCCTGGTTGATGGCGACCCGAAAGCGGTTTTGGTTGAGCGATCGCCGCAGCGACTTGGGATACCGAAAGCGATCGTCCAGCGGAATCAGCGTGCGCTGGCGGCTTGAATACCAGCCCAGGTCATCGCCCTCGCCATCGGCCATCAAAAAATACCCCTGGGAGTAACCGCGAATAATGGCGTCTAGGTCGTACTTGGTGGGGGTCACAATAGTCTTTGTAGAGGAGGGCTCAGCGGATGGGCGAGTAATGATTCTTGACGCTCAGCCGCCTTCACCCCGAGGGCAGAATCTAAGGCGGTACTATTGAGTGTACAGAAGGTTTTCCTCGGTTTCCTCACCCCGCAAAGCGATGACTGACCCCCTTAGCCCCATTACGCTGCCGCCCCCAGAGGATGCTCAACAGGAGGGGCAGTGGCTCAGGGCGGCGCTACTCACCTGGCTAAATGCCGAATATCTACCAGAGCCTGCCAATCGCAAAATCGCCGAGCGCGTCTCGCAGGTGTTTGTGCGCCAGCGCATGGAGGGCGAAAACGATGTCGGTTCGCTGGTGATGGCGATCTTGACCGAACTACAGGCCTTCGATTTTTCAGAAAGTTTCTACGGCGAGTTTGCGGTGGCCAACGCCGTGGGCGACCTGCTATTCGACAGCCTGGGCATCGATCGCTGCTGTGGCCGCTCCACCACCCTAGAAGTCAGCCGCGTGGGTTCGCTGCGTGACGGCGGCAATGCTGCGGGCGATATCAACTAACCCACAGCGATCAGTCGTTATCCTAGGACTATGACTTCCCTGACCCTAACCCTTGACCCCGTGGTGCGGCTTACCCGCGAACAGTTCTATGCGCTGTGCGAAGTCAACCACGACATTCGCCTCGAACGCAGCAGTACAGGAGATTTAATTCTCATGCCACCCACAGGCTGGGAGTCCGGTCGTCAAAACTCTAAGCTCAACTTGCGGGTGGGTACCTGGGCCGAACATGACGGTACAGGCTTTGTATTCGATTCTTCCACCGGGTTCTCGCTCCCCAACGGAGCCGATCGCTCGCCGGATGTCGCCTGGGTAGCAAAAGCCCGCATCGAAGCCCTGTCCCCCGACCCCGCCAGGTTTTTACCCCTGGCTCCCGATTTTGTGATCGAGCTGCGATCGGCGACGGACAAGTTGGCCACACTACAGCACAAGATGGCCGAGTATCGCGATTGCGGGGTGCGGCTGGGCTGGCTCATCGACCCCCACGAAAAACGGGTGGAAATTTATCGCCTAGGGCGACCGACTGAGTATCTCAGTCAGCCCGAGCAATTGTCTGGGGAAGAGGTGCTGCCCGGCTTTGTGCTGGCACTGGCCGAGATTTGGGGATAGAGGATGGCTCGCTCCATTGAGACTCGCCATAAAAAAAGGGGTTGAGCAGCGCTCAATCCCCTTTTTAGTTAAGGAACCAGTTTCAAACCCCTTCTACAAAAGCCCTCGGCTGGTTCAAAGAGTGAAGGCCTACCTTACCAGCTCGACTTCACCACGCCGGGCAATAGACCCTGGTGAGCCATCTCGCGCAGCTTGTTGCGGCATAGGCCAAAGTCGCGGTAGTAGCCGCGGGGGCGACCGGTCATCCAGCAGCGATTGTGCAGGCGAGTCGGCGCGCTGTTGCGGGGAAGTTGCTGAATTTTGCGGTGGATGGCCACCTTCTCTTGCTGGTTGGCAGCTTTGTCAAACTCTTCTAGCAGGGCCTCACGCTTCTTGGCGTACTGCGCTACCATCTTTTCCCGCTTGCGCTCCCGCGCAATCATGCTTTTCTTAGCCATTTGGTTTCTCTAGCCGTAAGACCTTTTTATCACAGACACAGTCTACTACTATACGCGACGTAACCCAGGAGAGTAAACCCCAGCCCCCATTTTTCCTCCTGTTCATGAATGGCTTTTGCCAGTGGCGAGATTTTGTGAACAACTCGGCGCAGCGACGGGTTCGGTTTTCTGCCCTCGGAATGGCTCAAGTACCCAACTACATTAGAACGAGAGCTTTTTTATTGTCGAGAGAATTGTTTGGCAGGAGCAGCGATGACAAGCTTAATTACCTGGATTTTCTTTGCCTGGGCCATTGGCATTATTGTGGTGCAGTTCATCAGCTAGCCCCATCATTCTAGTGCAACCCTATGTCTGTTTTAGCCTCGGCGGTGGCGACTCCCAGCGATCGCTTCCACTATACCCCTCCCGCTGCCGCCCAATTAGCCCAGCGCATCCTCATCAAGCCTAATCTTGGCTATCCCGTCGGGCCACCCGCCACCGTCAGTATGGCGGTGCTGGCAGAAGTGATCCGAGGCTTACGGGAGCTTAACCCAACAGCTGAAATCCTCCTTGTGGAAGGGGTCTGCTCTAAGGTCGCCTTTGACACCATCATGGCTAAGCTTGGCGTTTACCAGCTTCTGTCAGAGGGCATTCAGTTGCTCAACGCCGATGAGCTAGAACTAGCCGAATACCCCAATCGATCCCCCAGCCCGGTGCGGTTCAAAACCATGTGGGCACCCAAACTGCTGCAAGAGGTCGATTGCTGCCTCTCGGTCAGCGCCTTCAAGCGCACCCAGCTAAAAGGGTCACCCTTAATTTCTGCTTCCCTTAAAAATCTCTATGGCCTCTTTCCCAGGGAGAAATACAAGGCCCGTAGCGCCAGCTCGCGTGGGCAGCTCCACCGTCCGTCGGTGCCCCTGGTTTTGCAGGATGTCTACTACACCCTGGGCCATTTTTTCGCGGGTAGTGTGGTGGATTGCACCGAAAAATTTGTCAGCCGCGACTGGCAGCCCGATCGCGGCGACGGCATTCCCATTGGCCAAGTGATCTACGGCGACGACCTGCTGACCGTAGATAGAACCGCCTGCCAGGTGGGGCAAGAAGACACTCCCGACTACATCGCTGCCCTAGAGCGTCAGCGCCGGAGCTAGCGAGAAAAAATGAAGGTGGGAGCGACATCCTCAGGGCGATAGCCGGCGGCAATGCACTGGGTCATGGATTCGGCCACAGCTAGATTGGCAGCGGTGGCTACGCCCACGACGCAGTCAGAAAACCGCACGGGCAGCACGCTGCGGCGACAGTTGTTCAGCACGGCGGTGGAGTTGGCGACCTCTAGTCCCTGGTGAATGTCGCCGACGCAGGTGGCAAGATCTTGGGGGCGGCGATCGCTCTGGCAGGCCACTAGAGCTTGCTCAGCATCCACCTCGGCGACACCGATGACATCGACGGTGCAGCTGGCCAGGTCAGCGGGGTGCAGGGCTTGGCCGCAGGCACCAGCGGCCGAGGAGCCGTCAATGCCCGCTCCAATCAACCGGCTGGCGCAGGATTCAAAATCGTTGGCGATCGCCTGGGGGGCCAAGAGCATCACCATAGAAGCCGTCAGCCCTGAGATCAGGGCAAACGGTATTGCAAGGCACTGGCGACGGGGAGCAGAAGCTAGAAAATGAACCATAACAGAACGTTAAAGGTTATATCGCTTGGTTAACGGGCGTAATTAGCGGTTACAGTCTATTGATCAATTAATTACAGAGGATTAGCTCTCTCAATTTAGCCTGGGCGGCATTGGTTTAATCAATGGCTGCCCTCCTCAATGTTTCTGGTCGTTGAATCTTCTACAGTGAAGAGTAGCAGGAAAAACTCAATTTCGTGACGCAGAGGTTAAGGCAGTATGCACCTGAGTGACATAACTCACCCCAATCAACTCCACGGTCTATCTATTCGTCAGCTCGAAGACGTGGCCCGCCAGATTCGCGAAAAGCACCTGGAGACCGTGGCGGCCAGCGGGGGGCACTTAGGCCCAGGGCTAGGGGTGGTGGAGCTGACCCTGGCTCTGTATCAAACCCTCGACCTCGATCGCGACAAGGTCACCTGGGATGTGGGCCACCAGGCCTACCCCCACAAGCTGATCACCGGCCGCTACCACGACTTTCACACCCTGCGCCAAAAAGATGGGGTAGCGGGCTACCTGAAGCGCAGCGAGAGCAAGTTTGACCACTTTGGGGCCGGCCACGCCTCCACCAGCATTTCGGCGGCCCTGGGCATGGCCCTGGCCCGCGATCTGTCTGGCGACAACTACAAGGTAGCCGCCATCATCGGCGATGGCGCTTTGACCGGGGGCATGGCCCTAGAGGCCATCAACCACGCCGGACACCTGCCCCACACCAACCTGCTGGTGGTGCTCAACGACAACGAAATGTCGATCTCCCCCAACGTGGGGGCGATTCCGCGCTACCTCAACAAAATGCGCCTCAGCCCGCCGGTGCAGTTTCTCACCGACAACCTCGAAGAGCAGTTCAAGCACCTGCCCTTTGTGGGCGAATCGCTGTCGCCTGAACTCGACCGAGTCAAAGAGGGCATGAAGCGCCTGGCGGTGCCCAAGGTGGGGGCCGTGTTTGAGGAACTGGGCTTTACCTACATGGGGCCGGTGGATGGCCACAACCTGCAAGAGCTGATCGCCACCTTCAAAGAGGCCCACAAGCACACCGGCCCCGTGCTGGTGCATGTGGCGACTACCAAGGGCAAGGGCTATGCGATCGCCGAAAAAGACCAGGTCGGCTACCACGCCCAGTCGCCCTTCAACCTCTCCACCGGCAAGGGCATTCCTTCCACCAAGCCCAAGCCTCCTAGCTATTCCAAGGTGTTTGCCGAAACCCTGATCAAGCTGGCTGAGGACAACCCCAAAATCGTCGGCATCACCGCCGCCATGGCCACGGGCACGGGGCTAGACAAGCTCCAGCAGGCGCTGCCCAAACAGTATATTGACGTGGGCATTGCCGAGCAGCACGCGGTTACGCTGGCGGCTGGTTTGGCCTGCGAGGGCATGCGTCCCGTGGCGGCGATCTACTCCACCTTCCTCCAGCGTGGCTTCGATCAGATTGTCCACGACGTCTGTATTCAAAAGCTGCCGGTGTTCTTCTGCCTCGACCGGGCGGGCATTGTCGGGGCCGACGGGCCGACCCACCAGGGCCTTTACGACATCGCCTACCTGCGCTGCATCCCCAATATTGTGCTGATGGCCCCCAAGGACGAGGCCGAGATGCAGCGGATGATGGTGACCGGGATCGACTACAAAGCGGGGGCGATCGCCATGCGCTATCCCCGAGGCAACGGCTACGGTGCCCCCCTGATGGAAGAAGGCTGGGAGCCCCTGCCCATTGGCAAGGCCGAGGTGCTGCGCCAGGGCGACGATGTGCTGCTGCTGGGCTATGGCTCGATGGTCTACCCCGCCATGCAAACCGCCGAAATTCTCAGCGAGCATGGCATTGAGGCCACCGTGGTCAACGCCCGCTTCGCCAAACCCCTGGATGAGGAGCTAATTCTGCCCCTGGCGCGGGAAATTGGCAAGGTGGTGACCCTGGAGGAGGGCTGCCTGATGGGTGGATTTGGTTCTGCCGTGGCCGAGTCGATTCTAGATGCCCAGGTGCCCGCCTCGGTGCTGCGCATTGGCGTGCCCGACGTGCTGGTCGATCACGCCTCCCCCGACCAGTCAAAGGCGACCCTGGGGCTGACCCCACCCCAGATGGCTGAACGCATCCTCGCCACCTACCAGGTCGAGAAGCCTGCCCTGGTGCGGTAGACACTACCAGTAGCCCCCGGCTGATCAATCAGCCGGGGGCTACTGGCTCTATTGCGTGAATTTATTCAATGGCCAGGGAAACCTTGGCACCCCCTACATCGCGCATGGGGCCTAGCACATCGACAATTTGCTGATAGTTGAGTTGGTAGTCGGCCTTCAGCACGATCACGCCCTCCGGATTATCAGATAGGTACTGCTGAATTTGTTGCGCCATGGCGGCCTGATCGACTGGCTCACCCTTCACAAACAGCTGCTGCTGCGGGTCTAGTTCCACGATGAGCGGTTCTGGTTGGTCAACGGCGCTGGTTCCCGACTCAGTCGAGGGCAGCTGAATGTCGACCGCCTGCTGGTTAAACTCAGCCGTCATCGAAATAATGATGAAAAATACCAGGATCGTCATCAAGACGTCCATCATGGGCACGAGGTTGATTTCGGGCAAATCCCGCTTGTCAGATTGAGCCTTAAATCGCATGGAATATCCTTCAGGCGTTGGTGGAAGACTAGATGAGTCAAGCAAACTCAAATCCTGACCGCTTAATCATAGCAACCCTTGAGCTGTCGCAAGGCTTCCTCTAGCCGTGTTCGGCTTTGGCGATCGGCATACCGGAAGATTTGACTGGATCGCAGCGAATTTCGACCATAAAGCCGTCGGGGTCGTAAAAGTAGACGCCGCGCCCGGTGGGTCGGGTGACGGGGCCGTGGGCGATCGCCACCTGATTTGCCTCCAGCACCGCCAACGCCTGCTCAAACTGGGCTGGGTCAATGTCAAAGGCCAGGTGGTAGGCGCGGGTAAAGGATTTTTCGGGGTTGGGATCGGGGGGCTCCAGATCGGGGGCACCAAACAAGTCGAGAATCAGGCCGTCGGGGGTGACAAAGTTAGCGACCTTGCCCGTGGCCACCAGGTCTTTGAGCGTGTCGTCTACCTCATCCCCGGTCAGCTCCCTCAGGCCCAGCAATCCGCCGTAGAAGCGTCGCGAGGCAGCCATATTCTTTACATTTAGCGCCAGGTGGTGGATGCGGCGCAGTTGACCAGGCTGTAAAGCGGCTAACGTTGCAGGGCTGGTGCTCATAGGACGCGTCTGAGAAAAGAGCGAATTATGATGGATTATAGAACTCCTACCGCGCTCAGTCCCTCCGCCATCGCCGACCAAACCCTCGAACTCACCGTCACTGTCCCCGACCCCGAACGGCTCGATCGCTGGCTGACCGCCCATGTGAACGAACTGTCCCGCAACCGCATTCAAAAGCTGATCGACTGGGAATATGTGCAGCTCAACGGACAGCTCTGCACCAACAAGAAAGAGGCGGTGCAGGTGGGCGATCGCATTCGCCTCACCATCCCTGAACCCAGCCTGCTAGAGCTGACCGCCGAAGATATTCCCCTCGACATTCTCTATGAAGACGAGCACCTGATCATTCTCAACAAGCCCGCCGGGTTGGTGGTGCACCCTGCCCCAGGTAACATGAGCGGCACCCTGGTCAACGCCGTGCTGGCCCACTGCGGCGACCAGCTGTTGGGCATTGGCGGTGTGCAGCGCCCTGGCATTGTGCACCGGCTTGACAAAGACACCACCGGGGCGATCGTCGTGGCCAAAACCGATCTGGCCCACAGCGACCTACAAGCCCAGATGAAGGCTAAAACCGCCCGCCGTGAATATCTAGGCCTAGTCTATGGAGCGCCCAAAACCAGCTCTGGCACCATTGACGCGCCCCTAGGGCGCCACCCCGCCGATCGCAAAAAGAATGCCGTCGTTTCCTTAGAAAAAGGTCGCACCGCCGTTACCCACTGGCAGATAGAAGAGCGCCTGGGCAACTTCTCGCTGCTGCGCTTTCGCCTAGAGACTGGGCGCACTCACCAGATTCGGGTTCACAGTACTCACATGGGCCATCCCATTGTGGGTGACCCCACCTACGGCTCGGGGCGCGATGTGGGGGTAAAGCTGCCCGGTCAGGCGCTCCATGCCGAGCGGCTAGAGCTGCGCCATCCGGCGACGGGGGAGACAGTGGTGGCGATCGCCCCCCTGCCCGAGCAGTTTCTCAAGTTGTTGACTGTGCTCAGGAGCCGGTCGGGTTAGCTAGATGATGAGGGTGAGTGGGCGTTAGCGGCAATTACAGATGCAGAACATTTCATGGGCAACGGTGGGGCATCGGTCACAATGGAGTTAAGTGTTGGTCAAGCGAGCCCGATACTCGGCTCACGGTGGGCTGCCTAAACCATCATCAAATCGGCCCAGGGCATCCGAACTGCGATCGCAGTCGTACTACTACTAAGTTCTGACAGTTACCTTTCCCCAGTTGTCATGGCTATACGTTCTCTCCTACCCCAGTCGCTACGTCCATCGGGCCATATTTCAGAACATAGTGGTCTGGGCCGTGTGGGTTGTGTGCTTACCTTTGCGATCGGGTTTTTAGCCACCACCACAATGGGAACGGCTACAGCCACCTCTCTCTGGGCAGCGCCAGAGCCGCCCTCTGTCACCCGAGATCTCCGGGGCAAACAAGACGCTGTGACTCCCAGTCCGCCACCCTTACCAACCCCGCTTCCTGACCCCATTCTCCCGGAGGCTACGGGCATCATCGGTCTGACCCCAGCCCCCAATGACGACATCGGGGTTGGGCATCTGCGTCCTGTCAACCTGCTCTCAACCGATACTACAGATGCCCCCTTAGGCGCTAGCTGGCTGCGAGATGTCGCCTTACCCATTTACCCCAGCCCAAACAGTGCTCACTGGGGATGGCTGATCAACGGCTGGTTGGTGCCCAACGGCGCTGCCCCCCTGGCCATTGGTCGCGATGCTGCGTTCTCCATGGTGCAAACTGAGCAGCAGATTTACACCTTTCCGGTTTTAGAAATTCGCCCCGATGGCTGGTTTCGCTTTCAATATACGCCTGCTGGTGCCGCCTGGGCCCACACCTCCCACCTAGAGCTAGGTACCGTAGCGCTCACCGTCGAAACTTGGGAGGCATCGATGCAAGCGGCCTCACGCATTGAATTTCGGCGGCCTGGTCTGGCCCAACCCATGCGCTTAGCTCCTAGCGGTAGTGCCCCCCTCCAGGCTCTAGTAGGGTCTAACAGCATTATTCAACCCCTCGATCTCGAAGGCGACTGGCTGCGGGTGCGGGTCACTCAACCGGCCCAGGGATGTACTCCGCTACCCGGCTCTAGCATCTCCGAGGGATGGGTGCGCTGGCGCAGCGACGCCGATATTCCCCTCATTTGGTTTTCATCGACCGACTGCCCCTAGCGGTGGGCACTAGCCTGCCGCCCAGCGATCGCCCTTTACCCTGGCAGACGTTCTAGTAACCTCTGCAAACGAATTTTAGCCATCACGTAGAGCGGAAACTGGTAGTGTTCGGCGATCAGCCAGCCCACCATAGCGCCGTGGGCGGCGAGGGTACCGATCGCCCAAACCAGCGACCAGTTCACTCCCGCCGTCGCCTCTAGCGGCGGAAACACGTAGCCCCCCAGAGCGACTAGGCCGGCTGGGAGAATCACCAGGGCCAACCCCACCAGCCAAAGAATCAGCGTGATGTCGCCTCGGCTTTGGTAGAGCGGTTGCCAAAGCCAGCCCTGCCAGCGCCAGCCCATGGGCTGCACACTATCGACCACATGCACCGTTTGCTGGTCGAGGTTGACTTCAAAAATATGGCGGCAAAAGCTACAGGCGTAGGCATCCATCAGCGCCATTGGCTGAATCTGCCCATGGCGACAGACTGGGCAGTCGTAGGTGCTGTCTCCTTCGAGCCCCAGCGATCGCGGCGCCCCTTTCTGACCAAATGATGTCTGACTACCGCCCATGGGCAACTCCCTAAGCCGACTGACTAAGCGCTGGGGTATCAGCGCCGCCGACTAATATAGAACCGACGCTACTGGCCCCTAGCGACCTGGCTAACCCCATCTGTATATCAAGCTTGAGTTGAGAGAGCTGCCAAACTTAAGCAAAACTTTGCTTTGCCAGCCTGCGGCTATGGTCGAGAGTCCCAAACACCTAGAGAGCGCTTACCATCGGAGCCCCAACGGTACGCGTGTAGTCTCTACCGTCGTAGGTCAGCACAACCATGGGCTCTTGTCCAGACATATCCACCGCCTTGACTTTGATGCGGCCACCCGCCAGCATATCGCCCTGGCTGACGCGTCGGCTGACGGTGCTGCCGGGCTCGGTGACAATGACGCTGACGCCGCTGCCCACCTGAACTACGCCGCTGACCACCACCTGGTCAACCAAATTTTGAAAGGCCGGGCTGCCCGTAGGCGCAACGGCAAGATCTGTGGGGACAGGCGGCACGCTACCGGGCAGGAAGGGAGCCGGTAGGTTGGGCAAGGCCACTGCCTGGGTTGTCACCTGGGGCAGCGGCGGCAAACTCTGGGTCGCCGATACGGGCACCACTGGCAGTGCCTGGCCTGCGGTTGCAGCGGTTGCTGGCCTCAACACAGCGGCTGCCGTGGTGGAACGCGATACTTTGGGGCCTGGCAACACTACCGAGGCGAATGGGTCAGAACGACCAGCGGCGATCGCCTCTACCCGAGCCTGGGGAGAGGTGGAGCGCAGCAGGCTCGGATCCGCCAGCCGTAGCGGTGCCGATGCCGCGTAGAAGGGCTTTGACTGAAAAGGGGTAGCCGCTGCCCCATCGGCTGGCACCAGGGCGCCCTCGGCGGCTGGGTCAGAAACGACTGCGTCGTTAACTGGTGCGACTGCGGTGACCTCGCTGCTGCGGGAGCTGGCTGTGGTGAGTTTAAGGGTGGCTCCAGCGGCGATCGCCAGCAGCAATCCCCCTGCGATCGCAGAGTACAGCTTTCGGTTGGCTAGGCTTTTTAGCTTGGGCTCTCCAGATTGCCTCGGCTTGGCAGAGTAGGTCATCGCAGCATCTCCCCACAAATTCCCCCTAACCATAGCGAATTCTTTAGAAAGTGGCGCATTTTCACTGGGGCCAGGGAGTGATTCGCGGAACGTAAAGCCTACGGCATCCTAAAAACGGGAACCGACTCGGCAAGAGTATCCCTGCGGGAATTGCAGGGCAACAGCGCCATTTTTTAAACGAGAGATTCTACAGCACCGTCAGGAATGATCTGTCGCCGCTGATGCTTAGTCTGCAACTGCAACAACAAAGCCTCGGCCTCGGCCTGCAGGTGTAGCAGCTCTACCTGCTGATTGGGGTGGTAAGGAGCCTGACGAACTTCGATCCAGCAAATTTTGTCGTTGGCGGCGGGGGCTGTTTCACGGGCTGCTGGGGCTACAGCTTCTAGAGCTTGATGGGGGGCTGCCGCTGGTTCTAGGGCTACCCCATTAGAGAGAGCCGTTGCCTGAACGTTAGCGCGGTCTACGGAGGCGTTCATGGGCGAAGTTGGGTAGAGAATTGTACTCAGTCAGAACGTTAAGACATTTTAACCATCCTGTCCAGCCATCAATTTTAAGCCGGGCGATCGCAAACCACACCCCTGGCCTAGGGCAGTTTGTCAACTGGGAGATCCTCCCTAGAGCAGAAATCCTCGCTCTATCAACGCTAAAAATGCAGCTATTGATCGGTTGGGGGCAAGGCTCACGGTAAACTAGGAAACAAAGGCTAAATCTTAGGCCAGGTCTCACGCATTTGCGCCTTTAGCCTTGCATCCCTATCGTCAACCTACCGTGACCCTAAGCGTAAACCCCGCCGCCACCGCCGTTTCCCGCTCTCTTGCCACCGGGCTCCAGCCTTGGCCAGGGCTGATTGAAACCTATCGCTCCTATCTGCCTGTTTCCGATCAAACCCCGGTGGTTACCCTGTGCGAGGGCAACACCCCGCTGATTCCCATGCCAGTTCTGGCCCAGCACATCGGCAAAGATGTGAAGGTGTGGGTCAAGTACGACGGCCTCAACCCCACGGGCAGTTTTAAGGACCGGGGTATGACCATGGCCATCTCCAAGGCCAAAGAGGCCGGGGCCGAAGCGGTGATTTGCGCCAGCACGGGTAACACCTCTGCCGCCGCTGCCGCCTACGCCCGCCGGGGTGGCATGCGGGCCTTTGTGCTGATTCCCGATGGCTATGTGGCGCTTGGTAAGCTAGCTCAGGCCTTGCTCTACGGGGCCGAAGTGCTGGCTATCAACGGCAATTTTGACGATGCTCTTGCCATGGTGCAGGAATTGGCGCAGGACTACCCCATCACCTTGGTTAACTCAGTCAACCCTTACCGCCTAGAGGGGCAAAAGACCGGGGCCTTTGAGATCGTTGACGTCATGGGCGATGCCCCTGACTGGCTGTGCATTCCAGTGGGCAACGCGGGCAACATTACCGCCTACTGGATGGGGTTCTGTGAATACCAGCAGCAGCGCAAATGCAGTCGCCTGCCCCGGATGATGGGTTTTCAGGCCGCCGGGGCCGCCCCCTTGGTCAACGGTCACGTGGTGCGCGACCCACAAACCCTCGCCACCGCCATTCGCATTGGCAACCCCGCCAGCTGGACTAAGGCAGAAGCCGTGCGCGATGCCAGCCAGGGTGAGTTCAACGCCGTTACCGATGCAGAAATTCTAGACGCCTACCGCCTGCTCGCTCTGGAGGGGGTATTCTGTGAACCCGCTAGTGCCGCTTCGGTAGCAGGGTTGCTGAAGGTCAAAGACCAGGTGCCCGCCGGGATCAATATCGTCTGTGTGTTGACCGGCAACGGCCTGAAGGATCCCGACACCGCGATCGCCCACAGCAACAACCAGGTCAAAGGAGGGCTGAATCCAGACCCCGATACCCTAGCCAAGGCCATGGGCTTTTAGCCCCGGCAAGTTTGCTGCTTTCCGAAATTGGTAGGCGTGCTGCTGTAGCTAACATCTGGAGAATGTGAACCGCGTTCAACGTCCCTCCAGAGCAACAACGACCTGTTTGCCTCGGCCTAGTGCCGAGGCATTTTTTGTGGCGATCGCATGGTGGGTTACCGGCTCCCTTTCGCTAGATCCGAGACAGACTGAGCCGCCTGGGACTGCCGCCAAACCGCCTTAAGTCGCTCCAAAAAGGCATAGACCGGCGGCGTCAAGAGCGCATCTCGCAGCACGATCACCCCAATCACGCGCTCTAGGGGCTGGGGCAGCTCCGCTACCCGTAGCCCTGGGGGTATGGGCTCTGCCGCCAGAGACGCCATAATGGTCGCCCCCAACCCTCGCTCCACCATGCTGAGAATAGTCGAGTCTTCGCGGACGGCGTAGGCGGGCTGCAATTGCTGATCCAAGCTGTGCAGTAGGCGATCGAGGTACTGGCGATCGCCGTCATCGCTGGGAGTCAAAATCAGCGGATAAGCCGTCAAGTCCTGCCAGGTAAAGGGCTGGGGCAGGGGAGAGTGGGGCGGGGAACTGGGCGGCAGAATGATGATGTAGCGATCGCGCAGCAGTTCCCACTGCTCAAACTCATCGCGGCTGGGCAGATAGGTAAACCCCACATCGGCCCGCCCCTGGCGCAGATCGCTTTCCACCATCTCATAGTGGGATTTTTCATCGATAGCAATGGCGACCCCAGGGTACTGCTGCCGAAATTGGCGGATTACCTCCGGTAAAATGTGGGTCGCCACGCTGCGAAAGGCCGCAATTCGCACTTCACCGGTTTGCAGCCCCTTGGCTGCGTCGGCGCGATTGCACAGGGCGTAGAGCGATCGCAACACCTGCCGAGCTTCCTCCGTAATTTGTTCGCCCACCGGTGTCAGCACTGCCCCCTGGCGGCCCCGATTGAGCAACGACACCCCTAGCTCTTCTTCCAGAGTGGCAATGGCGTGGCTCACCGCCGATTGGGAAAGCTCCATGTGTAGGGCGGCATCGCTAAACGAACCCCGGTCAGCAATAGCCACGAGCGCTCGCAGTTGAGAGAGCTTCAGGCGATGGGGATCAGCTTTGGCCATGGTGCTGTTCTACTCGACGTGGATAAGCTAGACACTACCCCTTGATTGCCGCTGAGCGAAAGAGATTCGCCGCAATTTCCGCCGCTTCCTAGATTCTTGACATTGTCTAGATAACCGTTCCATCGGCGTTAGGCACGTTGAGCGGTTCTGGCCCCACGCTTTCGGCAACGCTATCAATCACTGAAACTTTATCCAGTGCCTAGGGAATCTACTCAGGCTCCCTCGGTATTGACCAGATAGATTGGACAGAAGCCGTCCCCGTATCAATGGCCCTGGAGCAGCGTAATTCGTCACTGCGATGTCGCCTGCTCCTCCCTGAGGGCAAAAGTTTTGGGTCACCCATCCACCGTTTAGCCAGGTACCAGGAGATGTTCATCAACCGTCACCGTTTAGAAGCCGGACTCGCGGCAGCCGCAGTGTGTGTCGGCATCATGGCCCAGGCTCCGGCCCAGGCTCAGCTACCCGCTGCCAGTCTCACCCCCGATCAGTTCTCCACTGACCTCGGATTTGACAACCTCAAGAGCCTTAATATTACCAAACCCTCTGCCAGCCTCGAGGAACTCAAAAAACTGATCAACAACGAGGCCAACGCGCTATCCCAGGGCTTTTTGGCCCAATACGAACTCGACACCAGCAAGCTGTTTTGGAATGGCGTTGATCCAGTTGAGGTCTATTTCATTAACGAGGGGGCCGGGTACCGCAACCAGCTCTTTTACACTGCTACCGATGCCAGCGGCGGTTTGACCGGCAGTGGCAAAATCTTTGATGACATTTCGTCGCGCAATAGCAAGCTGAGCGAGAGCAACGGCCCCCTGACCCTGGGGCAAGGCGTCAGCCTCGGCGGGTTCGTCGGTGCTACTCAGCTTGACTTTATGATTAAATCGAACGGCAAAAACGGCGGTAACACGATGTTGGGCACCGACGCTGCGGCTAACCCCAACAGGCTCCAGCACGTGGTTGCCTTCCAGCACCAAGACTGGATCATCCTGGGCTTTGAGGATATTGTTGGCGGCGGCGATCGCGACTACAACGACGTGATCTTTGCTGTGCGCGGTATCCAGCATGGCGCACCCCCGGCTGAGGATGTTCCTGAACCCTCGGCCCTGCTCGGCATAGCAGCCTTGGGCATCGGTGGGTTTACCACCCTGCGCCGCCGTAAGGCCACCGCCGCGTAGCGTAGTGATTCCCGGCGGTTCTACCCGTCGGGCTAGTTTTTGGCATGCACCCTGATGGTAGTCGGGAGGTGAGACATCTCACCTCCCGTTTTCTTTAGCGCTCCAGCCCATGGATGACGGTAGCCGTTAGCTCTGTGACGCCGCTGACCACCGCGATCGCCCCCGCCATTTTGAGGGCATCGCCATAAGCATCGCGGTAGGCGGCTGCCCCCGCCACCACATGGGGCGGCAGAATTCCTACCCCTAGCCACTGCCGCTGGGCATAGTTTGCCTGAGCCTGCACAACGGTCTGCATATCGGCGACGGTATCGCCAGCGTAGATCACCGGCAGATTGGCGGAGAGCCCGTGCTGCTCGGTCAGGCGCTCCACCACCGCTAGCAGCCCAGTGGGATCAGGTTTACCGGGGGCATCCTCCATGGCTATGAGCACCGGATCGCTCAGCCCCAGTCGTCGCTCCAGCACAAAGCGAGCCGACCCCTGGGTGGCCCCGCTAAAAAATCCCCAGGGAATGCGATCGCGCGTCAGCCCATCAAAGTAGGCCGCATCCACCAGCAGTGGCTCCTGGGTGATGTAGCCCGTCCATTGGTTAGGGTCTTTGAGGTTAGGCCCTCGGTAGCGCTGCTGGAAGAACTCGACGATCTGGTCGTAGTTGAGGGCGATCGCATCCCGGCTTTTCCCCTGGGCCTCAAAATAGCGATACACCAGCTCCTGGGAGCCCTCCCAGTCGTTATTCCACTGTCCTTCACTTTTCAATTCGTCAATATCTTCTGACGTTGGCCGATATTGACCACCGGTAAATTTCTCTACGGTATCGGCTAGGGCACGGCGGTAAGAATTGCCCACATCCCGCAGTACACCGTCAATATCAAACACCGCGATCGCCCGAGGGACAGCCAAAGAGGTCATAGAATGCAGACTTAGGGTAGAGAGCAGGGAAGCAAGGTGATAGAATTATAGACTGTAGTATTTTTGGAATTGCAGCGGAGGTCTACTTGTCCAGATTTGTCCTAAAAGTACTCTGGCTAGAAGGCGACGTTGCGCTGGCGGTTGATCAGGTGGTAGGCAAGGGCACTAGCCCGCTCACCTCTTATTTCTTCTGGCCCCGTAACGATGCCTGGGAACAAATGAAAACAGAGCTTGAGAGCAAGCCCTGGATTGAAGAAGAGGAGCGGGTTGAAATTCTCAACCAGGCTACCGAGATTATTAACTATTGGCAGGAAGAAGGTAAGGGCAAACCCCTAACCGAAGCCCAAGATCGCTTCCCCGAAATCACCTTTACCGGTAGTTCGTGATGGTTCGATCAGCGTTTAGTTAGAAGTCAAATTCTGGCTAAGGGCTTCGGTTTAGAACATCCCTCGCTGCTAAACCTCCACCTAAGTTATGAATTCATTCAAAAGCCCACCGATTGAACAATCGGTGGGCTTTTGAATGAATTGGTTGTTACCAGCAGCTACTTGAGGCCGCCAGCCGCCTGAAGCTTGG
Source organism: Leptolyngbya sp. (assembly GCA_003249105.1). Lineage (GTDB taxonomy): Bacteria > Cyanobacteriota > Cyanobacteriia > Phormidesmidales > Phormidesmidaceae > Nodosilinea. The sequence goes on along the minus strand of QBLT01000030.1, from coordinate 6,320 downwards.
CTCTGGCGCGCTTGAGACCTTGACGAGCCTGAATCGTAGCCGATTTGTCTTCTGAATCAACCTCGCTCAGCCGAGCCTCAGCTTCCTGATAAGCGGTTTGGGCCTGGGCGAGATCGATGGCATCGCCCCGCTCGGCCCCGTTGACCAGAATAATGACTTCGTTGCTGTCAACTTCAGCAAAGCCACCCATCAGCGCGATGGGCACCCACTCTTTGTCAGCTCTCACCCGCATCACCCCGATATCGAGGGCGGTGAGTAGGGGCGCGTGGCCAGCTAAAATGCCTAGCTGGCCAGTGGTGCTGGGCAAAATGACCTCTTCTGCCTCAGAGTCCCAGACGGTTTTGTCTGGGGCAATTACACGAACGGTTAATGCCATAGCAAGAATGCAATAGGGAGTATGACAGGATGTTGGGGGCCAGAATTACTCCCTAGCCCCCACAGCAGAAGCTATTTCTCAGCCTTGATCTTTTCGGCGGCTTCAAACACTTCTTCAATGCCGCCCTTGAGGTAGAAGCACTGCTCAGGGATATCATCTAGCTCGCCAGAGAGAATCTGGTTGAAGGCTTTGATGTTGTCTTCCAGAGAAACGTACTTGCCAGGGGCACCGGTAAACACCTCAGCCACAAAGAAGGGCTGGGAGAGGAAGCGCTCGATCTTGCGGGCGCGGGCTACCACAGTGCGATCGTCCTCAGACAGCTCATCTAGACCCAAAATGGCGATGATGTCCTGAAGCTCTTTGTAGCGCTGTAGGGTAGACTGCACAGCCCGAGCAGTTCTGTAGTGCTCTTCGCCCACAACGCTGGGCTGCAGCATGGTGGAAGCAGAGTCTAGGGGATCCACAGCTGGGTAGATGCCCTTAGATGCCAAGGCCCGAGACAGCACGGTAGTGGCGTCAAGGTGGGCAAAGGTGGTTGCCGGAGCGGGGTCGGTGAGGTCGTCCGCTGGCACGTATACGGCCTGAATGGAGGTGATGGAGCCCTCTAGGGTAGAGGTAATCCGCTCTTGCAGGTCACCCATGTCGGTACCCAGGGTGGGTTGGTAGCCCACAGCGGAGGGCATCCGGCCCAGCAGTGCAGATACTTCAGAACCAGCTTGCACAAACCGGAAGATGTTGTCGATGAACAGCAGCACGTCTTGCTTGTTGACGTCGCGGAAGTACTCGGCCATGGTCAGGGCCGACAGTGCTACCCGCATGCGTGCCCCAGGGGGCTCGTTCATCTGGCCGTAGACTAGGGCTACCTTAGACTTACCCAGGTCGTCGGCGTTGATCACGCCAGACTCGATAAATTCGTTGTAGAGGTCGTTGCCTTCGCGGGTGCGCTCGCCCACGCCGCCAAATACTGACACACCGCCGTGCTCTTTGGCGATGTTGTTGATCAGTTCTTGAATCAATACGGTTTTGCCCACGCCCGCACCGCCAAACAGACCGACTTTGCCGCCGCGACGGTAGGGAGCCAGCAGGTCAATTACCTTAATGCCGGTCTCAAACACCGAGGGCTGAGTCTCTAGCTCGGTGAACTTAGGAGCAGAGCGGTGAATAGGGGAAGTGGTGTCAACATTGACAGGCCCTTTTTCGTCTACGGGCTCACCCAGCACGTTGAAAATTCGGCCCAGGGTAGCAGCGCCTACGGGCACGCTGATGGGAAGGCCAGTATCGACAACTTTCATGCCCCGCACTAGACCGTCGGTGGTGCTCATCGAAACGGCCCGCACCTGGGAGTCGCCCAGGAGCTGCTGCACTTCGCAGGTAACGGCAACTTCGTTGCCAGCGGGGTTTGTGCCCTGAATTTTGAGAGCGTTGTAGATCTTTGGCATTTCGCCAGCCGTAAACTTAATGTCTACAACTGGGCCAATAACTTGAGTAATGTAGCCAACGTTGGTTTGTTCTGCTGTGGTGACCATGCTTGCGCCTATTCCGTATGATCAGCTGTTTCGGTCGCTTTTAATTAACTGTTACATTCTAAAGCGCCATCATTCAGAGTATCACTAGAGCGTTACCGCCTACGACGATCGCGCCGACTTTATCTAAACCTTGGACTGGTGAGGTGAAAGCACCATTGGGTTGTCAAGGTTCGGGCAGCGCTTCTCCTTAACCAAACCATTAGGTTGCATCGCTAAAATGCCCTGACAACACAATTGGGGGGTTAAGGAAAGCCATGGCTAAAGCGAAGGTGGCCGACCAGAGCGCTGATTTGAGTGCCCCGCAGTACTACATCAATCGGGAGGTCAGCTGGCTGGGGTTTAATGAGCGGGTACTGCATGAAGCCCTTGACCCTCGTACCCCGCTGCTGGAGCGGCTGAAGCTTTTGGCGATCTACAGCGACAATTTGGACGAGTTTTTTATGGTGCGCATCTCGGGCGTGATGGAGCAGGCTGAGGCGGGTGTGCATCCTGAAACGCCGGACAAGGTGACGCCGGTGAAGCAGCTGGAGATTATGCGATCGCACCTGATTGAAAAGATTGCCCTCCAGCACCAGACCTTTGAGCGCGAGCTGCGCCCAGCTCTAACCAAGCACGGGGTTTATCTGCAAAACTATCACGACCTCACCCAGGAGCAGCTCTTTTTCCTGAAGGACTACTTTGAGAAGCGGATTTTTCCGGTGCTGACGCCGCTCAGTGTTGACCCGTCTCACCCGTTTCCGCGCATGTCAAACCTGAGCTTGAACCTGGCGGTTAAGGTCACCGATCCCGAAACCGGAGTTGAGCGTTTTGCCCGCGTCAAGGTGCCCAGCAACCTGCCTCGCTTTGTGGGCATGCCTGAGCCGCTGTGCACCTATGAGGGCAAACCCTGCGTCTGGATTGGGGTGCCCCTAGAGCAGGTGATTGCCGAAAATTTGAGCTATCTGTTTCCGGGGATGACGATCGTCAGCCATCACCTGTTTAGAATTACCCGCGATGCCGACTTTCCAGTGCTGGAGGATGAAGCCGACGACCTGCTGCTGGCGATCGCCAAGGAAATTAGCAAGCGGCGACTAGAGGGGTTTATCTGTCGGGTTGAGATCGAAAGCGCTATGCCCGACGATCTAAGAGAAGGGTTGATGCGCGAGCTGAAGGTAGGCGGCGATCGCATCTATGCGATTGACGGCCTGCTAAACCTGAGAGATCTATTCTTTTTTCTCTCGCTGCCCCTGCCGGAGCTGAAGGATAAACCCTGGACACCTCTAATCCCGCCGCGGCTCAAGCCGGTGATCATGCTCGACGACGAGGGCAACAGCAACTATTCTGAGCACCCGCCCAATTTCTTCGCCGCCCTGCGGGATGGCGATATTTTGGTGCATCATCCCTACGAGTCGTTTCGGGCCTCGGTGCAGGAGTTTATTACCCAGGCGGCCAACGACCCCAAGGTGCTGACCATCAAAATAACGCTCTACCGCACCTCCGGCGACTCCCCCATCGTCAAGGCGCTGATCACGGCAGCCGAAAATCGCAAGCAAGTGGTGGCCCTGGTCGAACTCAAGGCTCGCTTCGATGAGGCCAACAATATTGAGTGGGCCAAAAAACTGGAAGACGCTGGGGTGCATGTGGTCTACGGCATTGTCGGGCTTAAAACCCACACCAAAACCACCCTGGTCGTGCGCGAAGAGGGCGACAACATTCGCCGTTACGTGCACATTGGCACCGGCAACTACAACCCCAAAACCTCAAAACTCTACACAGACCTGGGCCTGTTTAGCGGTCAGGAGGAACTGGGGGCTGACCTGAGCGATTTGTTCAACTTTCTCACCGGCTACTCGCGTCAAAAGGCCTATCGCAAGCTGCTGGTGGCCCCGCTGACCCTGCGCGATCGCATGGAAGCCCTGATTCGCCGCGAGATCGACCATGCCCAGGGCGGCGGCCAGGGCAAAATTGTCGCCAAGATGAATTCTTTGGTCGATGGTCGCATCATCAGGCTGCTCTACGAGGCCTCCCAGGCGGGGGTCGACATCGACTTAATTGTGCGCGGCATCTGCTGTCTGCGGCCCGGCATAGCTGGTGTCAGCGAGAACATCCGTGTGATCAGCGTCATCGGTCGGTTCCTCGAGCACTCCCGCATTTTCTGCTTTCACAACAGTGGAGAGCCCGAGTACTACATCGGCAGTGCCGACTGGATGACCCGCAACCTCGATCGCCGTGTGGAGGCGGTCGTACCGATTGAAGATCCGAAGTTGATCAAAGAGCTGCAAACCATTCTCGATATTCTGCAGGCCGACAACCGCCAGGTCTGGGAGATGGCGGCTGACGGTACGTATACCCAGCGCCGCCCCCTCGATGCGGAGGAGCGCGGCACCCACGCCACGCTGATGGCCTATGCCCTAAAACGCGACAGCACCCTGTAGGGGTTTGCGAAATCTTTTTCGCTCTTCTTTTTTCGCTCTTTAGCGATGACGGAGCTTGTTGACTTGAAGTGATTGGGTTTGAACGTGGCTGGGGTAAAGATGCGATCGCCCCCATCAATCTTCCGGCTAGTTGCCATTAAAAATCCCCTCTGCTTTCTCAATTGAGAAGGCAGAGGGGATTTTAATTAGCGCGATATCAGCGCGATTTAACCAATCAGGGAAAGTTTACGCATCCCTGGGCGAGTCAATTAGCCTCTGGCACCAGCGCCAGCGCGGCGGGGGGCGCTAGGGCTGCCACCCCTGCGGCGACGGGGACGCTGGCGACGAGGGCCAGCCGGAGCCGCCGCCGATCTAACCCGAGTCGTATCCGAGGAAAAGGACGGCTCATAGCCAGCTACCACATCCTGGGTTATCTGCTGCTTGAGCATGCGCTCAATGCTGATCAGTAGAGGTAGCTCATCATCGCTGATCAGCGACACGGCGCGGCCCTCGTTGCCCGCCCGCCCGGTACGGCCAATGCGGTGCACGTAGTCTTCGGGCACGTTGGGCAGCTCAAAGTTGACCACGTAAGGCAGCTGGTCGATATCAATGCCGCGAGAGGCTACATCGGTAGCCACCAGCACCCGCACCCGACCCTGTTTGAAATCCTTGAGGGCGCGGGCGCGGGCCGCCTGGGTTTTGTTGCCGTGGATGGCGGCGGTTTTGAGGCCGTCTTTGGCTAGCTGCTCGGCCAGGCGGTTGGCACCGTGCTTGGTGCGGGTAAACACCAGCACCTGCTGCCAGTTGTGGAAGCCAATGATATGGGACAGCAGTTCTCGCTTGCGGTGGCGATCGACAGGGTGCACCACCTGCTCGACTCGCTCGGCAGTGGTGTTGCGAGGGGCCACCTCAATCTGCACGGGCGACTTCAGCAGGGTGTGGGCCAGCTGCTGAATGGGCTTAGAAAACGTGGCTGAAAACATCAGCGTCTGGCGCTCGTCGGGCAAACGGCCCATGATTTTGCGAATGTCGTGGATGAAGCCCATGTCGAGCATGCGATCGCACTCATCCAGCACCAAAATCTCCACGGCACTGAGGTCAATGGTGCCTTGGCTGACGTGATCCAGCAGACGGCCTGGGGTGGCGATCAAAATATCGACCCCCTGACGCAGCTGGCGAATTTGGCCGCCAAAACTGACGCCGCCATAGATCATCGCCGCTCTAAAGGGCAAATGCTTGCCATAGGTGGTAACGCTATCGCCTACCTGAGCTGCCAGCTCACGGGTAGGTGTGAGAATGAGGGCGCGGGGCAAGCGTCGCCCGGTCGTCTTGTTTTCGGCTAGTCGCTGCAGCATCGGCAGCGTAAAGCCTGCGGTTTTGCCCGTACCCGTCTGGGCACTAGCCAAAATGTCTTGCCCGTCTAAAATCGCGGGGATCGCCTTTAGCTGAATCGGCGTGGGCTCGGTGTAGGCCTGATCGGCAACCGCGCGCAGTAGACCGGCCGCAAGACCGAGTTGCTCAAAAGTCATTTAGTTGTTTGCTCCGAATGGTGCCCCTATCCCAAATCAACTACCTGGGCCCAGTCATAAGAGCAGTGAATTTAATCAAAAGAACGGCTGCTAAGCAAATTCTGTTGGCCAGCGCAGACCGGATGGCTGACGAAGCTACATCTTAGCAGATAAGTTGAAGAATTGACGCTGAGCCAGCCAACGCCTTACTCCGTCAGCTTTTGCAAAGCTCTGACGAGGCAACAGAATTAGGAGTGTCGCAAGCTTTAGGACGAATTTCTTCTTTAGAAAGATTTATAGGGCTGATTTGGCCAGGAAGCGGCGTTCGTCGATTTTGAAATATCCGTAAATTCACTGATGAAGGGTACCGCTGGCCAGTACTGTGAATACGCTGGGGATAGGTGTACCTCCATGCCTTGAGAATATGGCCCTAGCGATGGGTGACAGGTTAAACACAGCGCTCATTTGTCAAGAGATGTTCGAGAAGATGCCTAAGTAGGGGCTGAGGTCGAGGTTT
>QBLT01000309.1 GCA_003249105.1 Leptolyngbya sp. | reverse complement strand
TCCCTATACCTCGACTCCCATGCCCGCCTACTACTTCTGGGGCGACGACGACTTTGCCCTGCAAAAGGCCGTCCAAACCCTGCGCCAGCGCACCCTCAACGAGGCCTGGGCCAGCTTTAACTACGATGTGGTGCCAGCAGAGGCGGCTAGCGGTCCGTCCCAGGCCCTCAACCAGGCGATGACCCCCCCCTTTGGCGAGGGCCAGCGGCTGGTGTGGTTGGCCAATACCAGCCTGGGGCAGCGCTGCCCAGAACCCGTTCTGGCCGAGTTTGAGCGCACCCTGCCCCAGCTACCCGACACCTCGGTGCTGCTGCTCACCAGCACCGCTAAGCCCGATGGACGGGCTAAATTTACAAAACTGTTTAAAACCTGGGGCGAGATCCGCGAGTTTGCCACCATTCCCCCCTGGAAAACAGACCAGATTCGTCAGCAGGTCGCCGCTGTGGCCCAGGAGCGGGGGATGAACCTGGAGTCTGCCACCCTCGATCTGCTGACGGAAGCGGTGGGCAACGACACCCGCCAGCTCCATTTAGAGCTGGAAAAGCTGGCGCTGTATTGGGGAGCAAACCCCCAGCCCATCACCCCTGCCGTGGCCGCAGAGCTGGTGACGGTGTCAACCCAGACCAGCCTCAAACTGGCCCAGGCCCTCAAGCAGGGCGATACCCCTACCGCCCTGGGACTAGTTAACGACCTGCTCGATCGCAACGAGCCCGCTTTGCGCATTGTGGCTACTTTGGTCAGTCAGTTTCGCCTGTGGCTGTGGCTTAAGGCCCTGGCTGGAGTGGCCAGCGACGCCGAGGTGGCGGCGGCGGCAGAGATTGCCAACCCCAAGCGCATATATTTTTTGAAACAAGAAGTGCGATCGCTCACGCTCACCCAATTGCAACGGAGTCTGCCTTTGCTACTAGAATTAGAGTCTGATTTAAAGCAGGGTCGAGATGAACGCGCTACTCTACAGACAAAAGTGATAGAACTTTGTCGGGTGTTTAAGCCCAGTGGTATCTAGCTTCAAAGCTGGAACTCCCAGGGGCGCTCTCCCGTCTGGGCTGTGAGATTCGAGCGATCGCGCCAGGGGTGGCGTTTACCCAAAAAGAGCCTTACGTTAAGAGCCTTCTTTTTTGTTGGAGCACAGGGCCATTCTGGTTGATACCAGCACAGGAGATATAAACATAATGATCCATTTATTGATTCATCCTTTATCTGCTCACCGTCGCACTGCTTTGGCTGCTGCGATCGCCAGCCTAACCGTACTGGCTGGTGGCGCAGGCATTTCTTTTCCCACGGCTACGGGTAGTGTCACCCTGGGGGCCGCTGCCTGGGCCCAAAACACTTCGGTCTCACCTGAGGATGTAACCGGTTACGCCGCCTCAGTGCTTGAGATGGATGCCCCCCGCAACGAGGCCTTCAGCCAGATTAAGACCCTGCTAACCGGCACCAGCTACGACATTAGCAGCATCGATATGTCCTGCACGGGCACCGCTAACCTTAACCAGCTGCCCCGTAGTCTGCGCGGCGATGTCCGCACTATTATTGTCAATTACTGCAATCAGGCCAGTACCATCGTTCAGTCCCACGGGCTTACGGTGCGGCTGTTTAACCTGATTACCGCTGCCTATCCCCAAGATCAGGCTTTGGCCGAGCAAATTCGGGCGGCTATGATTCAGCTTCAGCAACAATCTGCCAACGGCACTGAATAATGCAGTTTATTGACCAAGCCGAAGTTGACGTAATTGCCGGTGACGGCGGCGATGGTATCGTCGCCTTTCGGCGCGAAAAGTATGTGCCCGCTGGCGGGCCAGCGGGGGGCAATGGCGGCCCCGGTGGCTCGATCTACCTGCGGGCCACCCAGCAGCTCCAGACCCTGCTCGATTTTCGCTACGCCCACCGCTTTAAGGCCGAAGACGGTCAGCGGGGTGGCCCCAAAAACATGACCGGTGCCGCTGGAGTCGATCTCTATCTGGATGTTCCCTGCGGCACCGCTATCTACGACGTCGCCACCGACGAATTGATGGGCGATTTAGTCGAGCCGGGCCAGCTGCTCTGTGTGGCCCAGGGGGGCAAGGGGGGGCTGGGAAATCGCCATTTTCTCAGCAACCGCAACCGGGCTCCAGAGCACGCCCTGCCCGGTCTGCCTGGCGAAGAGCGGCGGCTGCGCCTAGAGCTCAAGCTGCTGGCCGAGGTCGGCATCGTCGGCCTTCCCAACGCGGGCAAATCAACCCTAATTTCGGCCCTGTCGGCGGCGCGGCCCAAAATTGCCGACTACCCGTTTACCACCCTGATTCCCAATCTGGGCGTGGTGCGCCGTCCCTCGGGCGACGGCACCGTGTTTGCCGATATCCCTGGTCTGATTGAAGGGGCGCACCAGGGGCTAGGGCTGGGCCACGAGTTTCTGCGCCACATCGAGCGCACCCGGCTGCTGCTGCACGTGGTCGATGCCACCGCCGAGCAGCCTATCGAAAACTTCCACACCATTCAGCAGGAGCTGGCGGCCTACGGGCGCGACCTGAGCGATCGCCCCCAGGTGTTGGCCCTCAACAAAGTCGATGCCCTCACCCCCGAAGACTTAGCCGCACTCATCCACCAGTTCGAAGCGCTGGTGCCGGGGCCGGTATACGGCATTTCGGCGGTGGCCGGTACGGGCCTAGGCCCCATGCTTCAGCAGATTTGGGATCGGCTTGACCAGGCCAAAGCCACAGCCGCCGCGGCGGCAGCCGCGACGGTCTTTGCCGTACCCCAGGACTGATCGCGATCGCAACCCCCCCTTCCCCGCGCCCACCAACGGTACGTAAAGATACCGTTTGCCCCAATCTCCCGTTACTTCGGCCATCCCCACCGGGCATGCTAAGCCTGTGTTTCAACAAGGGTTAGGCTTTGGCCATGAGCGTTTCAGTGTTTTCAGTCGTGCCTGAGGGTAAAGCAGCCATTTCCCCCCAGACCTGGCCCTGTTGTTCCCTCCAAGGTCTGTCCTGGGTTGAGCGTCAGCGGCGGCGCAGCCAGGCGATCGCCGCCCTTAACCTCAGCTCCCCCAGCAGCATTCCCGCCTGGGAAGAGGCCGTCCAAATGGCGGCCCGTTTCCTCGGTGTGCCCATCGCTGTAGTGACCCTCGCCGACAGCCAGACCGAGTACGTGCGAGCCGCCTACGGCCTGTCATCCCTAGGCGTCGGCAACCCTCTATCGCAGCAGCGCCAGATGCCCCTTGCCGAGGGGTTAGGGGTCTATATTCTCGACGGTGAGCAGTCTGTGGTGGTAGCCGACACGCTTGAAAACCCAGTTTTAGCCCAGAGTCATCTGGTCATGACCTACGGCGTTCGGGCCTACGGCGGAGTCCCGCTCATGACTGGCCAGGGCATCTGCATTGGCACCCTAGCCGTGATGGACATGCAGCCAAGATCGTTTACTGCCCAAGATCTAGGGTTCCTAGCTATGGCCGCCCGCTGGGGCATGGGCGAGTATGAATGCCATCGGGCTACCTGCCTGACGCCTGCCCCTCAAACGCCCCTAGACTCTTTGGCAGATCGGGTGCGCCTCAACCTCACTAGTCAACTCACCCAGGAGTTGCGCAGCCCTCTGACCACGGTGCTCGGCATGACCACCATGCTCAGCCGAGAGATCTACGGCCCGCTCACCCCCAAACAGCGCGAGTACACCGATATTGTGCACCGTAGCAGCCAGACCCTAATGGCTTTGGTCGAAGAACTCATTGACCTCAATCCCCTAGGGGCTGAACGGGCTGACTTAGTGCCTACTACGGTTGACATTGAAGCCCTGGGTCAGCAAGTGTTGGCAACCCTGACCCCCCTGGCCGACGTCCGCGCCCAAAACCTCAGCCTCTCCGTAGAACCCGGCGAAAGCCACTGGATTCTGGACCAGCGCGTGGTAAAGCAGCTCCTTTATCATCTGGTCTTTAGCATCATGCAGGTAGCTGGGGAGAGTGCTAACCTGCGCATTCATGCCTGTCGCCGGGGTAAGGCTCTAGCACTCACCCTGTGGTTGTCTAACCCTTGGCTAGGGGAGGGGCTGCCCCAGGAGGTAGTGGCAGTGCTTCAGGCTGCGCCAGTGCCTCATCAACCCCCTGGCTCTTTGCTGGGCATCTTGCTGGGCCAGCAGCTGGTGCAGCACCATGGTGGGCGGATGACCCTCCAGGGCAGCGGGGATAGCGACTGTCGGCTGATGGTGCTGCTGCCGGGGTTAGAGACCACCATAGTGCAGACAGAATCGGCCCCCGCCGCTGCGATCGAGGCCACCCGTCATCGGTAGCCAGGGGCAAGTTTACGCAAGCTTAACCAGAAGCCGATGTTTCCTTAAGCTGAGTCCGACAGGATAGCGGAGTGGTGCAGACGCCGAGCCGCTAGCTGGGCGGTAGGCAACCGCTATGGTTGATCAGCGCTCCCTAGGTTATGGGCTAGTCTCTGTGGGATGCAATTGGCCGTGGTGCGCAGTCTGCCTGCGTCTATTCACGCTCCGTTAGGCTGGCTGGCTGTGCAAAAAATTCCCCCTGGGCGATCGCCATTGGCGACTGTGCAAGAGCGCATTTTAATCATTGACGATGAAGACCTGATCCGCGAAACCGTGGCTCTGGCGCTGACCGAGCAGGGCTATCAGGTGATCACCGCCGAGTCAGGGCATCGTGCCCTAGAGCTGATGTTTCCAGCGGCTGGGGAGGGTCTCACTGGTCTAGAGATTGATTTAGCCATTGTTGACCTAATGCTGCCTGGCGTTAATGGGCTAGATATTTGCCGCATGATGCGCCACCACAATCTAGATATGCCCATTTTGATTTTGAGCGCCAAGGGGGCTGAGATGGATCGGGTGGTGGGTCTGGAGGTGGGGGCTGACGATTATTTGCCCAAGCCCTTTGGCATGCGCGAGCTAATTGCCCGCTGCCGAGCCCTGCTGCGGCGCTATCAGTGGTCAACAGCCCAGCCCAGCCCAGCCGTCTTGACCTATCAAGATATTGTGCTTCACGCTACGGAGTTTAGGGTGCTAGTGGCGGGACAAGAGGTCAATCTATCGCCTAAGGAGTTTCGCATTCTGGAGCTGTTCATGCAGAGCCCTAACCGGGTTTGGTCGCGGGAGGAGCTGATTCAGGCGGTGTGGGGAGCCGATTTTGTGGGCGATCGCAAAACCGTAGATGTGCACATTCGCTGGCTGCGCGAAAAGATTGAGCACGATCCGGCGCACCCGCAGTATGTGACGACGCTGCGAGGGTTTGGCTATCGGTTTGGGTAAAGGGGGGCGTGAAGGAGTGGGG
>QBLT01000308.1 GCA_003249105.1 Leptolyngbya sp. | reverse complement strand
GGTGGGGGCTGGTGACGGCCCCGGCCAAGAACTGGTCAGAGTCTTGCAGCGACGACTCGGGCGACAGCGTCTCTAGGGGCTGCTTGGCCTTGATTGCCTCCCGCAGGCGATTGACGAACGAATTGAGCGTCACCTCGCCATAGCCCAGCCCAGCCAGAAAGTCATCGACGCTCTGGTAGTTGCAGCGCTCGGCGGCGAGCTGAGCGGGTTCAGACTTGAGCAGGGCGTCAAAGCCGGTGCGGCCCAGCTCTTTTTCGAGCATGTCGCGGCCTCGGGCAATGTTTTCGTCGCGGTGCGATCGCTTATACCACTGGCGAATGCGGTTGCGGGCGCTGGGGGTAACGACAAAATTGAGCCAGTCGAGGCTGGGGTGGCTGTTCTTTTGGGTAATGATTTCGACGATGTCGCCATTTTCTAGCGGCGTGTCGAGGGTGACGATGCGGCCATTTACCCTGGCCCCAGCGCAGTGGTTGCCCACCTCGGTGTGAATACGGTAGGCAAAATCGACGGAGGTTGCCCCCCGGCTCAGGGGTACCACATCGCCATCGGGGGTGAACACGTAGACATCCTCGTCAAACAGGTTGCCCTTGACGTTTTCGAGAAATTCCTTGGCGTCTTTGAGGTCGTTTTGCCACTCTAAGAGCTGACGCAGCCAGGTAAATTTTTCGTCGTCGGCGTTGATGCGGGTGTTGGTGGAGGCACCGGTTTCTTTGTACTTCCAGTGGGCGGCGATACCGTACTCGGCGATGTGGTGCATCTCAAGGGTGCGAATCTGCACCTCTATAGGCTTGCCCTTGGGGCCAATCACCACCGTGTGTAGCGACTGGTAGCGGTTGGGCTTGGGCAGACCAATGTAGTCTTTAAACCGACCGGGAATGGGGCGAAAGGCGTCGTGGACAATGGCCAGGGCGCGATAGCAGTCTTCGTTAGTGCCAACAATCAGGCGAATGGCGGCGATGTCGTAGATTTCGCTGAAATCTTTTTGCTGCCGCTCCATTTTACTGTAGATGCTGTAGAGATGCTTGGGGCGACTGTTGACATCGACCACCTGAATCTCGGCCTGGTGCATGCGCTGCCGCAGGGTTTCGGCCACCTGCACCAGTCGCGCCTCGCGATCGGCCCGCTTCTCGGTGACGTGGCGCTGCATTTGGCGATAGGCGTCGGGCTCTAAATATTTAAACGACAGATCCTCTAGTTCCCACTTGAATCGACCGATCCCCAGGCGGTTGGCCAGGGGCGCAAAGATCTCCATTGTTTCGCGGGCGATGCGGCGGCGTTTTTCGTCGCTGAGGTGCTCTAGGGTGCGCATGTTGTGGAGGCGATCGGCCAGCTTTACCACAATCACTCGAATGTCTTGGGCCATGGCCAAGAACATGCGGCGAAAATTTTCGGCCTGGCGTTCGGTTTTGCTCTCAAAATTAAACTTCGACAGCTTGGTGACCCCTTCCACCAACTGTCGCACCTCATTGCCGAAGTGGCCCTCCAGTTCTTCGGGGGTGATGTCGGTGTCTTCAACAATGTCGTGGAGAAAGCCGGAGGCAATCATGGCGCTGTCGCCGCCCAGGTCGCGCAGCAGCCCAGCTACGGCAATGGGGTGACAAATATAGGGTTCACCCGAGGCGCGATACTGGCCCTTGTGTAGGGTGTAGGCAAACTCAAAGGCCTGGCACACCAGCAGATTGTTAGACTTGTCTTCGGGGTCTTGGGCAGGGTCATTATGACTGTCATCGTGGTGGGTTAGCACGCAGGTTTCGAGCCAACCGGGCAGGGTGCAGTCATCGGGTAGGGGGGGATGAACTGTTGCAGTCATAAGGGTGCCAGTGACCTATCAGGGATTGCGGGTGGACTAGAAAATCGCCAAAATCAGGAATTTGTATTTGAACACTGTAGTTAAGTCTCGGCAATACTCAAAGAGCTGAATTGTTAATAAAATAGAATCGCCTCAGGACAGATAAGGCGTCTATCGATCTACTTAGATTAAAGTAAAAAATTGGAATAAAAAAAGCCCAACAGAAATCGTACAAACGTTCTGTCAATCGGCCAAGATAATGAAGCTACAACAAATTAGCTCGCCGGATAGAGATAACCTACACCATAACTTTGAGGAAAGTTCCATCGATAGCCCAGGCCGCAATAAATACTTAAGGCTGACCGGGGGTTGATGGACAGTTATGTATTAACCTTAACATTTGTCCCCGATAAGGGGAATCAGCAATTTATCTTTGGCGATCGCAAAACGTTGGCAAGCCGATACCGATACGGCCCTGGAGGGGTGATCTATCTATGAAGAATGCCCTAGAAACCCTGCGATCGCACCTTCAAACCCTCGTAGATCTAGCCCAGTCGGCCAACCCCAGCGGGCGCAATCTACAGGCGCAGTTTTTGCTGACGCAGCAGCACTTTCAGCACCACCTGCTGCCCCTGGGCGAAAATCTGCCCAGCACCCAGCCCGTGCTGACCGAAATCAACCGCACCCTGCGGCTGCTGGCGATGGATGTGGCGTTTTTGCAGACGGCTCGGCAGTCTGCCACGACCCAGCAGCGGCAGCGGCAGATGCTGGCAAAACTGGGTCAGTTGCTGACCTTTTGCCGGGCTTTAGAGCAGGCGATCGCCAATGAAGTCTAACGCCCCAGCCCAGGTGGTTTAATATTAGGGGTTCGTTGGGTTGATGGTTGGGAGTAGGTGCTTTGTATCAGTGCCCAAAGGAAGGGGAAATTGAACTGCAAGACAGTCAGCTAGCGCCGGAGCTGGCTGTCAAGGCTTGTCCCAGCTGTGGCGGCGCGTGGATTCCGCCGGAGAACTACGCAGACTGGCAACAGCAACAGAATACCCTCGAGGAGCCGGTGCAAGTAGCAGTGCTGCCCCTGTCGCTGAGCACCTCATTTCAGCCCGCCGCGCTCGATAACCGGGCCGCCCTGTGCCCCGACTGCCGCAGCTACCTGGTGCGGGGGCGAATTACCCTCCAGCAGGGGTCGTTTTATGTGGAGCGCTGCCCCAACTGCAACGGCATCTGGTGCGACGCGGGCGAGTGGGAGATGCTGCACCAGCTCCAGTTGCAGGCCCACATTGAGTATATTTTTTCTGCTGACTGGCAGGCCCAGGTGCGCGAGCTAGAGCACACCGAACGCGAAAAACTGGCCACCATCGACAAGCTAGGCACCGATATTGCCCAGCGCGTGTTTGAGCTGGCCGACCTGCTAGAGCAGCATCCCAACGGGGACTTTGGGGTGGCGTATTTGATGCGGCGAGTCGATCAATGAGTAGGTGGGTAGATGGGTGGATGGGTAAGTGAGTAATCCCCAACACACCCACATCACCGACTCACCGACATCACCAACCCACCTAAATCCACCTACACTCCCTCCATGACAGACTCCCTCCTCACCCTTGAATGCTTCTCGGTCACCTACCCAGGGCAGCAGGAGCGCGCGGTGGATCGGGTGTCTTTAGACCTGTCGCCCGGAGAAAAGCTGGGTCTGGTGGGCGAGTCAGGCTGCGGCAAGAGCACCCTGGGGCGGGCGGCGCTGCGGCTGCTGCCTAAGGCCACGGAGTTGCAGGGGCGGGTGTGGTTTAACGGTGAGTCGGTGCTCGACTTTAGCCCCCAGCGGCTGCGGCAGTTTCGGGGAGAGGCGATCGCCCTGGTGTTTCAGGACCCGATGACGCGCCTCAACCCGCTGATGACCATTGGCGACCACTGTATTGAGACCCTGCAAGCCCACCGCCCTGAGGTCTCCCACGGCGAGGCCAAGGCACGGGCGATCGCGGTGCTGGAAAAAGTCAACATTCCCGCCAGCCGGTTTGGCCAGTACCCCCACGAGTTTAGCGGCGGCATGCGCCAGCGGGTGGCGATCGCCCTGGCGATGATTCTAGAGCCCAAGCTGATTATCGCCGACGAGCCCACCACCAGCCTGGATGTGACGGTGTCGGCCCAGATTCTCGATGAGCTGACGCGGCTGTGCGATGAGCTGAGCACGGCGCTGGTGCTGATCTCCCACGATCTGTCGCTGGTAGCAGAATACTGCGATCGCGTCGCCGTCATGTACGCAGGTCGGGTAGTAGAAGAGGGCTCGGCGGCTACGGTATTTCAAAGCCCTAAGCACAGCTACACGCGATCGCTGGTGGAGTCGGCCCTGCAAATGCAGCAGGCAGAGGGGCTGGTCTATGCCGCCACCGCCGTAGACCCCATCTTGCGGCTGACGGGCGTTAAACAGCACTACACCCTAGAAGCCAACCCGATCGCCCGGCTGCTGGGGGGGCAAGAATCTAAGGTAATCAAGGCGGTGGATGGGGTGACGCTGGAGATCTATCCCGGCGAGGTGGTGGGGCTGGTGGGCGAGTCGGGCTGCGGCAAGAGCACCCTGTCGCGCACCATTCTGCAACTGGTGAAGCCCACCGCCGGGCGGGTAGAGTTTTGCGGCACCGACCTCACCACTCTGTCGCGCGAGGCCATGCGGCAGCAGCGGCGGCAGCTGCAAATGGTGTTTCAAGACCCCCACGCCTGCCTCAACCCGATGATGACCGTGGGCAAAAGCATCGCCGACCCGCTGCTGATCCACGGTCTGGCTACGGTGATTGAGGCTGAAAAGCAGGCCCACGACATGCTCGCCCGCGTCAGTCTCACCCCCACCGCCGACTATTTCAACCGGTTTCCGGGCGATCTGTCGGGGGGGCAGCAGCAGCGGGTGGCGCTCGCCCGCGCCCTGATCACCCACCCCAAGCTGGTAATCTGCGACGAGCCGGTGAGCATGCTCGACGCCACGGTGCAAACCCAGGTGCTCGATCTGATGATTGCCCTCAAGCACGAGTTTGATCTCACCTATCTATTTATTACCCACGACCTGTGGGTGGCGCGGTTTATGTGCGATCGCATCGCTGTTATGCAGCAGGGCAAAATTGTCGAAATTGCCCCGACGAAAACGCTGTTTGAATCGCCCCAGCACCCCTACACCCAAACCCTGCTGCAAGCCGCTCCGGTGCTGGCTAAGGGAGTCTAAGCAACCAGATTTCTAAGCGAAACCTAGGCTAAATTCGCGCAAAAGAACAAAGATAGAAGAGCGAACCATGACCAAAATGCCTAGCAGACTGGATTGCTGGTATTTTAAGTTGTCCTAGTCGGAGCTAGTTTGGTGGGGTGCTGCGATCGCGTCATCTAACCTCCATGACAGCAAATATTTCGCCGATTTTATCAGCCCAGCCGAGCTACGGCTCAGAGTGCAAGGCACCGGTTTGTTAAAGTAGGAGAGCTTGAAAGCCTCTGGAATTGAGCAATTCAGCCATT
>QBLT01000307.1 GCA_003249105.1 Leptolyngbya sp. | reverse complement strand
CATCATGCCATAGCCAATCAGGCCGGCCCATTCCCGCAGCACCAGGAATTGGCGTTTGCGATTGTCTAGACTTTGCGGCACGGGGCTGGGGTGGGGCGTGACCTCAAACCCTAGGCTGCGGAAGGTGAGGAGCGATCGCGCCATGTGGGGTGGGTCGGTGACCAAAATCAGCCGTCGAATGCCCTGGGGTTGCAGCAGTGCCGCTGTAAATAGGGCGTTTTCGTTGGTGGTGGCCGAGCAGGGTTCGCCGTCAATGGCCGCTGCTGGTAGCCCGGCGGCCTTGAGCATTTGGCCGATTTCCTTGGCGTCGTTGCGACCGCTGGCAAAGATCAGGGGTGCCCGCTGCTGTTGCCACAGTTCGGCGGCCACCCGCACCCGGCTGGGGCGAAAATCTTCTCCACGACCCAGCACCACAATGGCATCGGCAGGCTGGCCGCCATCGCGCGGAATTAGCAGCGCCAGGCCTTGCCCACCCAGCTAAGTGCCCAGTAGAGACAGGCCCAGGCTGTACAGCAGCACCAGCAGCACCCCGGTGATGACGCTTAATCGCCCAACAGACCCAGTTCATCTGTGCCGCCAAGTCGAATCTAGCCTACCGCGTCACCCAAACCCTCAGTCTTACCCCTGGATTAAAAGACCACCTGATTCAGGTCACCCTCAAGACCCCAGACCAATCCGTTCTAACCCTGCGGCTGATTGAGGTGCGCCACAGCAGAGGTATCGCACCACTTGGCGATCACCGCACTCGGCACCCCTTTGATTAACTGAGTCGTGATGAAGGTATCCCTACAGGAGTAGGGGGTTGTATTCGGCTTGATGGGTTTTGTGATCTTTGTCCAGCCTCCCCGGGAAAAATTTCGGTAGCTGATCGAGTCGCCATCTCGCGACGGAAAAAGAAGATGTGTAGGGTTTGGATTCCCAGGCGCTATGGACTCCAGCAGGGTCTGTACGCGCGGGGAAACAGCAATTCGCCGCGTCTTATTATTCTTACTCCCTTTGCTGCGAACACGCCGATTGCCGACCTGTACCAACGACCCCTCAAAGTTGATAGTGCCAAAGTCCTCCGAAATATGTTGCCACTGCAACCCGATCGCCTCACTGGGTCTACAGCCAACACAAAACAGGAACTCCACAAAGGGAGCGTAGAGACAGTAGTTCATGCCTTTGCGGTTGTCGTTCTGAAATGCGGCAATTACCTGGTCTCGTTCTTCTTCCGTAAAAGCATTGGGCTTAGGATCCACCTGGTAGCGATACTGGGGCAGCTCTTGGGCCATCCCCTCAAACAAGTTGGAGGAAACCAGCTTGTGCTTTTTACCCCAGCGGCAGGCGGCTGCTAAGTACATCAGCCCGTCTTTGGTGCGGTAGATAGTGGTGACCTGCTCCAGCTTTTGTTTGACTATCAGCGGCTCATCGATAGTCACATTACCTAGCTTCCGATACAGCCGGGTGAGGTTGTCATATTTTTCCTGAGTTTTGACTTTTAGACCGGGCAATTTGTGGGTGGCATATTCCAAATCTCCATTACCGTCATGCTCTGGGGCTTGAGCGGCTCTAGCACCGTTAGCTGAGGCGGCTTAGGTTTGCCGTATTTTGCCAAGGTGTAGTCAAAGCGCTCCAGAGCGATATCTGACTCAATCAGCTTGGCTTTGGCATCAACCACTCTCCGGTTGATATCCGTGTCTGCTAGATCGGTGGAAAGATACTTTTGCTTGCCGTCATAAAGATGCCGGGGCAGTCGTATCCGGAGTCGGCCTCGAAAGGATTTAATGCCAACGGATCCCTTAGGCGCTCTACCTGAATTTTTGCTGTACATGGCGCAATGCTCGAAAGGGGTACATGGAAGCGAACTAATGTACTCACCCTGATAGTCAAATGATAGTCAAACCGCAGCTAAATGCACCCAAAAATGACCAAATGTTACTAGGCCAGTTCTCTGAGCAGGAATGACCCACAACTGAAAAACTCCTAATTTATAGGCCTTTAGGGCTTCTAAATCAAGGGGTTCAGAGGTTGGAGGTTGTATGGGCGATACTGGTTTCGAACCAGTGACCTCTTCCGTGTGAAGGAAGCGCGCTACCACTGTGCTAATCGCCCGTCGGTTTTTTAAGATAGCACATCTTTTGGAGCGGTTCAGCGAAAAACTTTTAGATCACGCCATATCGGGGGTAGCTGGGCTTGGACTGCCCTGCTGTGCTTGCTGAAGCTGCGCTTGAATCAGAGCCTGCATGTCTTGACGGCGAATCTCAACGCCTTGGCTGATCTGCCCTGGCGTTTCAAAGAAAATCAGGCTATCGACGGGCTGCATAGCCAATAGCTGAAACAAAATATGCACCACGGGCACCGGCAGAGCCATGACCTGGGGATCTTTGATCGTGGCCTGGCTGGTGGCAGCGTCTTGCAATGTGGGGTAGGCGTAGACAATATTTTTTTGGGTGTTGGGCTGGGTACGGTTGCTGAGGGTGGTCATCATCCAGCCCTGTTCTAGGGTTTGCAGCACGTAGTATTGCTCATGCTTGAGCTGGGCCGCGATCGCCTTGAGCGTAGGTGCAAGGGTGGTAATGGCATTGCCAGTTACGCCATCGTTGGGGGCGCTGTGCTGGAGAGAGGCAATTTGGGCATCGAGATCCATAGCGGGTTCCGAAGGTTAGTTGGAGGCTAGCGTCGGGAGATTGATGGCCAGAGCCGGAAACGGCAATGGTTGAAGACAAGTTGGTAGAACCATCGCGCCCCAACCTAGCATCACTTTACCGCAGGGGGCAGCGCCCCTCCCTGCCCCGCATCCATAAAATTACGGGTAGATGTTAAGGTGTTAGGTAGCTTGCAACCTTATAGATACTTAAGTCTAACTAAGCTCAGGTTTTTCTAACCCCCAAGCTTTAAGTAGTCTTGTTGATTAATGGCCCTAGCTTTATCCCAAGTTGCAGCGGGCGCATCCACCACGTTCCTAAAATACCTGAATATCGCTCCACGGGTCTGTGTAGCTTTTTGAGGATAGCCAGATTGAGTCAGGGTATCTGTGCGTTGAGTGTGGATTCGCTTAGCCAGCTTTTCTACCAAGATTTAAAGAATGGTACTGGTGCCCCCGAGGCAGGGTGTCAGACGATGGCCCAGCGGTTGGCCAGCGAAGTGCAGCGCATCTGTAACGAGAGCGATCGCATTCAAGCCTCCGGCGATGTCGAAGCCTGGGCTAAATCCCTGGGCAAGCACCGTCTAGATCAGTGTTTCAAATACTACAACCTGGGGTCGCGCCAGGGCCGCGTTGAGCTGCATAGCACCCTCAGTGCCATCGTCTACCGCTACATTACGCCGCCCCAGGTGCAGACCAGCTACCCAGCCCGGCTGGCGCTGATTGAAGACTTTTTGCAGGGGTTCTACGTCGAGGCGCTCAACGCCTTTCGGCGGGAAAATCAGCTGGGCGATCGCTACCAACCCCGCACGCTGCTTGAGCTGGCCGAGTTTATGGCCTTTTCCGAGCGCTACGGCAAGCGGCGCATTCCGCTCCCCGGTCGGCGCAGCCAGCAGCTGATTATCCTGCGGGCCCAGACCTTCTCTAAGCAGCAGCCCCCCGAAGTCGCCATCGACATCGAGCAGGCCACCGACTATGGCGGCGACGGCGACGACGTTCGTCCGGCGGCCTCCCACCAGCGGGTGCGCGAAGAGATGATTGCGCAAACCGACGACCTGCCCGAAAACTCCCTGCGGGGACGGGTCGTCGAAGAGCTGCTGGCCTATCTCAAAGAGCGTAACCAGGACGAATGTGCCGACTACTTTACCCTGCGCCTGCTCGACCTGCCCACCTACGAGATTGAGGCTCTCCTAGGGTTGACCCCCCGCCAGCGCGACTACCTTCAGCAGCGATTTAAATACCACCTGCTGCGCTTTGCCCTGTCCCATCACTGGGAACTGGTGCATGATTGGCTAGAGGCCGGTCTAGAGACCAACCTGGGCCTGACCGCCCAGCAGTGGCAACAACTGCAAGACAGCCTCAACCCCAAGCAAGCCAAACTGCTCTCTCTCAAACAGCAGGGCATAGCCGATGGCGAAGCCGCTAAAATTTTGGGCATAACCGCTACCCAATTTCAAAAACAGTGGACTAAGCTCCTAGAGCAGGCGTGGGAAATTCGTAACGTTTAATATCTGTTAAACATCCATCCGGACAGACCAGAGCAGGCCATGAATAGAGACTCAGATATCCCCGAAGACCTCTTGCTAAAGCTCCTGCTAGAGCCACTTTCGGCGGATGACTCACCATCAGGAACGCGCTTTTTCCCGGCTGCTGACGCTGACTCAGCGGAGCTAGGGGGGACAGGCATGCCTACCCCTCCGGTTTACCCTGATTTTGAGACATCTACCCCAGCGCCAGCGGCTTCAGAGGATGACGCGCTCGACCCCAACTACACCCCTGTCTTTGACTCTGGAGACCTATCCACTGTGCAACCCCATTTTGAAGCCCTTCTGAAGCGCCGCTTGCGACAAGAAATTGCCCATCGCCCGCCGCTATTTCCCTGGGAAAAAGGTCTACAAGACTATCCCGATGCCCTGCGCCCTGGCGCCGCCTCTATCTGGTTAGACCACCTCAAAAATCTTTCGGTTCCCGGCGATGTGCCCGAAGATGTGCTAGCCGACCTGCTCAACCAGTGCCAGCAGGTGGCCCAAGACATCCGCCAAACCGGGCGGCGACTGGTGGCAGCGGTCGAAGGATTGTTCCCCGATCAACCCCAAACCCTGGAGTACATTGCCGGGCTGGTCGCTCGACCGGCCTACCGGTCGGCTCAAACCGAGTCTTTGGCCGAGGTAGACTACCCAAAAGCCTCGATCCAACAGCAGGTGGCGCTGGCGATGCTGGCTGCCCAGGGCATTTTTGAAGCTCTGTCCCTGACGGTGGGGCCGACTACCCTAACCCAGACCCAGACATGGCTGACGGCCTCTGGCGTGCTGACGGTGCAGGCGACCTATGCTGCGGCCGAGAACCAGCTGGAGGTAAAAGCGGTGCTGCCAACGGACGGCAGCCTGACGCTGATCAGCCTGGACGAAACAGCCGGGTCTGAGCGCTCTACCCCCGGAGAGCTGGTGCTGCGGTTGACCACTCATCCCGGCGCTGTGCATCGCCTGGATGTCAGCCTGGGGCAGACCAAGGTAGCTCCCCTGAGCTTTCAGGTGATGATTGCTGAGCGCTAGAGCGCTTCTGGGCAGGGGCTAGCGCAGCGGTTAGCATAGAGGCGACTCTACTCCGGTTTGTCTATGGTCGCGTCCCGCTGGCTGGCCTCTTCTCCCTTAACCCGGCCCATCCCCCCCGACGAAATCGAA
>QBLT01000306.1 GCA_003249105.1 Leptolyngbya sp. | reverse complement strand
GGCGAGAGGCGGCCGGGCTGGGCGTGGCCACAGGAACTGCGACGGCGGCGGGAGGGGCCATGGGCATAGTGTTGAGATCGCCCACCGCGTAGATGCGCTGCACGGTCATCTCGACCTGTTTTTCTTTGTAGCCCTGGGGGCTATCGACCACGTTCATGGCCAGGCGGCCCTCTAGCAGCACCCGCTGCCCCGCCTGGTACTGGGCCTGAATATCTTGGGCCAGGTTGCCCCAGCCGACCACCTTCATCTGGGAGGAGGGGTCGCCCTCTTTTAGCCCCGGAAACTGCACCACAAACTCGGCCACGGGAGTTTGATTGTCGGAGGTGTAGCGCAGCTGGGGCGACTGCACGATCTCGGCCATTAGTAGACAATTGTTCATAGCGGCATGGGCTCCTTGATCCCCTGTTCTTTCTCGATGAAGGTTTGGACGTGCTGCTGGTATTTGGCCAGGGTGCAGTCGAGCCACTCGCGGCTCTGGCTGTTGCCGTAGATGTGTACCAGGGGCTCACCCGCGTCGGGTAGCACCAGCACCCAGTCGTCGGGGTTGTCACCTAAGATTTTAACGCCGTCGATCAGCTCTAAACGCTCAGGCGGATTATCTTCTACCAAGTAGCGCATTAGGGCACCTTTCACCGTCCAGGGGCAGCGCAGGGTTTGCATGCGGTAGGCCATGCGGGGCAGGTCTGACCAGATCTGGCCGAGCGATCGCTGCTGCAGGCTCAAAATCTCAATCAGCTTGGCAATGCAGAACATAGCGTCAAAGCCAGGGTGCAGCTCAGGGAAGATAAAGCCCATTTCGCCGCTGCCGCCCAGCACCACGTTGGGGTTGGTCTGACAGGCCTCCATCAGGGCAGTGGGGTTGGCCTTGGTGCGAATCACGCGACCGTCGTGGCGGCGGGCGATGTGCTCGATCGCCCCTGAGGTGTGCACCGGCACCACAACGGTGCCGCGAGGGTGGGTGGTCAGCATCATGTGGGCCATCAGCGAGGTCAGCACCTCACCGCGAATGCGGGTGCCCACCTCATCGACGAGAATCAGCTGTTCACCGTTGGCCGACACCTGGGCCCCAAAGGTGGCCCGCAGCGCCTGCACCACCTGCCCGAGCTGGCTGAGCATCACCTCGCGCTCGTCGTTGGAGAGGGCCACCTGGCGCAGGCTGGCGTTGAGCACCACCGCGTCGCAGTCAAACTTGCCGAGAATCTGCGGCAGCACCGCCCCGGTCACGGCGTAGAGGTAGTCAATTACCACCTTGGCCTGGCTGTTGGTGACGGCCTGGATGTTGAGGTGCTTTTCAAAGGCGGTGGTGTAGGTCGAGACCACATCCGTGGGGTTGGTGACGATGCCGATTTCGTGGACGGGGGCTCGCCGCAGATCTTCTTTAAAGTAGGCACCCTCGATTTTTTTCTCTTTGCCCTTAGAGATATCAATGCCCTGCTCGTCAAAGAACTCGATCAGCACGTAGTCGGGGCGGTCGGGGTGCAGCCGCACGTGAATGCCCCCGGCAACGCCCATCGCCGCCAGCATGCTGCGGGCCACCGGAATCGCCGTCGCCTCTAGATTTTGGATGTTGATGCCGACGGACATGAGACCGGCAATCAGCGATCGCGACACCATGCGCGAGATGCTGCGCTGATCGCGCGACACCGTGACCTGGGAACCGGGCTTGAGGGTGGAGCCGTAGGCGGCCCCTAGCTTGACCGCAAACTCGGGAGTAATGTCGATATTGGCGAGCCCGGCCACCCCCCGCTGGCCAAACAGATTGCGCTGCGCCGTGTTGCCCCAGATAAGGTTGATATTCAACGTTGCACCTGACTCGATTTGCTTGCTCGGCCAGACCCGCACGCCGGGGCTAATTTGCGCCTCTTCGCCCACCGACGACAGCGGGCCAATCACCGCCCCCTCCAGCACGTGGGAGCGGCGGTCAACCCGCGCCCCTCGGGCAATGGTGCAGGCCCACAGATGCACCTCGTCACCTGCGATCGCGCCATTCCAGACAATCGGTCGCTTGAGGTCGGCGTCGCAGCCAATGGTGACGTTGTCACCGATCACGGTGCCCGGCTCAAGCACCGTACGGGCACCGATACGGCAGTTGTTGCCAATCATCACCGGCGGCTGAATCTGAACCGTTGGATCTATGTGGGTATTGTCCCCGATCCACACGCCCGGAGATGTCTCAGGGTATGCATAATCGACCATCACCTTGCGGTGCAGGGCGTCGTACTGGGCCTCGCGGTAGGCCTCCAAGTGACCGACATCGCACCAGTAGCCGTCGGCCACATAACCGTACATCGGTTCCCCCTTCTCCAGCAGCAGGGGAAACAGATCCTTAGAGAAGTCAGACTCTTGGTTGTCGGGCAGGTAGTCGAGCACTTCAGGTTCGAGGATGTAGGTGCCGGTATTCACCGTGTCAGAGAAAATTTCGCTCGTGGAGGGCTTTTCTAGAAACCGCTTGATGCGCCCCTGAGCGTCGGTAATCACTACGCCAAACTCGATGGGGTTAGGCACTCGCGTCAGCACCAGGGTAGCCTTAGCGCCTTTGCGTTTGTGAAATTCAATGGCTGCCGTGAGGTCAAAGTCGGTGACGCTGTCGCCGCTAATTACCAGAAACGTCTCGGTGAGCAGGTCGGCAATGTTTTTGACGCAGCCCGCGGTGCCCAGGGGCTGGTCTTCTTCGACGGCGTAGGTCATCTGCACACCAAAATCACGGCCGTCGCTAAAGTAGTTGCGCATCACATCGGGCAAATAGAAGAGGGTGGCGATCACCTCGTTGATGCCGTTGCGCTTGAGCAGGTTGACGATGTGTTCGGCTATGGGGCGGTTGAGAATCGGCACCATGGGCTTGGGCAAGTCACAGGTTAGAGGCCGTAGACGAGTTCCTGAACCACCGGCCATTAGCACTGCGCGCATTAGAGTCTCCTTGCTGCGTAAACGTTCCTGATGGGGTTGCCCTAGCCCGAGCTAGAGCTCTCAACCAAACACCGAGCCTAACCATCGACAGGGAGCTATAACATTACTCCGGCATTGATCTAACTAAGGATAGATTAGAGTAAATGTGTACGATCTTGGTTCTGCCATGGGTGAGATCTGTTTTGCCCTGCCACGACTGTTCTCTGCCGCCGCGCCTCGGGGAGCAAACGTTGGGAAAATTAAGGCGATCGCGGGCAACCAGGGGCAACGTTGGTATTGTAGAAGCATAGGCGACCCGCATAGAGAGGAGCAGTGACTATGGGTACATTGATCGTGCTTTTGTTGGCCGGTATTTATGGTGGCGGGGCCTTTAAGTTTTGGACGGGGTTCAACCGCACTAACTTTACCGACGGCAGGGTCAAGTTCACTCTGCTGTGGCCGCTGTTTTTGGCCCTCAACAAGTCGTACCGCCAAAACTTTAGCCGGGCGCTGAAAGGATGAAAGGCGAAGGGATGAGCCGCCTGCCCGCCGCCGACCCCTCCCCCTGGGGAGCCCAGGTGCAGTCCGTGGCCCGGCGCTACGACCACGAGTTTGGCGGTAAGGCCTTTGACCTGCCCCCCGAGGTCGAAGAGATGGCGGTGTTTCAAGACTGGATTGCTGGGTCGCTGACGCCGCGCATCTCGACGCCCTTTTGGGAATCGGTCAAGCCCCGCAAGCGCGATCGCTGTCTCGACATCGGCTGCGGCATCAGCTTTCTCATCTACCCCTGGCGCGAGTGGGATGCCCTGTTTCAGGGCCATGAAATTAGCTCGGTGGCCTGCGCGGCGCTGACCGCTCGCGGCCCCCAGCTCAACTCAAAGCTGTTTAAAGGGGTCACCCAAGGCCCGGCCCACCGGCTGGAGTACGAGCCTCAGACCTTCGATATGGCGATCGCCACCGGGGTGACCTGCTACTACCCCGCCGACTACTGGGCCACGGTGCTGCAACAGGTGAAAAAAGTTCTCAAGCCCGGCGGCTGGTTTTTGTTCGACGCCATCAACCCCGACGCCGAGCTGGCCGAACCCTGGGCCATCCTCGAAACCTACCTGGGAGCCGAAGTACATCTAGAAGACCTGTCCCGCTGGCCCGCCCTAGTCAAAGCCGAAGGTGCGCGCGTCGTTTCCACCAAAGACTATGAGCTGTTTCGCCTGTTTAAGGTGAAGTGGGATGGGTAGTGAGTGGGTGAGTGGGTGAAATCTACCACCGACCCACCTACGTCATCCACCCGCCTTCCCTTTTGCGCTACCATTAGCGGCGACATTGGGCCGGGAGGTCGCGCATGGGTTTGGGCCGGGGAAACGCCATAGGGCTGGGATTGCTGCTGACGGTGACGCTGCTGAGCGGCTGCAACCGAGGTACTGACATGGCCGCATCCCCTGAGGCGGCGGTGCCCGGTGGGGCCGAGAGCACACCCACGGCAGCAGGTGAGGCTCCGGCAGAGTCGGTGGATGATGGCGGCTATCGTTCGACGCCCATTGATCCCAGCCGTACGGCTCAGCTGGTGACCCAGGGGGAGGGGTCGCAGGTGAATGTGCGATCGCAGCCCACCACCCAATCTGCCTCGCGGGGCTACGGCCTCGGCGGCGACGTGGTGACGCTGCTGCGCCTGGCCGAGGGCGAAGGGGGCCTGAGTTGGTACTACGTCAAGTTTGCTCAATCTGAAACCGAGGGCTGGGTGCGGGGCGACTTTATCGACACCACGGCCCAGGTCGCAGCACCGTCTCCTACCGCTGAAGAAATCGCCACTGGCCCGTGCGGCGACAACCGACCGGAGGCGTTTTTTGAGACCAAGTCCTTCAACATTCACCTGTGCCAAACGCCCCAGGGGTTGAGCTACGTCGGCACCAACAAAACCAACAGCGAAACCCTCACCACCACCGACGTGCGCAACAGCCAGGGCACTTACATCGCCATCGACGGCAACCGTCAGTACCACGTTAGCGACCAAGCCCTAGCGGTGTATCAAGTGAAAGGCGGCAGCTACGATCAGCTCGAAGGCGAAGAGGTGATTCGCCACGAGCGGTTCTTGTACTAAGAATGAGGAGATGGGGAAGGTAAGGGGGTTGAGGAAGATGGAAAGAGTTTTAAGTTTTGAACTTTAAGTTTTAGTTGTACACAAAACATTCAAAACTTAAAACTAAGCATTTCTTCTCTGGAGACGCTACGCGAACAAAACTTTTCTCCCCATCTCCCTCACCCCTACTCCCTAACCCGGCGGAATCTCATCCCGCGCTGGTGCCCTCTCTGCCGGAACTGGGGCGTAGGGGTCTGCGTATTCTTGGGGGGTTTGGGTCTCAAATTCCTCAGGTGGCGGTTCGGTCTCAAACTCTCCTGGGGGGCTAAGCGGAGCGGGGGGTGCGC
>QBLT01000305.1 GCA_003249105.1 Leptolyngbya sp. | reverse complement strand
CCTCTAGCCAGCCCGCCGGCGGAGCGTGAGCCAGATCCTGCCGCCTGGGCCTCGATCGCGTCATTTACAGTGGACTATCAAACCCGCCAGGTCAACGGCCTAGCGGAGCAGCGCCTGGTGGCTCATCACCTCGAAACCAGCGTCACCGAGAGTTGGGCCGATTTGGAAACCGACCTGATGCCCCAGTGGCTGCGCGATCGCATCGAGGCCACCCGTCCGCCGCTGCCGCCCGAGCCCCCGAGCCCGGTGGCCCCAGTCGTGGCAGACATCACTCAGCTACGGGTGATGCAGCTGCACCACATGAGCCTGCCGATGGTGGCCGATAAAGCCAGCCCGATCTTCTCAGACGCAATTCATACAACTGAACCGTTTGCGCTGGAGGTGTCGATGCAGTTGGCGGGGCTCACCGCAGCAGACCAGGAAAAACCGGTGGCGTCTCGGGTGCAATGCCTGGCCCGCCACTTGGCTACCGGCGAAACTGACAGTCTGGGCGACATGACAGCGCAGATTGCCCCGGCCAATGGCTCTACTCATCACGTGCTAATGCCGTCGCTGCGGCTGCTACAGCCAGGCTTCTACAGTCTGAAGATTTTAGTCACGCTGCAACATGCACCAACCGCATTAGGGCATTTCAAAGTGCCCATGCTCCAAGTCGTGTAAGGATAACAATCATGAGCAGCTTCGATTGGGAGCGTTTCCTGACACGATGGAGTCAGGAAACCATCGATGCGATCGGCCGCGATCGAGACGATCTGCCACCAGAGGTACTGAGATCGGGCTGGTTAGGCTACCCAGGGGCCACCGAGCAGCAAATTACTCGGGCTGAAGCGCGGCTGGGAAAGACCTTGCCACCCTCGTACCAGGCCTTTCTCAGGGTTACCAACGGCTGGCGACAGACACCCCTGTTTACCAACAAACTG
The DNA here is from genome assembly GCA_003249105.1 of Leptolyngbya sp. Lineage (GTDB taxonomy): Bacteria > Cyanobacteriota > Cyanobacteriia > Phormidesmidales > Phormidesmidaceae > Nodosilinea. The sequence continues at coordinate 4,395 of QBLT01000305.1, read as the reverse complement.
TGGTCTATTGAAGAAATTGAATGGTTTGCGGTTAAACACCAAGCCTGGATTAATGCCTTTTGGGAAAAAGCTGAACCGCCGCCTGCGGAGTCTTCTAACGCCAAATCGCCAAATCCATCCATTCCCGATGCAGAGTACTTTATCTACGGCGATGACCAAGATTGCAGCAAAATTCGAGTTGAATATCTACAAACTGCTTTAGAAATTAGTCAGCCGGGCGATGGTGCGATCTATCTGCTCAATCCGCAGATTGTGACGCCCGATGGCGAGTGGGAAGCCTGGTTCTTTGGCGACTGGTTGCCCGGGGCCGATCGCCACCGCTCGTTCCAAGAGATGATGCAGGCGGAGTACGAAAGCTTTCTAGAGTTACGAGAAACGCCCGTTAGCTCAGCTACGCCAGTAGTGAGGACAGCGCCAGCGGTGGCCCAGGTGCCTCCCACAACCACGGCGGCAACCGCCTCGCTAGCCGTCATCACGCCAGAGTCAGCGGAGTCAGACCGATCCCAGCCCAAGGCCCAGGGGGCCTCGACCCCGGCGATGGCAGAAACTTGGCGCGACCTGGCCTCTTTCACCCTCGAGTTCCAGACCCGGCCAGGCGAGGGGCGACTAGAACAACGCAGTATGGTTTGCGATCGGGCAACCAATGCCGTCGAAACGCGGCCAGACATGGATACAGCGGCCCTGCACCAGTGGATGCTGAAGCAATTGCCCGGACGCTCGGCCCCTGGGGAAGCCCCCCTAGGGGTAGAAATCATCCAATTACGCGTCCTTCGCGCTGCCCAATCTGAGCCGCCCATGGTGGCTAACCCAACCCAGCCCCTCTTCTTAGACCCAATTCAACGGGGAGAGCCCTTTACCCTAGAAGCCACCATCCAGGTGGTTGAGAAGGGGGTTGGTACAGCACCTTCTTTAGAGCAGCGTTTAGAACCGCCGATTGTGTATCGGGCTCAGTGCGTGGCCCGTCATCTTGCCACCCGATTAGCTACGGATCTGGGCGATATCACCACGCAGTTTGCCGGTGGCCATGCCGCTACCCATGTAGCCCAGTTCCCTCAGGTGCGGCTAGAGCAGCCCGGTCTGTATCGCCTCGACGTTTGGGTCACCCCCCAGAACATCTCCGCCGCCCCCGGCTGCTTTAAGGTGCCCATGCTGCTGGTTGTGTAAGGGCCATATTTGTCAAGGGCACGCCTGTAAAAAATACTGTGCAAAGGAAATAATCATGCATTTATGCCATCACCCGCTCTGCTGCTTCGTACCGCCCTACATGGCTGAAAACCTACAAACCTCTGACGATCCGGCGGTGCGTCAGATCGCCATGGCCTCCTTGGGCAATGAATACCGCACGGCGCGGCGGCTGCTGACCCCGCAATTTCTAGCGCCTTCGCTGATTGGGCAGGTCACTGGCAAAGAGCGGTATGTCTTTGATATGGCTGGAGCCAGCGACCCCCTACCGGGTAAATTGCTGCGGCAGGAAGGCGATCGCCCCGTCGAAGATGAGGCGGCCAATGAGGCCTACGATCACACCGGCGATGTCTATGATTTCTACCAAGCGGTGTTCGGGCGAGACTCCTTAGACGATGCGGGCTTTCCCTTGCGATCGAGCATCCATGTGACCGATACCTTTGATGAGCCCATGTCCAACGCGTTTTTTAACGGCAAACAGATGGCCTACGGCGACGGCGACGGAAATTTATTTACCCGTTTCACCAAGTCTCTGGATGTGGTTGGGCACGAGCTGACCCATGGCGTGCTGAGTTTTACCAGCAACCTAGACTACTTTGACGAGTCTGGTGCCCTCAATGAAAGCTTTGCTGACATTATGGGCAGCCTGGTCAAACAATGGAAGCACAGCCAGACCGTTGACCAGGCAGACTGGTACGTCGGTAAGGAGGTGCTCGGGCCAGGCGCACGCATTAAAGGGGTGCGTACACTCACGGGGGAGAAAGCCTACGAGGGTGATCCAGACTTTGGCACCGACCCCCAACCCAAGCACTACCGCGATCGCTACCGAGGCGGGCGCAATCGCGGCGGCATTCACGTTAACTCGGGCATTCCTAACCATGCCTTTTATCTGGCAGCCATGGCCATCGGCGGGTACGCCTGGGAAAAAACCGGGAAAATTTGGTACGCCACGATGAAGAGTGGGCTCGAAAGCAACGCCACCTTCCAGGATGCGGCCAACGCCACGATCTCGATCGCTGGCTACTACGGCAATGGCAGTGACGAGCAGAAAGCAGTCCGTAGCGCCTGGCAACAGGTGGGGGTGATTTAGATAGCCCATGCCTTGATATCAATACATTGAGCAAGATGCTATGCATATCACAATAGAGCGCAGCGGTGGCTTCACCGGTATGCCGCTAACGTTCTCGATCGATACCGCCTACCTGCCCTCTGAGCAAGCCACGCATCTACGTCACTTAGTTGAAGCGGCAGACTTTTTCGGTTTCTCCACAACTCTATCAGCGCCTGCTCAGCCCGACCGGTTTGAGTACGAGGTAACGGTTCAGGAGGGCGATCGCAAACACACCATTACCGTTGGGGAGGTGGCTATGCCAGAGCAGTTAAAACCGCTCTTGAGATGGGTTATGGCAACCGCCCGCCAGAGTTAACAGTCCATCAAGCAAGGCGTAGTTAGCAACCGACTGGATAGAGCAATCTCAATAAAAGTCGGCCAAGTTCTCGCCAAAATGTAGCCTGAGTAGGGTAAATTCCATTCTGAAACCTGGGTATACTGCAACACATCGTTACGCAGCATACCTTGTCAATTATGGAATCCGTTGACCGTCACCGTCCACACCGGGGGGTTATTCGTTGTAAAGCTAAAATGCAGCTGCTAGAAACAGCCGATGATGGTTTTGGCTGGGATGCCCCATTTGACGATACTCTGCTCAAAGAGCTAGCCACAGGTCTTTTCCAGGCGAAGCAGTATCAGTCATTCTTCGAGCAGGGCCATTCTAAAGCTGAAGCAAAAGCAGTAGAAGACCGGCTGGCCGAGGAATTAGCCGATACCTATCGGAGCATCCTCAAGCGGCATCAAGATCCGGTTGTGCAAAGCCTTAACGCACTGCTGTAAGCCCTGGTGTGCATACTTTTGCGCACTTTTAAGCTGTTACAGCTAGAGTTCTACCCTCGCTTTTAAGATCATTTGCTCGAAATTGGGCAACCTGAAAAAATAACGGGTTGCCCTTTAGAAAGTAAATGAAATTAGGTTAGGGGAGCATCAGGATGCAGAAGTCAGCGATCGCATGTAGACCTCTTGCCGATTTGCTCGGGCAAAATGTTCGCTTTCAGGGATATTTAAGTCACTGGGAAACTGCTAAAAGAACTGGAGACAGGGCTTTTCTGCTGCGCCATGTCAAGGTGGTTCCTTACAAAGGGTGTAAGGAGCAAGTGAGAACCCTAGACCATATTTGGCTGTATGCAGACAAAGATGTCGATGATATCACCAAGCTTGAGCGGTTTGGCGGATACGCAGCGGTTGGCCGAGTGGTTAGCTATATCCGCAGCAATGGCACTAAAGACTATGCAATTGATATCGAGCCTTATGTGCCGCTCAGTTGGCGTCTTGAATTGTTGAATTCTTGTGGAAAGCACAGTGTCGAGGATGTCAAAATCAAAACAATACTGCTCGAAAAAACCTTGACTTCCTTAGAGCTTGAAGAGATGGACTTTAATATTGAACAATCCTACGAGGAGGTTTATCAGTATTTTCAAGAACAATATCAATATTATCGCAAACAGGTTGAAATTAACGAACGGTACGAGGCACAGAAGCAGCATCGCCCCAGACCCAAGCCTGATATCCTCAAATTCGCTTCAACGTCGTCGAAGTCAACCAAAGTAGCCTGTAAAGGCTTCGCCGCCTCGTGAACATCTATCAAGGGAAAAGAATGGTGCACTGGCCTGGGTTATGCTTGCCTTGCTAATCGCGATCGCTGTTTATGTTGCTTAAGCCAGAAGGAATTGATACCAAATTCGAATCACGTAACCCCGATTTCCAAAAAGCCAAACCGTAGGGGCAAAAGGTTGTTTGCCCTGCTGAATCGGGGGTAGTCAAGGAGGATTTGGCATGATTTACCTTCCAGCAATGCAACGAGATCTGTATATTCCTGATCCAAGAAACCTATGGTTTCAAACTTGTCAGGGGAGATTAAAAAGAGACCTCTGGGGTCGTAACAGCAACGCCACCACCATAAACATCATAGACGACATCTGTGGTCTGAGCGACTTTGATCTGCATCCTAGCGCGTGCGATGAGCCAGTTCCAACTGATAAGTGTTTATAGTCTGAGCCGTTGAGAGTTTGTTTTTGGCTATCGAATCCCAAAAAACCCACGCCATGAGAGTGTTCAGATTTTTGTGTAAGCCTGTGACGGTTTAGATTTTAAAGCGTTCT
>QBLT01000304.1 GCA_003249105.1 Leptolyngbya sp. | reverse complement strand
TGGCATGCCAGAGCCATCGTTGCTGCCGCTTGGATTGCACAAAGCTCCACATCTCGTCCATTTCCGCTTCCGCTTCGTCTACCCGCACTATCAGGGCTGTGGTAGTAGACGTTGCCGTCTGCTCCAACACAGCTCGGTTAACCGGCTCCAGATGCCGGTGTTTTTTTTAATTCCTCAATCACAGTCGTCGGACTCACCTTCAGCACCCGAGCGGTATCACGAATGCCGCTGCCATTCATCGCCATGTCACTGATTTGCCGCTTGACCTCAGGCAAGTAGCCTCGGTAGGTGTAGTCCCGGATGAAAGAGGCCCGCGAACACTCGGTGTTGCGGCAGCGATAGCGCTGCTTACCTTCATCGCTTTTGCCATTTTTGACGACATCAGGGGTATGACAAGCGGGGCAACAGATGGGTTCGAGAACCATGAGCAGAGTGTAGGGATCGGGACTCTGCTCATTTCGCCGTGAAACACAGGTCTAGAACACTACCAGAAATTCCATGACGAGGAGGACATCGCCGGGAGCATTCCCGATGATATTCCGATTGAAGTTGACCTAGGCTTTCTGGGGCTCCAAAAGCAGTACGTCAATATTCGCCTGCCCCACAAGAAACCCAGGGGGGGAACCTTAACCCCAGAGCAGAAGACCGAGAATCGAACCTTGAGTCAGTCTCGGGTGAGCTGTGAGAATGCCTTTGCTGGCGTGAAACGTGATGGCGCCGTCAGTGCCATTTATCGGAATCGAAAGCCCGAATTCGATGACCACCTGATGCTCACCGCGGCTGGATTATGGAACTTCTACTTGATGGCAGCTTAAGACCAGCGCCAAAACAGAACTACTGCCACCGATGTCAGTCAGTTTAAGTTATTTACCAACAGCTCTATTTTCCAGGTCATCGCTTCCCCAGCCCGCAACGGCACCAGTCCAGCATCGACAAAGGGCAGCTCATCGGGAATGCGCCAGGTCGTTTTGCTCAGGGTAATGCGATCGCTATTCCTCGGCAGCTGATAAAAGTCTGGCCCATAGAAACTGGCGAACGCCTCCAGTTTGTCGAGGGCGTCAACACTCTCAAACGCCTCTGCGTACAGCTCCATGGCGTGCAGCGCCGAAAAACACCCCGCACAGCCACAGGCGCTTTCCTTGGCATTGCGGAGATGGGGGGCGCTATCGGTGCCCAGAAAAAACTTGGGATTGCCCGAAGTAGCCGCCTGCAAAAGCGCCTGCCGGTGGGTTTCACGCTTCAAAATGGGCAGGCAATAGTAGTGAGGCCGCAGCCCCCCCTGAAACAAACTATTGCGGTTAAACAATAGATGCTGGGGGGTGATCGTCGCCGCAATATTGTCCGTCGCTAGCACAAACTCCACCGCCTCTGAGGTGGTAATGTGCTCCAGCACCACCTGCAACTGAGGAAACCGCTGCTTCAAAGGAATCAAGTATTTCTCAATAAACACTTTCTCGCGGTCAAACATATCCACCGCTGAGTCAGTGACTTCCCCATGGAGCAGTAGCGGCATGTTGACCTGCTGCATCGCCTCAAAAACGCGATCGCACTTGCTAATATCAGTGACGCCAGCATCTGAATTTGTCGTCGCCCCGGCAGGGTAGTACTTTACCGCTTTGACAAACTCAGCCGCTTTGGCCGCCAAAATCTCTTCGGGGCGCGTGTTGTCGGTGAGGTAGAGGGTCATCAGCGGCTCAAACTGCTGGCCCGCTGGCACCGCCGCCAGGATGCGATCGCGGTAAGCCGCCGCCTCATCCACTGTGCGCACGGGGGGCTTCAAGTTAGGCATTACAATCGCCCGAGCGAACTGCCGCGCCGTGTGGGGCAAAACTGCCTTCAGCGCCGCGCCGTCGCGCAGATGCAGGTGCCAGTCATCGGGTCGAGTCAGGGTCAATGTTTCCATCGTCTCATCCTAGAACAGACCTAGCTCAGCCGCACCACAGCTTCGTTATCCAGCAGCGTGTTGCCCGTGAGAATGTCCTCAACCGTGATCCGCAGTAGCCGATCGCGATCGACTTGAAACAGCACCCGCACCCGATCGCTGCCCGGAAACCCCAGCGGGCTCAACTGAGCAATGGTGCGTGCCCCCTCGCGATCGTTCAGCGGCTGCACCGAGGGGGCATCACCGCTGAGTTGGCGCGTCACCAGGCGACCATTCTCAAAATACACCTCCGTCTGGGTGCTAGCCGAGCCCAGCTCGCCCACAATTAGCTCAATGCTGGGCTGCTTTTCCACCGAGGCACCCAGGGTAATTTCGATGGGGGCAGACATAGGATAGGGCTGTCCCTGGCTGAGAATCGGGTGCCAGCTGTGGCGATTGTTGCGCCTGTCCCAGTAGCAAATGCCGTAGCTGTGGTAGAGAAAGTCTTCGACTGCTAGGCCCTGGGCAATTTGCAAGGCTCCCTGAGCCACGGCCTCAAAGGGGCGATCGCACCTCACCCGCTCGGCCCCAAATCGCTCTGTCACCCACCGCTGCACCGCTGGAATCTGCGCCGTGCCCCCCACCAGCAGCACCGCGTCGATCGCATCCGCGTCAATGTCCTGGCGCTGACCCTGCTGAAGCACCTGGGTCAACCCCTTCTCCAGCCGCTCAAAAAACTGGTTTTGGGTGAGAATTTCCTCGAACTGGTCGCGGGTGAGAGCCAGGTCGTAGGTGTCAAAGGTCTCATCGTCAAAGTAGGCTTCCGCCGCCTCGGTTTGCTCCGACAGCGCGATCTTGAGCCGCTCCGCCAGCCGCTGCACCACCGCCCCCCCTGCAATGCCCTGGGTTTGAAAATGATCCACTAGCCACTGGTCAATGTCGGCCCCGCCCAGGTTTTCTCCCGCCTTGGCCAGCACCCGCGCCACCTCGGGCTTTTGGGCACTGGTCTGCTCCGCCCCCTGGCCCCGCCACTTGAGCAAAAACCCCACCGGCTGCTTTTGAGCCGGGGCCACCAGCCGCACCAGCGACCAATCCAGCGTGCCGCCGCCAAAATCGAGCACCAGCAGGGTTTGCTCCCCCGTCAGCCCGTAGCCTAGCGCGGCGGCGGTAGGCTCGTCGAGCAGCCGCACTTCTTTGAAATCCAGCGCGGTGGCCACATCCCCCAGCCACAGGCGGTAAGCCTCAAAGCTATCTACCGGCACCGTCAGCACCAGGCTGTCGTCTTCCCCAGCTACAGCGCGCACCTGAGTTAAGAGCGATCGCAAAAACCACTCCCCCAGCTGCTCAAAGGAAAGTGATTCCCCATCAATATCGGGCAAGAATCCTTGCAGCGGCGTGCCAATGCCGCGCTTAACGTTGGCGAAAAAGCGAGGATCACTGAGAATGTCGAGGCCGCGATCGCGCACCGCCTGCCCCACCACGACTCCATCCGCCTGGGGCTTTTCCACATAAACCAGACTGGGTACCAGCGGCGGCACCGTCGCCAGGCTCAAGCTCAGCCCCGGCAGCGCCACCGTTTCCGGACTTTCAGACACTGGGTTCCAACGGGCAATGACGGTATTGCTGGTGCCAAAATCAACCGCTATAGCCATAGTTTCAGAAAGAAAATGGTGCTACCCATCCTACCGGAAGACTGACGACAGTCATACTTACTTGCAGGCTCACCCAGCAAACGTTCTACTAGAAGGGCCTACCCCTCGGGTTAGGACTGCCTACCCCAAACCAAAAGCCAGTCTCTCAAGTATGTCTGATTCTGATTCCTCCCTGTCAAAAAATTCAGCCCTGGCGCCCTGGCGTAGCGCCCTAGCCCGCGCCCTACACCGCAACCGCAGCCGCCCCTACAGTCGCTATTTTCAGCTGGCCACGATTACTCCCGCAGGCCGACCTGCCAACCGCACTGTTGTGTTTCGCGGCTGGTTGCCCGACAGCAACACCCTCACCCTGGTCACCGACCAGCGCAGCGCCAAGGTTGCCGACATCGCCGCTCACCCCTGGGCCGAAGCCTGCTGGTACTTCACCGACACCCGCGAGCAGTTTCGCCTGGCAGGCTCTATTCAGGTAGTGACCGCTGCCGATGTCGACCCCAGCCTCACCGCAGCCCGGCAAAATTTTTGGGAAGCTCTCTCCGATAACGCTCGCCAGCAGTTCTACTGGCCCCACCCAGCTCAGCCCCGTACTGCCGAGGCCGATTTTTCGCCTAGGGAAATTCAGGCAGCGCCTCCCGCAGAGTTTTGTCTGGTGCTGCTACAGCCCAACCACGTTGACCACCTAGAGCTGCGCGGCGAACCCCAAAACCGCGCCCTCTACGACCGCCAACCCGACGGCACCTGGCAGGTCAAAGTGGTGAATCCTTAGCTTCTCGTCGTTCCTAACCACAGAATATTGCGTCCTGGAAGAGACGCTAGACTGTTATGGAAAGAATGATTTTGGGCCAGCGAGATGGATATTCAACTGAAGAAGTGGGGTAATAGTCTCGGTTTACAAATTCCTGACTGCCTGGCAGAGAGCTTTGGGTGGGATGAAAACTCCACAGCGGAGGTTTTGGAAATAGACGAGGTGCTGGCAATTCGCAAAAAGGCGACGGCGTTGACCCTGAATGAATTATTAGCCAGTATTCCTGCTGATTTTCAGTACTCCGATGATGTTCACGACTATGTTGAATGACAGCATTCTAAGATTCGGTGGATGCGATCAGGGGAAAACGCTCTGGATGCTGAATGGTTTCGAGCGACAGATCAATATCGAGGTCAGGCCAATATAAATGGCCCGGATGCGGTTCTTCCAGATTAAACACATGTTTAACGGGTGCGTCTCTAAACCAGGAAAATTCTTCGTAGGGTAGAAAATATTCTTGGTCGTGGCAAAGTAACCATAAGCCGTTGACGGAGATATTGCTAACTTCTGTCTTGGAAGCAATGACTCCATGCGCTTCTGAAATCATCAGCCTGTTCCTCAATAAGCGTTTTAATTTGTTTTAGCTGTTGAAGCTAGGAACGCGCCAGGCGGCACAGACGGCGATCGAGCCACATCAACACCGCCAGAGCAGGCACCACTGTCGCCATGAGCCCCAGCCAGAAGCCGTGGGCCGCCGAATCGCCCTGATCGAGCGCCCAGCCCCCCAGGGGTGGGCCGATCAGGTAGCCCACAGCCCAGCACATTGAGTTTACCGAGAGATAGACGCCGCGCAGGGGTTCCGGGGCGATCGCCGCCACCAGCGCCGAGCCGATTGGCGTATAGCCGACATTCCGCAGGTTGACAGGGGTTACTTTAGGAGATAGTAGCGGCAAGCCGGAAAGCCCATGAGGCGAACGATTTTGCTGCGTTCTTTCGAGAGATTGCTGACCTGCTGGGCTGTCCCCATAGAGACCAGGTGAATGGCCTGAAACTTCTGCAAAATCCAGCGAAAGGT
>QBLT01000303.1 GCA_003249105.1 Leptolyngbya sp. | reverse complement strand
CCCAAACCGAGCCCGCCCCTGCCTACCCAACCCAGGCCCAGGCTCGCGCTGGGGGGCAAGCTGCGCCTGACGCAGAAATCGCCGCTGACCCGACCCCCAATGCTGCTCAGCCCGAGGCCCTAGCGGCCCCGGCCAGCCCTGAAGCCTTCGACACTGGCCCCAGCATTGCCGCCACTACGGCCCCTGACTCTGCGATCGCCTGGATTAGCAACCTCACCCAGGCCCTAGAGCAGCAGTGGCGGCCCCCAGCCAACCTATCCGCTCCCCTGCGCTACCGTCTGAGCCTTGAGCCTGATGGCACCGTAACTGCCCTGGAGCCCCTCAACGACTTCTCGGCCAACTACCAAACCAATGCCACCCTGCCTCAGCCCGGCGACACCATCCCTGGCATTGTCAGAGACGCATCAATCACGGTAGAGGTGCAGTTTTTGCCCACCGGAGCAGTCGTCGTCGTGCCGCCAGAAGGTTCAAACCCCTAGTCATAGGCAACATCCTCCTACGAACTCGTTTCGGAGCGGCGCTGGCTCCGGCGCTTAGCCTTGCGCATTTGCAGGGTCGACATGGCTTTGTCCACCGGGAACCCGGCAATAGGAATGACCTGGTGCTTGCGATCGCGCTCCAGCTGCTTCAACTCTGTATAGTCAATCCAGTGGATGCAGTCCACCGGGCAGGTGTCAATCGCCTCTTGAATGAGTTCCTCAGAGTCACCGTCTTGGCGGTAAACGCGCGACCTGCCGTGGTCAGGCTCAATATAAAAGGTGTTGCGGGCTACGTGGGCACAGTGCTTACAGCCAATGCAGGTAATTTCATCAACATAAACGCCCTTTTGGCGCAGCTGACCACCGAGCTCGGGTTCAAAACCAGTGCGGTCTTCCGCCTGGCGCAGTTGACCACCGAGCTCGGGTTCAAAGCCGGTCGCACTAAGTTGCCCATCAAACTGTGTCATCGTGGTTGCTACTCATGCTTTAGAACGCCCATGCTGGGCCAATACAAAGAAAGGGGCCAAACAGCCCCTCTCCGAGATTCAAAAGGTCAATGGGTTAACCATTCCAGCGCTGCACCACCAGCCGCACAGAACCATCTTCCTGCACCTGCTCTTCAGACAGCTGAAAGCCCTGGCGAGCGGTCTCAGCTACCACGGTGTTGTAGGCGTAGCGCTGGGTCACCCGGCTGAGGAACCCTTCAACGGTCAACGGTTGCTGCCAATATTGCAGATCAGCCACCAACTCATAGTCACTGGTTTCAGGGTTGCGGCGAAAGCCAATGTCATAGCCGTTATCTTGGGCAATCACCACATCTGCGGTCTGGGTTTGGCCCTGGTAGCCACGCACATCGCAGGGACCAGACTTCCAATCGGTGCCCAGGTCATTTAAGGCCAGCTTAAGGGAATCCAGGTTGCGAATTTTGGTTTTGATTTGGCTGAAGTGTGACATTTGCTACAGGTGATATAGGGGACTACAAAATCGAAAATTTACCACTGGCTATAAGCAGTTTGAGCCGCCACAGTTTCAGTAGCCGTCTGCTCGCTGCGCTGAGCAAAATATTCAGAGGTTTGCTGCTGCGCCACCACGGTACCCAGCTGAGCTTCAATTGCCGCAGTTACCTCAGCACAAGAGGCCCCCACAATGCCAGTCACCGTCTCTTTAACTCGACCGTCAGGGTAAATAATGAACTCTAACGTTTCCATAGGATTGCTCGTTTAAACACCATTGAATGGTGATACTAGTGACCTTCAGACATCGGTGGGTGTTTACAACTTTCCCAGCGGCATGTCAGGTTGGCGGGTGCCAAATCAGCAACCTGATCTTAAACAGCATAGATGGTGTAGTTTGCCACTGGTTATTACAAAACTCAATCTACTGTATTGATCCTGGAAGTGGGCGCAACCATTAAAAGTAGTGTCGCGTAACTTTTAGAGAGCGTCAAGGCAACTTTTGTTACATATCGCAGCGCTTTTGACGACTTACAAACGCTAGACAGTCATTTCAGCCCTATTTTCAGCTGTAGGAGCATTAAGAAAGTTAAAGTTTAGGCTTTGGGCTTTCTCGCTAAAACCGAAGGGAGGCGACTGTTGTCAATCCTTCCAGCACTGCCACCAAACTCAAGCCATGACTTCTTACCTGCACAATCTCAAAACCCTATGCGAGCAACAGGCCCGACCAGATCTAGCTGGGCCAATGAAGCAGTACATGCGGAATCAATTTGAGTTCCTCGGCATTAAAAGCCCAGCTCAAAAAGCTTTGATCAAACAATTTATTGCCGAGAACGGGTTGCCCGACATAACCCAGGTAGAAAGCGTAGTGCGAGAACTTTGGAGCTGGCCCGCGCGAGAATACCAGTACATAGCCCTGGCACTTTTAGGCAGGCAGCAAAAGAAGCTAACTCCTAGCGTTGTGCCCCTGCTGGAATATCTGCTAACGACCAAGTCGTGGTGGGACACGGTCGATTCGATCGCCAGTCACAACGTCGGCAAATTGCTTATAGAGTACCCCGATCAGCGAGACCCAGTCATTGGCAACTGGCGTGGGTCAGACAATCTCTGGCTTCGCCGTACCACGCTGCTGTTTCAGCTGGGCCATAAGGCACAAACCGATGAGGCGCTGCTCTTTGTTTTGATTGAGCAAAACAGAGACTCTAGAGAATTTTTCATCCAAAAAGCCATTGGCTGGGCACTGCGGGAATATTCCAAAACTGCTCCAGAAGCCGTACAAGCGTTTGTATCGGAGACGTCCTTGGCTCCCCTCAGCCGACGAGAAGCTTTGAAATGGCTGAAAACCAAGGGAAAACTACAGACAAGCCAATAGTTCAGAACCGCACCTGAACCCCTAGAAGGAAAGGAAAAAGCGCCCCCTTATAGAGGGGGCGCTCTCTTAATCATCCATCAATCAATGGACCAGAAACTAGCCGATGATTTCAGGTGCCTCAGCCGTAGCCAGGTCGAGGGGGAAGTTGTGAGCATTGCGCTCGTGCATCACTTCCATACCCAGGTTGGCCCGGTTGATCACATCCGCCCAGGTGCCAATCACACGACCCTGAGAGTCAAGGATCGACTGGTTGAAGTTGAACCCGTTCAGGTTGAACGCCATGGTGCTGATGCCCAGGGAGGTAAACCAGATGCCAATCACAGGCCACGCACCCAAGAAGAAGTGCAGGCTGCGGCTGTTGTTGAAGCTGGCGTATTGGAAGATCAACCGACCGAAGTAGCCGTGGGCCGCAACGATGTTGTAGGTCTCTTCTTCTTGGCCAAACTTGTAGCCGTAGTTCTGAGACTCACTCTCGGTGGTCTCACGCACCAGAGAACTGGTAACGAGAGAACCGTGCATGGCGGAGAACAGCGAACCGCCGAACACACCGGCCACACCCAGCATGTGGAAGGGGTGCATCAGAATGTTGTGCTCAGCCTGGAACACCAGCATGAAGTTGAAGGTACCAGAGATACCCAGGGGCATGCCGTCCGAGAAGGAGCCTTGACCCAGGGGGTAAATCAGGAACACAGCGGTCGCAGCAGCCACAGGAGCCGAGTAAGCGACGCAGATCCAGGGGCGCATGCCCAGGCGGTAGCTCAGTTCCCACTCACGACCCATGTAGCAGAAGACGCCGATGAGGAAGTGGAAAATCACCAACTGGTAAGGGCCACCGTTGTACAGCCACTCATCGAGGGAAGCCGCTTCCCAGATGGGGTAGAAGTGCAGACCGATAGCGTTTGACGAGGGCACAACCGCACCGGAGATGATGTTGTTGCCGTACATTAGGGAGCCAGCGACGGGCTCACGGATGCCGTCGATGTCAACGGGGGGTGCCGCAATGAAGGCGACGACGAAGCAGGCGGTGGCAGCAAGCAGGGTGGGGATCATCAGTACGCCAAACCAGCCCACATACAGGCGGTTCTCGGTGCTGGTCACCCACTGACAAAACTGCTCCCACAGGGAGGCGCTCTCGCGCCGCTGTAGAGTCGTGGTCATGATGTATTAGTCCTTGGTATTTATCGATTCAAGGTACATGGGCAAACCGTTTAGATTTGTAACCCATGTGAGTAAACCATACCGCAGTTATGGAGTTTTGTAAACAAACATTCCATCAAAACTTAATTGACTAGGCCTTTTGATAGAGCAGGTGTCGCTCCTGACCAAAGCCCATAACCTTTGCATGGCAGGGTTTAAGCGGGTTTATCAAGCTGACCAAGATTCTGAGGGGCGATCGCCCCTCAGCCGCAACCCGCCCATAATTCTCATAAACTCTGTAACAATTGCTGGCCGTAGACAGCCGCTACAGCTTCTCTAGGTAGATCAATAGATCAGCCATATCCTGAGGCTCGGGCTGAAACTGGGGCATGGGAGGGGTTTGCCCGCTGATGACCTGTTTGATCAGGCCAACCTTAGTTTTGTGGTCTGACACACCCAACAACTTAGGCCCGACCTCGCCGGTAGCTTTAAGGCCGTGGCACACGGCACAGTTCATTTTAAAGATTGCCTCGCCCCGGCTACCGTTGCCATCCAGGGAAAGTACCTGGTGGACATAGGGATCGGCAGCCTGGGAATAGCGCACGGCTACAACACTCAGCACCACGGTCGTCACCAAGGCCACCGCAATTAAAGCAGCCTTTTTCAGCAGGCTGCTGAGGTCTTCGGTCTGCTCATCTAGCGTTTCTTGTGCCAAGGGAGAGAATGTGTCTTCAACTAAATGTTACGTACTTTTAAGAACCTAAAACCGGTTTGCCACAGAATCTTAAGGATTCTCTCTAGAGGATGCCCGTTTTTGCGACAGGCCATCGTCAACTAACATCTGCGGTTGAGCCCTTTGCCCATGGGATAGTGCGGTGATAAGCTACGCCTGTGAATAGGCCGGGGACTAAGCCCCATCCCCGGCCAGCGCTCTCGACGGGGCGTAGCCCGTTTGAAACTCCATGATTAGTCTACTAGTGCAATGGCTTCTGGCGAACGGCTCGGATTTAGGGAGACTGCACCTGTGACCATTGCCTGACCGACAGCGGCCTTGGTCGAGAAGGTGAGCTTTAGCAATGATGTAGCCCAGGCTGCGCCGATCTCAGTGGACCTCAAGTCATTCAGGAAAGTCTGCTCTCAGTTGTGCGGCTGGGCGCTTTTGCAGGGCTGGAGCTTGCTTCTTTCACTACCAGACTGCCATAACTTCTGCCGATGTTGGGTAGTGAATTTCAAGGTGCCGGGACAAAAAATGCCAGCAAGAGCCGACAGCTAGTGTTGAGTCAAGCAAATAATGACGGGTAAAGGGAATAAGATTAAGAGTGTTCCAAGAAATAAACCATCCATTTGCTAGGCGGGCTGTGGGGTGATTTCGACGAACCACTTTTCTAGGCC
>QBLT01000302.1 GCA_003249105.1 Leptolyngbya sp. | reverse complement strand
GTAGGGGAGATGGAGAGGGTGGGAGAAGTTTTGAGTGTTTAGTTTTTGAGTTTTGAGTTGGGGGTTTGAATTCAAAATTCAAAATTCAAAACTTATAACTTAATTGACGAGACGTTTAGTCCGGCCTGGGCTTGAACGTAGTCTTTCAGTTCAATATGCACGGGTGCGGTGTGCCAGATCTGTTGGCAGTATTCGCGGATGGAGCGATCGCTCGAAAATTTGCCAATGCGGGCTACGTTGAGAATCGACATGCGCGTCCAGTGGTCTGGGTTGCGGTAGGCCAGATCAACGGTGGTTTGGCAGTCGATGTAGGTCTGGTAGTCGGCCAGCAGCAGGTAGGGGTCGCTGTGCAACAGGCTGGCGATCAGCGGCTCAAACAGGCCCGGATCGCCCCCGGAGAAAAAGCCCGAGCGAATCAGGTTGAACACTTCTTGCAGTTCGGGGTTTTGGTTGTAGTAGTCCCACGGGTTATAGCCTCGGGTTTTAAGCTCCATCACCTCTTTGGCGGTGAGCCCAAACAAAAAGAAATTTTCGGCCCCTACCTCTTCGCGAATTTCGACGTTAGCGCCATCGAGGGTGCCGATGGTCAAGGCACCGTTCATGGAAAATTTCATATTGCCTGTGCCCGAGGCCTCTAGGCCAGCGGTAGAAATTTGCTCAGAGAGATCGGCGGCGGGGTAGACCCGCTGGCTGTTGGTGACGTTGTAGTCGGGCAAAAACACCACCTTGAGCCGATCTTGAACGGCAGGGTCGTTGTTGATGACGGTGGCTACGGAGTTGATCAGCTTGATGATCAGCTTGGCCATGGCGTAGCCCGGTGCAGCCTTGCCGCCAAAGATAAAGGTGCGGGGGGCAATCTCCAGGTTGGGGTTTTGGCGCAGGCGATCGTACAGGGTAATGATATGCAGCACGTTGAGGTGCTGCCGCTTGTACTCGTGCAGCCGCTTGACCTGCACATCAAACAGCGAGTTGGGGTTGAGGGTAATGCCGCACTTTTCTTGAATCAGCCGGGTCAGGTTGGCCTTGCGCTCCTGCTTGACATGCCGCCACGCCTCCTGAAAGCCCCTGTCATCCAGGCAGTTTTCGAGCTGTCTCAGCTCTTCGAGGTGGCGAATCCAGTGGGTGCCAATTTTGTCGCTAATCAGCAGGGCCAGGCTGGGGTTGCTCAGCACCATCCAGCGGCGCGGGGTCACGCCATTGGTGATGTTGCAAATTTTGCTGGGCCAGAGCTCGTGAAAATCTTTGAGGACGGTTTGCTTGAGTAGGTCTGAGTGGAGCGCGGCGACGCCGTTGATGGCATGGCCGCCAACGCAGGCCAGGTTGGCCATGCGGACGTAGCGCGGCCCCTGCTCATCGATTAACGACATGCGCGACAGCTTGCCGGGGTCGTTGAAATACTGGACGCGAATTTTGTCGAGAAAGCGCTGGTTGATTTCGAGAATAATTTCGAGGTGGCGGGGCAGCAGGCGGCCAAACAGGTCGAGGGGCCACTTTTCTAGCGCTTCGGGCAGCAGGGTGTGGTTGGTGTAGGCAAAGGTCTGCTGGGTAATCTCCCAGGCGGTGACCCAGTCGATGTCGTGCTCATCGACCAGCAGGCGCATCAGCTCGGCGACGCCAATGGAGGGGTGGGTATCGTTGAGCTGCACCGTAAATTTTTCGTGGAAGGTGTCGAGGGTGCGACCCGCCGTCTGGTGAATGCGAATCATGTCTTGCAGGGCGCAGGAGACGAAAAAATACTGCTGCTCTAGGCGCAGCTGCTTGCCCTGGGCCTGCTCGTCGTTGGGATAGAGCACCTTGCTGATGTTTTCGGAGGTGACTTTTTGGTTGACGGCACCGTAGTAGTCGCCCACGTTGAAGGCCTGGAAGTTGAAGCTTTCGACGGCTTCAGCGGTCCACAGGCGCAGGGTGTTGGCGGTGTTGACCCGGTAGCCCAAAATGGCGGTGTCGTAGGGAATGCCCTTGATCACCTGGTGGGGAATCCAGCGGACGCGGTAGCGGCCATCGGAGTCGGTATAGCCCTCGGTGCGGCCTCCCAAACCCACGTTGACGGAGGCTTCGGGGCGGGCGATCTCCCAGGGGTTGCCGTGCTGGAGCCACTTGTCGGTGATTTCGACCTGCCAGCCGTCGCGGATCTGCTGGTCAAAGATGCCGAACTCGTAGCGGATGCCGTAGCCGATAGCGGGAATTTCGAGGGTGGCGAGGGAATCCATATAGCAGGCGGCGAGGCGACCCAAGCCACCGTTGCCCAGACCGGGCTCTTCTTCTTGGGCAATCAAATATTGCAGGTTGAGGCCCGACTCTTCGACGGCCTGGCGCACCTCGTCCTCGATGCCCAGGTTGATCAAGTTGTTGCCCAAGTGGGGGCCGAGCAAAAATTCGGCGGAGAGGTAGGAGACAATGCGCACCTCGGGGCGCAGGTAGTTGCGCTGGGAGTTGAGCCAGCGCTGCAGCATGCGATCGCGCACCGTATAGGCCAGGGCCATATAAAAGTCGTTGCGGGTGGCGACTTCGGGCCACTTGCCCTGGATGTAGAAGAGGTTGTCGGCCATCGCCCGCCGCAGGGTTTCGATGCTGAGGCCGGTGCGATCGTCTTCAACCTGGATGTGGGGCTGATCTATAGAGGCTGTCATTGGTAACTCCTGAACCGGGGCAGAATACGCTGATTGCCTGATCTATGATGCCTGGATTCCACCAATGTAGTGGGGCTAGGGTATGAACGGGTTGAGGCCAAGAAAGGTTTAAGGTTCGACGGCAAAGGGCTACAAGTGCGGCTATGCTCAGTCGTTAGTCCAAGGTTCTGTGCAGTCGTAGGGGTAAGCAACTGCCTATAGTGCGTCTGGTGTGTTCAAGCTATGTCGCGATCGCAGTTCGGCAGCATGGCGATGCGAACAATGAGGATGTTGCTTTAGAAAAGGCGGGTGTCGATTGAAAACAGGCGGATGAATTCGATGAACAGGGGGCTATTCATAATAAACACTTTCATTTTTGTTTAGATCACGAAAGTAATTCTTATAAATCGCGAGATGAATTCAATGATCATCAAGGTGAATTCGATGATCATCGCCATGAATTCAATCAACACGCGGATGAATTCGACCAACGCCTTGATTTTGGGCTAGATCGCGAGGGTGTTTTGGTTCAAGCAAAGGGTGAATTCAAGCAGCGACCGGCTGTATTTGGGGTGCGGGGCGCGATCGCAGCTTTTAGCTTGTCAGCCCATCATCGGGGCGATGGGCACGGGCTTTGCCCTTTGCCCATCCTACGAATTGCGCGTAATGCTGACAATTTTGGCTTCGGCCATGGAGTTCGCCAGAGAGCGTAGTGCTTTAATTTTACCGGGTGCCTTTGCACTAGCTAGGGTAGGTAAGCAGGCGATCTTCCAGCTCGGCCCAGGCTTGTTTGGGTATGCGAATAGCGGCATCTTTGCACCGCAGTAAAAGCTCTGTAGCGTAGAAATAGTTTTGCAAAGCTTTTGCTTCTGCCCTGTCAAGGGCTAAATCTTCATGGGTAAGTCCAAGGGCGTTTAGCCACAGGGCCTCTAGCTCATCGGCCCAAGTTTGCCATGCTTCGCTGGATGCATGGTCGTCAGGCACGGTTTCAGCCATTTGCTCTAGCTGATTGGGTAAGTCTGTAAAATTTGAACTGCTAAATATTTGAGCAAAAATTAAGTCAGCGCTGTCGCTGTCTATGTCGATGTCGTCGGTGATGCCGATGCTGAAGGTGATGGCGATATTGCTGTCGCTGGCAATGGCGCTGGCGATGGCGGCAGAGATGGCAATGTCAAAGGCGCTGCCGACAATCTCGTTGTCGCTGTCGAACTCGATGTCGATGCCGCTGGTGATAGTCATGGCTCGCGCACTATGGATGGCGTTAATGATGGTGCTGGCGATAACGATGGCTGTCTCGCTAGCTCTCGTGCTAGCTCTGGCTCTAGCTTTGGCTCTTACGCTGGTGCTGGCGCTGGCGCTGGCGACGGCGACGGCGATGGCGCTAGCTCTTTGACTAAGAAGCTTTAATGAGCTTGTAGCCCCAACTGTGCTGGTTTCAACCCACTGAATTAGCGCAATGATTTTTGGGTGCTGAGCAACATAGGTGCGAGAGGCTGCTTCCATAGCCACTAAAAGGTTTATGGCTTTGTTGCCCATGAGTCCAGCCACTAGCAGAAACACCTCTTGCCAGCGCTTATCAATCAGGTGGTGAGCAATCAGCTCATTCTCTAGCCCTTCTTCTTTGATGTGAAAGGCGGTGAGATATTCTTGCAGCGTCAGGTGAGAAAACGAGTAGATATTGGTGGCCCGCTCCACCAAAACACCCTGCTGCCGCTCAATGGCACGCAGCACAGCGGCTCCATCTAGGTGCTTGGGGGCATCTAGGGTATCGGCTAAAAACTCGCCAATGCGCCGGGTAATGTCGTCTTTGAGAAAGAAAAGCTGGTCTTGCTCAAAGCTTTCATAGGCAATTTGGGCCAGCAGCACCTTTTCTAGGTCTGGGTGAAAGCCTTCGTAGATGGGGTCTTGCTCTAGGCGCTTTTGGGCAGACCACTCAGACAGCAAAATATCCAGGGCTTTGCCGTAGAGACTGCTGCGCTGGGTCGGCAATATTTGCTGCCGGTCGTATACCAAGCACAAAAAGGTGAGCAGCAGCGGGGTTTGGGCCAGCTCTTTAGTGGCTTTGTTTTCGTCTTTTTGCAGTAGCTCCCAATATTTGTCGGCGGTGCCGCTCTCTAGGTCAAGGGCTGAGCGAAACCAGCGGCGAATAAATTGCTCAATTTGCTCATCGTCAAACTCGGCCAGGGTGACATCAGTAAAGCGCTTGAAGAAGGTGCCATGGCTACCGCGATAGGCGGCAATTCGGCAAGAGGCCACAAAGGCATTGTTGCTGTGGGCATCGACAAATTTCTCGATGTGCTCAACCACGCGGTTGAGGTTTTGGGTAGGCACTTCGTCTAGCCCATCCAGCAGCACTAGCAGTTTGCCTTGGGCCAGCGAAGCTTCGGTAAAGGCCTCTGCCTCTGGAAAGTCGCAGGTAGCAAACTCAGCAGCGATCTTTTGCTTGAGGTCAACATCTTCATTCCGCAATTCCTTCAGCTCAATCAGCACTGGAATGCAGTCTCGCTGAATCTGCCCATTCTTTCGCAGCGCTTCTAGGCCTATTTTGCGCAGAAATGTCGATTTGCCAATGCCAGGGCCACCGAGCACCATCAGGTATTGCTCGGCATTGGCGACTTGAATGCCGTCTTGCCTTGGAGATTCGCTAGACCCAAAGCTACGCCTTCCTTTGGCTCGGTAAGTGGCTTCTAAATCATCGAGGCTTTGTTGCATGAATAGTTCAAGCGTCAGGGGTTCTGTGGCAGGAACCGAGAA
>QBLT01000301.1 GCA_003249105.1 Leptolyngbya sp. | reverse complement strand
GCTATGCCCCCGCCACCGAGCGCAACCGCGAGCCGATCTTAGCCGTGCTCCAGCGGGTGCTGCCCCCCACTGGCACCGTGCTCGAAGTGTCGAGCGGCACCGGAGAGCATGCTGTTTTCTTTGCGCCCCATCTCGCGCCCCGGCAGTGGTTGCCCTCTGACCCCGACCCCGGTGCCCGAGCCAGCATCGCCGCCTGGCGAGAGGCCGCTCCTGCCAAAAACCTGCATGCGCCGATCGCGCTAGATGCCGCTGCCCCCCTGTGGCCGGTCGAATCTGAAAACTTCAGCGATTTGTTCTCAGAACTCGACTTGCAGCAGCACCCGATCACCGCCCTGGTCAACATCAACATGATTCACATTGCGCCTTGGGCGGCTTGCCTGGGGCTGCTGGCGGCAGCGGGGCGCATTTTGCCAACCGGCGGCATTTTGTATCTCTACGGGCCTTACCAGCAGAACGGGCAGCACACTGCCCCCAGCAACGCCGCCTTCGACGCCAGCTTGCAGGCCCAAAACCCCGAGTGGGGCGTGCGCGACTTAGATGCGGTGGTGGCTACCGCCAAAGTCCACGAGCTGGCGCTGGTCGAAACCATCGCCATGCCTGCCAGCAATCTTTCGGTGGTGTTTAGGGCGATCGGTTAATCCCGCGACCGCTTCGCTAGGACTGTTTCGTTAGGGCTGTTTCGCTAGACTATGGCTAACCTGCGTTCTGAGGTCGCCATGATTGTCAGCAGCCTTCAGTATTTGACCAGCGATGCCACCTATCAAGACCTGGCCCTCCGCTGCCAGGAATATCTGCACTACCAGCAGCGGGGCTGGGCCGACCAGCAAGAACTGGCCGAAGACATGCTGTTTAACCTGCTGGTGGAATATTTGGTCGGGGTCGGGATGCCTCGTGCCGCCGCCGAGCAGTTTTGCACCAATAGCGACAACCTGACCGAGCTGGCGATGCGAATTTCTTCTACCCTTGGCCCGGCGATCGCTTAGTTTCTACACAGACGAATCCTTGAACCCAAGGTCGGAGCCGCCAGGGACGGAGTCTGGGAGGGCGATCGCGCTTCCCAGCGGCGTGTGCCGAATGTAGGGAGCGACGCGCGCACGGACGGCCTCAATTTCCTTGAGCGTTGGAGGTGAACTGGGGGCACAGTGATTGCTCTAGCTCTAAATAAGCTGCTGGCTGTGGAGAAAAAAGTACACCAGCCGAGCCAGGCTAAGACCGATAAACGACACCAAAATAATGGTGATCGAGACAGTGACAATGTCGCGGACGGCTTTCATGGGCGTAGACTATAGCGCTATGGTTTAGATCAGTATTCTCCCCTGGCATGGGGGCGCGGGGGCCAAATGCTTATGAATCGTCGCAGCTTTTTGGCGGGGGCCAGTGGGGCCACCCTGGTAACGATGCTGGCCGGGTGTCAGCGGTCTAGCTCTGCCAGCCTGCGGCTGGCCATGGTGGTCAACTCGGTGCCCGCTCAGCTGCTTGAGGCGTTTCAGCAACTGCCCGAGCGGGGCAGCAGCGTAGCGGTGACCCCTCAGGAGTCGCTGCTGGGGCTGTATAGCCTGCTGCAAGACTGGCATGCTCAGGTAGATAAAGCGGCACCAATGGCCGACTGGGTGAGTTTGGCCGATTATTGGCTGGCCCCCGCCATTCGCCAGGAGCTAGTGCAGCCGCTTGAGGTGGGGGAAGTTTCCCGCTGGAAAGAGCTGGATCGGGTGTGGCCAGAGCTGGTGCGCCGCGATCGCAGCGGCATCCCTAGCCCTGAGGGGCGCATCTGGGCCGTCCCCTACCGCTGGAGCCACCTGGTGCTGCTCTACGACCCTGCTCGTCTACCCCGCAAATCGGCTCAGCTCAAGACCTGGAAGGATTTGCTCCGGCCCGAGCTGGCGCGCCGCCTCGTGCTGCCCGACCATCCCCGTCTGGTGCTGGGGCTGGCCCAAAAGGCGTTGAAGGCTTCCGCCAATAGCGCAGACCCGGCGGCGGTCGCGGGCTTAGATACCTTTTTAGCCAAGCTGCACCAGCAGGTGCGCACCTACGACTCTGATTACTACCTGGAAAGTTTGATTGTTGGCGACGCCACCGCTGTGGTGGGCTGGTCAGACGAGGTACTGCCACTGCTGCGCCAGTACCGCCATTTAGCCGTCGCGGTGCCCCCCGAGGGTACGCTGCTGAGCGCTCAACTCTGGGTACGGCCCCAATCGCTACCCGCTCCGGCCCCTGCCGCTGTCGAATGGCTCAATTTTTGCCTGGGGAATGACTTCGCTACCCAGCTGGCCATCTTTGGCCAGACCGCCTCGCCGCTGCTGTGGGGGGGGAACCCGCAGCAGCAACCCGAGCCCCTACAGACGCCGCCCGAGATCGTGCTGGCTCCGGCGATCGCCGACCAGAGCGAGTTTCTCCTGCCCCTCAATTCCGAAGCTGAAGACTGCTATGGTCGGCTGTGGCAAAGCCTACGGGTTTAGCTCAGAATGTTGGGGTTAACGATCAGCGTTGCTACCGAATCTGTCCTGATAACTAGCCTCAGTAGATCTCATCAGAAGAGATTGTTTTCGCTCTACTAAGCCTGAAACTATGGACCCTGACTGGGTATGGCCTGGGCGGTGGGCAGGTAGCGACGCGCCCCCTCGGCCAGTAGGTTGCGCTGAAGCTGCACAATTAAGGCCGAGTCTAGGTTGGCCGAGCAGGCATACACGCCACGATCAGAGGTCAAGGGTCGCCCCGACTGATCGACGAAATCACAGGCGTAGAGCCCCACCATCCGGGAGGTGCGCGAATTGCCCTGGAAGAAGCGGAGGTTGTGGCCAAAGTCGCGAGCCGCTGTGCCGAACTGGTTGAGTACGGCGTAGCGCTCGTTGTAGGTCAGCACCGACCACATTTGGGGATTTACCATCACATCGACCACCGTCGTGCCCGAATCCTCAATCTGGTAAGAAATCCACGATTCTACCAGGCGGCGTCCGCCCAGGTGCGATGTCAGTGAGTCGCGATTCCACCACAGACTGGGCAGGGTCATACTGGTGGGAGAAGCGCGGCGGCTATCACTAGACAGCGAACCATCGACAATGCGATCGGTAAAGTCATCGCCGTTGGCCAGGGTCGCGGTGGGAAACACCAACAGCTGACAAAAGGTTTGGTTGAGTGTGGTCGATCGCCCTGGCCAGTAGGCGGCGAGCAGTTCGTCTGGGCAGCAGGCCGCATCCAGAATGGCCACTTCCTCACCGTCCTGAACGGCGCAGGCCGACGACGACTGCGCCAAGGAACGGTTGGTACCCCCTACCATTAGCAGGACTGCACCCGCGATCGCCAACCCGAGCTGCCGAGCTCTCCTGCCCTGGGCCCTAGAGTCCCAGTGCCCCTTCACTGATACCGCTGGTGAATGGCCTGGTGCTCCGTCCATGGTGGTCTCCCCTTGGGGTTTTTCTAAAGAAAGATGAGGCGGTTGCGATGCACGTGCTGTAGGGCTAGCGGCTGGTTAGCTACCTTCTCTACCATAGAGACGACGTGCTCTGGGCGCAGCAGGTTCCCGTCGTTGCGACAGTGGCCCACCGCTCTGAGCCAGACTCCATGGCTATCTTTAGGATACTCCAGACCCACGGGTAGGGGGTGGTCTGGGCCAACTGCGGCCAACTCGTGCAGGCGCTCTCGCAGGTTGATTAGCTGCGTCTTTCCAGACTTAGTTTTCTTTTCCCACAGCACTTCATCAAGGGCTAGAACGCCCTCGACCCAGGTATCCCAGGTTGGAGATGCCGCGTCAATGTCTTCTAAACTCACGTGCAGGTAGTATTCGGCCTGGTCGAGGCGCTTGGTGGCCGAGGGCCCATCGAGGGGCACTTCGGCAATGGCGTAGAGCGGAATTTCGGGCGGTAGCTGAGCCGCGAGCTGTCGGAGAAAATCGGCGGGGGCGATCGCCCGCGTCAGCTCAAAATCCACCACTTCGCCACTGCTGGTGGCCCCGAGGGGTAGCGCACTGGCGGGCGACAGGCGCGGCCCCGGATGGAACCCGCCGGTAAAGGCGATGGGCAGTCCGGCCCGCCGCAGGGCGCGATCGAACAGGCGTACCAGATCCAGGTGACCCAGCAGAGCCATTGACCCCAGCTTGCCCAGGGTCACCCGCAGGCGCTGCACCCGCTCAGAGCTGGGCTGGCTGTGGCCGAGAAAAGCGGGAATCGGCGGCGGCGTCACCACCACATTGTGGCCAAAGTCGGGGCCGCAGACGCCGCAGTGGCTACAGCCCTCAAAGGAGCAGTCCGGCACGGTGGCTGCCTCTAGGGCGCGGAGCAGGTCATCCTTGAGCCAGGCTTTGTCGATGCCGGTATCCAGGTGATCCCAGGGCAGTGGGGCGTCAAGACTGGGGTGGTTGCCCCCGATGTCGGTCACATCGGTGTCCATTACGTTCCATTCGCCCTGATCGACCTTACGGTACTTCCAGGTCAGATCGGCTTCGTCGATGGCCTGGGTCCAGGCGTTGAAGGCATTTTCCACGCTCTCCCACCAGCTGTCCATACCGGCCCCCAGTTCCCAGGCGCGGCGCACCACGGCGGCCAGGCGGCGATCGCCCCGGCCCACAAAGTCTTCCATTGCCGAGATCCGCACGTCGGTAAAGTTGACCTTGGCCCAGCGCAGGGCGCGAAACTCCTCCCGCAGCAGTCGCTGCTTGCGACGGAACTCCTCCGTCGACACCGAGTGCCACTGAAACGGGGTATGGGGTTTGGGGGTGAAGTTGGAAATGGTGATATTGAAGGCCAGGGGTCGCCGCCCCGGCTGGGTGCAGGCCTGGCGCAGCCAGCGCACGGTTTCGGCAATGCCCAGCACGTCGGCATCGGTTTCGCCGGGCAGGCCGATCATAAAGTAGAGCTTGACCCGGCCCCAGCCCTGCTCATGGGCGGTTTTGATGCCGCGCAGCAGCTCTTCGTTGGTCAGCCCTTTGTTGATGATGTCGCGCATGCGCTGGGTGCCCGCCTCGGGGGCAAAGGTGAGGCCGGTGAGGCGGGTGCCGCCAATGATGTTGGCAATGTTTTCGTCAAAGCGATCGACCCGCTGGCTGGGCAGCGACAGCGAAATATTTTCGTCCTTGAGGCGATTTTTGACCTCGACCCCCACCGCTGGCAGGGCCAGGTAGTCAGAGCAGCTCAGCGACAGCAGCGAAAACTCGTTGTAGCCGGTCTTGCGCATGCCGGTTTCAATGGCGTCGACCACGGCCTCGGGCTCCACATCCCGCGCCGGGCGGGTCAACATGCCCGGCTGACAAAAGCGGCAGCCCCGCGTGCAGCCCCGCCGAATTTCTACCGTCAGGCGATCGTGGACGGTTTCGACGTAGGGCACCAGGCCCATGGCATAGGCGGGAATTGGGGTGGCTACCCGGCGCAGCACCCGGGCG
>QBLT01000300.1 GCA_003249105.1 Leptolyngbya sp. | reverse complement strand
CACCTCAAAACTCTGCGTGAGGCCGGGCTGATCTCGGCCCGGCAGGATGGCCGCGGGATCTACTACCGCCTCACCCCCGCCGAGTTTGGCGAACTCGAAGACTACCTCAGCGCCCTGCGCTGTCTCAGCCCCCAAATCCCAGCCTGCCCCTGCCCGCCCGATCGCCTGTAGGGGCGCAGCATGCTGCGCCCCTATAAGTCAGGTGGCCATTAGAGATGAGCTTTAGCTAGCAGACACCTCGGCGGGTTGAGGTGTCTCAGCGGGTGGAGCAGATGCCGGAGCAGGTGGAGACAGAACAGGGGGCTCCGCTACGCCAGCGAACTTCAGCAGGTCGGCCATCTTGAAGTCACCACTGGTTCCCAATCTGGGCGTCCAGTTGGGCTCCCGGCAAAGGTACGACAGTTCGTCAGATTGCAGCAGGCCGATAAACACCTCTGCCACAATGCGACCACCTACAGGACCGAGCGATCGGCCATCGGCGCGCTTGTCGGCCTCCCGCAGCACGTAGAACCACAGGGGCGTGTTGTTGGCCAATGCAGTGCTGATCGCCGCCACATCCGCCAGGTCAGCGGCAGCCAGGGGCGCAATGCCCATACGGCGGGCGACGGTTTGGCCCGAGGGTAGCCCAAAGGTCAGATGGCGCAGCAGGTTACGCTGGGCCAGCGACGCCGGGTTCGACGCCATATTGGGCGGAATAAACGGCAGCTGGAACAGGGGCCGCGAGATGGTGGCATCGATGCGCTGGCTCAGCTGAGGCGTGGCAGTTTCATTCACTTTGAAGAAGTTGCGCCAGTCCATCACTCGCTCAGGAGGTAACGGTTTGCCGCTCGATAGGTCGTTGCCGCCCGAGCCGGGGGCCGCAAAGATCGCCGCCGCAAAGTTTTGGTTGATGCGATAGCCGCCGCGCACCTGGCTGTGGCCAAAGCGGTAAGCCGCCACCGAAAATTCCACCGGAATGTAGGGCTCGCGCCGCCAGCGGGTGCTGTAGAAGCGGCGGCCCCGTTGCAGCACGGTGTCAACGACATTCTGGCCCACCAGCAGGGGCAGAAACTCGTGCAGCACAATCCACTGGTAGTGCCAGCGCACCAGCCTTTGGGCCTCGTCGAACAGTTGGCCGGGGTTGACGCCGTCGGCCTTGAGCTTGTCGATCATCGCGTTGTGAAACTTGACGAAGGCCAGGTGCAGCTGCGACACAATCAGGTTTTCGTCGTTGCGGGGGTCGCCCAGCAGCGCGGTGCCCTGACTGTTGCGGGGCAGATCGTGGGGGCGATCGCTATCGATCAGCAGCTTGCCGCGATTTTCGGGGCGGTTGTCGTAGAGGAATGGGCTGGCGGTGGGGCCAGCGCCGTAGACGCTATCCAGCTCAAAGGATGGCGTGCGGAAGTTTTCGATCGCCTCGGGGTCAGACTGGCGCTCCAGGCTGGAGGTAGGGTCAAAGGTGAGGTCGTGGTCAATGAACTGGCCCAAGAAGGTGAACCCAGCCGGAATTGCGGGGTTGTCGGGGTTGTTGGTAGGGCCAGGATCCATGATGCCTTCGGCTTTGCCCAGCTCCATTAGGGCCTGGCGCACAGCGGGGGTGTCTTGGGCAAAGGGGCGGGTGCAGCGAAACATTCTGCCGAAGCGGCCCCGAGCCGGAACCCGAAAGCGCGGGGGAGCAGTGTCTCTGAGATACATTTGACCGTGGCGTGTCATGGCCTACCTCGTGTAGTTCAACTGGGTGGATGGCCCCATCATGGCAAGGGGGTCGGGGCGATCGCATTACCCGCGCGGGTACTTTTTGCCCCGAAAAATCCTCAGTAATCATGCGGAAGTTTTGCTTAAATTCACTAAACTCTGACATTGGCCCATCGCCCTGGGAAATCCCGCCAAGAATCGCGCCGGAATGCTGCAACCTAAGCAAACGAATTTGGCAATTAGCCCTTAGAATGATTTGGATTTTTCCTTCGCACCCGTGCAGCCTATGCCCCGCCGTGATGACATCAAAAAGATTCTGCTGATCGGCTCTGGCCCGATTGTCATTGGTCAGGCCTGCGAGTTTGACTACTCGGGCACCCAGGCTTGCAAAGCCCTGCGGGAAGAGGGCTACGAGGTGGTGCTGATCAACTCCAACCCGGCGACGATCATGACCGACCCGGAGACCGCGAACCGCACCTACATCGAGCCGCTGACCCCCGAAATCGTGGAGCGGGTGATCGAGCGGGAGCGCCCTGACGTGCTGCTGCCCACCATGGGCGGCCAAACGGCGCTAAATTTGGCGGTGACCCTGGCCAAAACCGGTGTGCTGGAGCGCTACGGCGTCGAGCTGATCGGGGCCAAGCTCGAAGCTATTGAGATGGCGGAAGATCGCAAGCTATTTAAAGAGGCGATGGCGCGCATTGAGGTGCCGGTGTGTCCTTCGGGCCTGGCCGAAACCATGGATGAAGCGAAGGACATTGCCAAGCAGATTGGCAGCTTCCCTTTAATCATTCGCCCGGCTTACACCATGGGCGGCACCGGCGGCGGCATCGCCTACAACCAGGAAGAGTTTGAAACCATTTCGCGATCGGGTCTCGACGCCAGCCCAGTGTCGCAGATTCTCGTCGAGCAGTCGCTGCTGGGCTGGAAGGAGTACGAGCTGGAGGTAATGCGCGATCTGGCCGACAACGTGGTGATCATCTGCTCGATCGAAAACCTTGACCCCATGGGCGTGCACACGGGCGACTCGATCACCGTGGCCCCGGCCCAAACCCTCACCGACAAGGAATACCAGCGCCTGCGCGATGCCTCGGTGAAGATCATCCGCGAGATCGGCGTGGAAACGGGTGGTTCCAACATTCAGTTTGCGGTCAACCCCGACAATGGCGATTTTATCGTGATTGAGATGAACCCTCGGGTGTCGCGCAGCTCGGCCCTGGCCTCGAAGGCAACGGGCTTCCCGATCGCAAAATTTGCCGCCAAGCTGGCGGTGGGCTACACCCTCAACGAAATTTCCAACGACATCACCAAGAAAACCCCAGCCAGCTTTGAGCCCACCATCGACTACGTGGTGACGAAGATTCCCCGGTTTGCCTTTGAGAAATTCCCCGGCACCACCTCGACCCTGACCACCCAGATGAAGTCGGTGGGCGAGGCGATGGCAATCGGTCGCACCTTCCAAGAATCGTTCCAAAAAGCGCTGCGATCGCTGGAGACTGGCCGGGCGGGCTGGGGCTGCGATCGCGCCGAAAAGCTGCCCAGCCTCAACGAAATTCGCCCCAAACTGCGCACCCCCAACCCCGATCGCATCTTCGACCTGCGCCACGCCATGCAGCTGGGCCTGTCGGTCAACGATATCTACGACCTCACCGCCATCGACCCCTGGTTTCTCAACCAGCTCTGCGGCCTGTTGCAGACCGAAAAGTTCCTGAAGCGCACCCCCCTCACCGAGCTGACCTACGAGCAAATGCGGGCGGTCAAGCGCCAGGGCTTTAGCGATCGCCAGATCGCCTACGCCACCCAAACCCACGAAGACACCGTGCGCCAGTACCGCAAAGGTCTGGGCGTGATTCCGGTCTACAAAACCGTTGACACCTGTGCCGCCGAGTTTGAAGCCTTTACCCCCTACTACTACTCCACCTACGAAGACGAGACCGAGGTGCTGCCCAGCGATCGCCCCAAGGTGATGATCCTCGGCGGCGGCCCCAACCGCATCGGCCAGGGCATTGAGTTTGACTACTGCTGCTGCCATGCGTCGTTTGCCCTGCGCGACGACGGCTACGAGACGATCATGGTCAACTCCAACCCCGAGACGGTGTCTACGGATTATGACACCAGCGATCGCCTCTACTTTGAGCCCCTGACCAAAGAAGACGTGCTCAACATCATCGAAGCCGAGAACCCCATCGGCATCATCATCCAGTTCGGCGGCCAAACCCCCCTCAAGCTGGCCGTGCCCCTCCAGCAATACCTCTCTTCCCTGCCCGCCGCCGACCCATCCACCCATCCACCCATCCACCCGCCCACCCAAATCTGGGGCACCTCCCCCGACTCCATCGACATGGCCGAAGACCGCGAACGCTTCGAGGCGATTCTGCGCGAGCTAGATATCAAGCAACCCCCCAACGGCATGGCCCGCAGCTACCAAGATGCCCTCAAGGTCGCCCAGCAGATCGACTACCCGGTAGTGGTGCGTCCCAGCTACGTGCTGGGTGGCCGCGCCATGGAAATCGTCTACTCCGACACCGATCTGGAGCGCTACATGACCTACGCGGTGCATGTGGAGCCCGACCACCCGATTTTGATCGACAAGTTTCTAGAAAATGCGATCGAGGTGGATGTGGATGCGATCGCCGACCACACCGGTCAGGTCGTCATCGGCGGCATTATGGAGCACATCGAGCAGGCAGGCATCCACTCCGGCGACTCGGCCTGCTCGCTGCCCACCATGACCCTGCCCGACGCTGCCCTCGCCACCATCCGCGACTGGACGGTGAAGTTAGCTAAGCGCCTGAAGGTGATCGGCCTGATGAACATTCAGTTTGCGGTCAAGGGCGACCAGGTCTACATCATCGAGGCTAACCCCCGCGCCTCGCGCACGGTGCCCTTTGTCTCGAAGGCGATCGGTCATCCCCTGGCCAAGATCGCCGTGCGGGTAATGTCGGGCAAAACCCTGGCCGAACTGGGCTTCACCGAAGAGGTGATTCCAAAGCACATTTCAGTGAAAGAAGCGGTGCTGCCCTTCGATAAGTTTGCGGGTACCGACGCTCTGCTCGGCCCCGAAATGCGCTCCACCGGCGAAGTCATGGGCATCGACTCAGACTTCGGCAAAGCCTTCGCCAAAGCCGAACTGGGGGCCAACCAAAAGCTGCCCCTCACCGGCACTGTCTTCATCTCCATGAACGATCGCGACAAAGCCGCCGTCATCCCCGTCGCCAAAGAACTGGCCGGAATGGGCCTCAAGCTAATCGCCACCTCCGGCACCCGCGCCGCCCTCATGGATGAAGGTCTGACCGTCGGTCTCGTGCTGAAGGTGCACGAAGGTCGCCCCAACATTGAGGATGCGATCAAAAACAACGAAATTCAGCTGATTATTAACACTCCAGCAGGCAGTACTGCGATCGAGGACGATCGCTCCATTCGCCGCACGGCCCTAGCCTACAAGGTTCCGATCATCACCACCATCGCCGGAGCCACAGCCACAGCCTCCGCCATCCACTCCCTGCAACAGCACCCCCTCCAAGTGAAATCCCTCCAGGAGTACGTGGGAATGTAAGGAAAAAGCTAAATCTCAGCTACAGGTGCCTAGTTGATCAGCTTAAGGGGGTAGTGTTCTAGACCTGTGTTTCGCTTGTCATACAGCCCTCCCAAATTCATAGCGGTTGATGAACAGTCCAATGGGTGCATCCCAGTTATGTAATGAGTAAAAGTGCTTAGTGAAGATTAAGGGCAG
>QBLT01000002.1 GCA_003249105.1 Leptolyngbya sp. | reverse complement strand
ACGTCGGGCCGGGTGGGGTGAACCGAGCCATCGGCGGCCATGTCGTAGAACCGAGGCACGTAGACCCCTGGCACCTGGGCCAGATCGAGCAGCAGCGCTTCGCGGCTGAGGCCAGCGGCCTTGCCCTCTTCCATCACCAGGGCAATTTCGGGCAGCAGCTCTTCGCCGTCGCCCAGGGCCACGAAGTCAAAGAAGTCGGCGTAGGGTTCGGGGTTAGAGGTGGCCGTTTGGCCACCGGCAAAAATTAATGGCCAGGAGCCTGCCTCGGGGGCAAAGGCGCTGGCCTGGTCGCGCTCCTGCCAGGTGAGCGGAATGCCTGACAGCGACAGCATTTCGAGAATGTTGGTGGCTCCTAGCTCATAGCTGAGGCTAAAACCCAGAATGTCAAAGTCGGTTAGCGATCGCTGCGACTCGACCGCAAATAGGGGCGTTTGAGTTGCTTTGAGCCTGGCGGCTAGATCGGGGGCTGGTAGGTAGGCGCGATCGCACAGCTGCCGGGGCTGGGCATTCAAAATGCTGTAGAGAATAATGTGGCCTAGGTTAGAGGCCCCAACCTCGTAGACCTCAGGGTAAGTTAGCACCCAGCGCACGCTGGCCCTATCCCAAGGTTTGTGAGCTGCACCCAGCTCGTTACCCAGATAGCGACCCGGCCGAGAAATCTCGGCATTCACTAATGTATTAACTGATACAGACACGATCTAGCTGCCCCAAACGCTCGCAAGGATGACCACCATACTATAGCGAGGTGAGGTGGCGAGGTGGGGTGAACTTTGCCGAGCCTAGAATTAAGGCGACTTCTGGAAAACTTTCTCCCTAATGGTGGGCAGTGCCCACCCTACAGTGGCTACAGTTGCCCGATAAAGCGGGGATCTTCTTTTCTAGAAATCTCCTAAGCGGCGGCGGGCAGCTCGTCAACCATTTCAAAGGCGCGATCGAGCTGGGTGAGCTCAAACACGATGCGAAGAGCCGGTGGCACAGAGCAGAGGCAGAGGCGCTTTTGTAGCTGACGAGCCTGCTTCAGCGCCGACACCAGGGAGATCAGCCCGGCGCTGTCGAGCGACTCAACCTGGCTCATGTCTATAAACAGGCCATCGGCCCGCTCAGACTGAATTTCCTGCATTAAAGAGGAATGGAAATCGTGGGCATTAGACGCGTTGAGAGAGCCCTGGGCTTGAAAAATAGCCATTTCCTTAGTCATAGTCTGCATACTCGGTACACTCCAAGGTTATGGATAATGTTAAGAACTATTAAAGCTAGCCTTCTATATCACGACGATAGTCGGAATCAGACCGGCTTGACTACGTCCAGGGGCATAGTTGGTCATATCTTGATATAGATTCAAACCCCACCGATTAAGTACCTCCGTGAATCTACTGAACATAGCCCCAACAGTCGAATCAATTTGTGATTTGGATCACGAATTTTTGTGGTAGGGTACACAATTTTTTCGGGGTATCATCACTGGCTACAGCATGGCTAGGCCCGACAATAGGTAGTAATGAAATCACGCTTAGGTAATGGTTCATGGCCCCCACATTTTCCATTCGTCGATTGGTAGAGAAAGCACTCCACAGTGGGCTGCTGACTCCTGATATTGAGCAGGGCATTAACGCTGAGCTATCTCGCCTGGGGTATTTGCCCATTGGCGACTCCGAAGCCCTAGAACTGCTCATGTACGAAATGGACGAAGGCCGCATTCGCCTGGTTCCAGGCGTTGGAGTATATGGTGAGCCGCTGCATCAGCCACTGCCGACTAGCTAAACGCGGTGGGTGAACCGCTGCTAAAACTTAAACCAACGCCCAGATGCCCAGCCTTGTCTGCTCATCTCAAAATTTTCCCTAGGGCGACCTTGGTATCTTTATGAAATCTTTGCAAAAACTATTCGGATGATTGCCTAGTCCTAGGAACTGGTCAGGTCTGAAGTTTGGCGCTCGGTCCATAGCCACTGCACAAACTCGTTGACAGTTAAATGTCTGTGGTCAGAATCGGCAGGTAGAGCGGCAGGTGAGGTCACAGACTTGGCCGAGAGACTGGCTAGCAGCGGTATAACATCAGTATCTAAGGCTGGTTGCAACTGCTCTAGCGGCCAGAGTATATCGGGTACTGTCGGTTTGGTTATCGTCATATAGGTAGCGTCAAAATCAGCTCCTAGAGCAATCATCTCGGTTTCACTGACCAGCGCCAGAGGCCTGAGCCAACCGGTGAGGCGAGGTGCTAACACTTGAATGACTTCGGCATACAGCCGAATTTGGCGGCACTCCAAAAATACGATTTGGCCTTTAACCAGAGAGGTCATGGACGATACAGAAGGGAAACGAACGGGACAGTACACCTATCCAATGCTTCCTATGGTAGCTACCCTGACGTCTGATCGCTGGAATCACAAGGGCAGGCTCGATTGTCGGGTTGCTGGCCTGATTTTTTTGCGCTGGCTTTAGGCGACTTCTGGAAAACTTTCTCCCTAATGGTGGGCAGTGCCCATCCTACAGTAGCCACAGTTGTCTGATAAAGCGGGGATCTTCTTTTCTAGAAATCTTCTTAACGGTCAAACAGCTGCTACATTCAGGCTGAAAGGGCAGACGTTGGGACGGCAGGGCTGAAACTTTTCGAGCCTATCCCCAGGGTCATGCTAAAACCATCGTGAAGTTTTATGATGAGGGAATTGGCCTGGGCATAGGGGTTCTTAACCAATTTTTGCCTTGGAGCTTCGCAAGGAGGTATAGCTGTGTCAGTTGAAACCATCGAGCGGACTACGACATCTACAGTGCGCAAGCCCGCGCCCCGCTATCGAGTGTTGCTCCACAACGATGCCTTTAACTCAATGGAGTACGTGGTGGAATCGCTGCTGAAGGTGGTACCCAGTCTGACGATGCCCCAAGCCGTCGATATTATGATGCAGGCCCACACCGCTGGGGTGGCTCTGGTAATTACCTGTGCCCTCGAACATGCTGAGTTTTATAGCGAGGGACTGTGCAATCTAGGGCTGACCAGCACTATCGAACCAGATGAATAGGTTGTCTGGCGTCAAGCTTCCCTGGGCTAAGCTGCTCAACTATCCACCGTTGGTACGGGTGGTGGTGTTTTTGCTAATTGTGGTGGTGCTCTGGTTGCCCTTTTCGCTGCCGCTGTACGGCTTAGCGGGGCGGGGGGTGCTGCCAGGGGGTGATTTATTGCCCACTGCGCTGTTGTACGTTGTCTTTTTGCTGGTGCTGCCCCGCTGGGAACGGGCGGTGCGTGCTGAAACGCAACCTTGGGCAACGGTCGGATTTGCCGGCCGCCGAGAAGTAGGCCAAGGCATGGCAGCCGGTGCTCTGATTGGAGCCGTGAGCCTAGCGGTGCTAGCGCTAGTGCAGTTGGCTTTAGGCTGGGCCGTGCTGGATGCGGACGGGGCGCGGGGTGCCAGTTTGTTACAAACGGCTCTAATCGGGGCGCTGGCTGCTACCGCTGTCGGCTGGTCGGAGGAGGTGCTGTTTCGGGGCTGGCTGCTGCGGGAGCTGGAGCAGGGTTGGTCGCCGGGGCTGGCTTTGGGGGCAACTAGCCTGATTTTTGCGATCGCTCACTTCATCAAACCCCTCGATGCGATTCTGGGTCTGCTGCCTCAGTTAGCAGGACTATTGCTGTTGGGGCTCGTGCTGGGCTGGGCTCGGCAGATACCTGTAGGGCTCAACAAGACTGGGTTAGGCCACCCGGTAGGTCTCCACGCCGGATTGGTGTGGGGCTACTATTTGCTTGAGGTGGGTAACTTGCTTCAGCCTACTGGAGCTGTGCCCGCTTGGGTCACTGGCCTAGACGGTAACCCCCTAGCCGGTCTGCTGGGGCTAACGCTGCTGTCCGGGTTGGGGGTAGTGGTGTTTCGCTGGAGCCGTTCACCCTGCTAAAGATTTGCCAGCGTTGGTCATCAGCTGCTCTTGGGCACTGCGAATCTTCTCGTCTGCCCCAGGGCGGCGCTGGTGGTAGCTGCCGTCGGTTGCCATGTCCCAGGCCTGCCGGTTGTCTTCTAGGCACAGATTTAGTATGGCCTTTAGCTCTGCTTGCAGCGCTGGGGCGGTAACGGGCACCATGACCTCCACCCGGCGATCGAGGTTGCGGGGCATCCAGTCGGCGCTGCCCAGCAGTACGATCTCCTCTCCCCCCTGCTGAAAATACACAATGCGGGAGTGCTCCAGGAACTGCCCCACAATGCTTATGACGCGGATCTTGTCGCTTACCCCCGGCACTCCAGGGCGCAGGCAGCAGATGCCCCGCACAATTAAATCGATAGAGACCCCTGCCTGGGAAGCTCGATAGAGAAGCGTAATTAAATCTGGGTCTACCAGAGAATTGAGCTTGACGATAATGTGGCCTCCCTTGCCCTTTTTTTGGCAGGTAATCTCTTGCTCGATCAGGCTCACCAAGCGCTGGCGCAGGGTGAGCGGGGCGACGAGCAGCTGCTGGTAGACCTGCTGCCGAGAATAGCCAGTGAGGTAGTTGAACAGATCGGAGATATCTGCCCCGATATCGTCTTGGGCGCTGAGGAGGCCAAGGTCGGTGTAGACTCTGGCGGTTTTAGGATTGTAGTTGCCGGTGCCGATGTGATAGTACCGACGAATGTGCTGTCCCTCACGGCGCACCACTAGCGTAACTTTGCAGTGGGTTTTAAGCCCCACTAGACCATAGACGACGTGTACTCCTGACTGTTCAAGCTTGCGGGCCCAGTTGATGTTGTTCTCTTCGTCAAAGCGGGCCTTGATCTCGACTAAAACCGTCACCTGTTTGCCGTTTTCTGCGGCGGAGATCAGGGAGCTGACAATGGGGGAATCGCCCGAGGTGCGGTACAACGTCATCTTGATGGCCAGCACCTGGGGGTCGTGGGCTGCCTGGGTGATAAATCGCTGCACCGTGGCTGAGAACGAGTGGTAAGGATGGTGCAGCAGCAGCTCCTGGTGCCGCAGCAGCGAGAATAGGTCTTCGGCGGTCTCTAGGGTTGTGTCGTCGTCCTCTACCCCTGGTGGGGTGAGGCGTTCTAGGGCAGTTGGCACGGTGGCCGACCAACTGGGGGCTTTGAGGTCAGGCAGGGGGAGGGCCATGAAGGTCATTAGGTCGCCTAGCCCTAGCAACCCGTCAATGTTGTACACATCGGTTTCGGCCAGGCCCAGTTCTTCTGCCAGCATGGCGCGCACCGGGCCTGGAGTCGCCCGCTGAATTTCCATGCGTACGGCTGACCCACCCCGGCGACGCTTACGCAGCTCTTGCTCAATGGCCAGCATCAGGTCGTCGGCTTCGTCTTCTTCGACGGCTAAATCGGCGTCGCGGGTAATGCGAAAGCAGTAGTGTTCCTGCACCACCATGCCCGGAAAAAGAGCGGACAGATTGGCGGCAATGATCTGTTCGAGGGGCACGCCTAGCCAGCGATAGAGTCTACTATCCCGGTCTTCCCCTTGAGGGGCTGGTAGGGGAATGAACCGGGGGAGCACCCGAGGCACTTTAACTCGGGCGAAGTGGGGCTGCTGGGTATGGGGGTCTTGCACTACGACCGCTAGATTTAAGCTGAGGTTCGAAATGTAGGGGAATGGATGGCCCGGATCGACGGCCAGGGGGGTTAGAACCGGGAAAATTTGCTCTTCAAAATAGTCGCGGCAGTAGGTCTGCTGAGCCGTCGTCAGCTCGTCATAGTCGAGTAGCCAGATGCCCTGGTCGGCCATCTGCTGTCTGAGGTCGGTGCTAAAGGCTTGGTGCTGCTGCTCGACAATGGGGCGCAGGGTGGTGC
This sequence comes from Leptolyngbya sp., assembly GCA_003249105.1. GTDB lineage: Bacteria > Cyanobacteriota > Cyanobacteriia > Phormidesmidales > Phormidesmidaceae > Nodosilinea. The sequence continues at coordinate 65,647 of QBLT01000002.1, read as the reverse complement.
TGACCTCGTCGAGGTGCTCCTGGGGCGATCGCCCATCGGGCGATCGCCGGGTGACCTGAGCCTCGATCTGCTGCTTGAGGGCCGCTACCCGCACCATGAAATATTCGTCTAGGTTGGTGCTGAAGATCGCTAGAAACTTCAGCGCTTCTAACAGTGGCGTGCGCTCGTCTAGGGCCTCGTGGAGCACCCGCCGGTTAAACTCTATCCAGCTCAGCTCGCGGCTGATGTAGTACTGAGGGTCGCTGAGATTGGCCGCTGGTTTACCACTGCGACGCTCTGCCGTGGCCATGGTTTTAAGACTCCCCTGAACATCACTCCCGGTTACCCAATTCAGGGTTTTCCTGTCCCAGCCGTCTGTCCTTTTGACTCCGAGATTGAGCCTGCTCTTGGTTGTCCATAGATGGCTCTGGCTCTGGGTTACAACCCCTCAGGCAGATTTGTTAAGGCTGAAGTTAATCATACTAACGCGCCAACAGGCCGGAGGGTCAACCCTCCGGCCTGTAACGGGTGGTATTGGTGGTGGCTAGGACGATTACTGGCGTTGTTTAAAGGCGGATAGCCACTCCCTCAGTTGGTCGGCGGCAACGTCGCGCCCCCCCAAACCAAAGGCGATCGCGATCGCTACGGCGATCGCCCCCAGCAGCAGTCCAAAGGCCAGGTTAACGATGTCAGGGGCCACGCCCATCTGCTGGAGAGCCATGGCTCCCACAAAGATCAAGATGGCGATGCGGGCCGCCTGGGCCAGTACCCTGGCTTGCCCGGTGCCCATGGCGTTGACCAGGCGAAAGGCTAGGTTGGCCAGGTAGAGACCCACCGCAAATACCACCACCCCGCTGAGCACCCGTGCCCCAATCCGCAGAATCGCCCGCACAATCTCGGTCAGACCGGCGAAGTTGAGAATTTCAGTGGCGGTCACGGCCCCAAATAGCACGATCGCTACCAGGGTGACAATACCGACAATCTCTGATGGCGTGCGACTTGGGGTCTGTACCGTGGCCATAGGGCGACCTTCGGCATCGAGTCCTGGCTGTACCGTCGCCCCCGTACCCAGGTTTAGATCGGGCAGCCCCAAAATGCCCAAAATATTGTCAAAGCCAGCCCCCTGTAGCAGGCTTGTGACTAGATCGGCCACAAAGCGCCCGACAAAGTAAGCGGCGGCGATCACAACCCCCGCCATAATCACCTGGGGAATCGCGGTCAAAATCTGCTCTAGCATCCCAATGGCGGGAGCCGAAATGGCCTCGATATCCAGCTCGTTGAGGGCGGCTACCACGGCGGGGATGAGCACCAGCACGTAGGCTACGGTGCCAGCTAGACTGGCGAGGGAGACTCCTCCTGTCGCGCTGCTTTGCAGCCCCAGCCGGCGACCGAGCTGGTCGACTCCAGCCGCCAGCAGCAGATTGGTCACGACTCCGCGCACAATCCGCGCAATCACCCAGCCAATGGCTAAAACAATTCCGGCGGTGACAATGCGGGGAATGGCCTGGAGGAAAGAATTAATTAACCCTTCCACCGGAGCTAGCAGCCCGGGCAGCTGCAGGGCGCTCAAAATCAGCGGAATAAACAGCAGCAGAATGAACCAGTACAGCACGTTGCCGATGGTTTCATTCAGCACGACTGGGGAACTGCCCTGGTCTATGCCAGTCTGCTGGGCCAGGCGATCGTCTAGGTTAAAGCGGCCTAGGCCATTGACCACCAGCGATCGCACCAGAGTCGCCGCCAGCCAGGCCAGCCCCAGCAGCAGCAGCGCGCCGCCGATACGGGGCAGATAGAGAAAAATCTGGTCGAGAAAGTTGTTGAGCGGGGCCGATACGCCAGCTAGATTAAGGGCATTGAGCGACGCCACAATGGCGAACAGAAAAATCACCCAATAAACCAGGGTCGATACCCATTTCTCAATCGGGATCGACTGGTCTGACGAGCGACCCAGTGCCCAGTTGGCGACGCGGTCATCTAGGCTAGTGCGCCGCAGCAGATTGCGTACCGCCAGAGCCGCTAATGTGGCCACAATCCAGCCCACCACCAGCAGCGCGATCGCCCAAATCAAGCTGGGCAAAAATCGCCCCAGTTGCCCAGAAGCCTCTTGAAAAAAGCGACTGGGAGACTCCACAGGGCTAGTCAGCGGTCCAGGGTTGGCAGGTTGAACTCCAGGCTCAGTCACCTGAAGCAGCGTTAGAGAGAAAAAATCAATCATGATCCTTGTAGTTGGGAGCATCCTGAAAGAGCACCGTGCAGGGGGCCATTGCGCGATCTCGACTGTTGGCCATTAACTACAGGCAAATAAACCGATCACCAAATCATGTCATCCCATGAACCAGCATTTCGGTTTAGAAACGAGACCGCCCAGGGCAGGTACGATAGAAACTTTCCAAAAATACAAGTTTTTGGGGATTCTGGTACCTACACTCGGGCTGATTCTCTCAGGAGTCCGTCAAGATGTCTACTCGCCATGTCTTTGAGCACAGCATTTCCATCAGCGCTAGCGCTAGTCAGGTGGAGCAGTGTCTAACCCGCCCAGACCTGATGCACCGCTGGCTTAACCCGGTCCTGCGCTGCGACCCCATCGGCGACTGGAGCACCGATCTAGGGGCCAAAAGCCGGTTTGTCATTCAGGTGCCGCTGTGGCAGCCCGCGCTGGTCAGTACGGTGGTTGAGCGTCAGCCAGGGCTGATCGTATGGGCATTCGCAGGCTTTTTTGACGGTCGCGATCGCTGGGAATGCACTCCTGAACCAGCAGGAACCCGGCTGCTGAATCGGTTTGAGTTTGAGATTCCTAACCCTGTTGTACAAGTTGGGTTTAACTGGTTTGCCGCCAGCTTGACTCAGCGAGATATGGCGGCTCAACTGCGCCGCTTGAAACAGGTCGCTGAAACCCAGACCAATCAGTGCTAATCGCGGGTATGGGGTTCAGCCAACCAAGAAGGCCGTAGAGCGTTGTCGTCTCTACGGCCTCGGTATAATGCTGGGGATATTACCGCAGTAGTTTAGCCGGAGGTGGTTTGGGCCGCCAGCATCTGCTTCAGTTTTTCTAGTTCGCCAGCCCAGCGAGGATCAGGCTGAACGGAGGCACTGCTGCTGGCAGCGGCCGCTGGAGTAGCGGCCTTACGGGTACTTCCCTTAGCCGACCGCTTACCAGTGGATTCACCACTGGTAGGAGCTTCTCCTTCACCCTCTGGCTTAGTGCGAGGCAGCGCTTTTTCAATTTTAATCGGCAGCTCTGCTAGCATCTGGCCGTTTAGCTTTTCTACAATCTCATCGGCCTTTTCGTCGGTTTTTACGGTTACAAAGCCAAATCCGCGGCATTTTCCGGTTTTTTTGTCGGCGATTAACTTGACAGAGACTAAGTCAGCCGTAAAGTCAGCGAAAACGTTTTCAAACTCTTGGCGCTCTAAATCTTTGGAAAGGTTACCAACGTAAAGGCGAATTGACATTTGAGATACCTCTGGTGTTCTAAAACAAAGGGCAAAAATTGAAATCGATGACTCACCAAGTGAAGTTTGAATAGCAAGTCAACCGCCGCCTTTGACAACCCTATTCACGCGATCGGTTTTATCAGGATTACAGATTTTGCTCCAAAAAGCCCAATAAAATCGCACTAAAACGTCAAATCTAAATCCTGCGTCAACTTTGCAAATCTTGCTCAGTGCGATCGCTCCTAGGCTTTAATCTACCGTTAGAAATAGTTTTAAAACCCCAGACACGAGGGAATAATCTTGATTGCCGTCTTGGAAAGAAACGACTTATCAAACTTCCTAAGTTTCTCAGAATCTGTCTGCCTCAATCATCTGCCCAAAGAAAGACCCGACATGCGCAGGCCTTTCAATAGATAATCTGGCCAATAAAATGCCAGCGCTCCATCCTTATACATAACCATCTATTACGGTAACACGTTAAATGCCCCGCAACGGGCGCAACCGCAAACCAAAATTAGCCCCTAAATAAAAACCAGCCGTTAAGGCTGGTTCATTTGCTGTGTTGAGAGTAGGAGAACCCATTACCTAACAACCCCAAGACCGACCCCGGAAGGTCGACCCAGGCACCCAGGAATGTGTTTCTGTAAACTAAGTTAACATTAATGCGCCATTGTCGCAACACAACTTCACGTTGCCCCAGTTAGCCTCCTCGAAAAATCGTCAAAATTCCCATCAGGCTGATAGCTAGACTCAAGAGCGTGGCCCAATTTGGGCCATAGGCCTGAAAGCGGTGCTGGGAATTGAGCTGCACCTGGTGAATGTCGACCCACAGCAGGCCAGCACCATAGCGACTCCAGCCGCTAACCGTAACAGCCTGCCCTACCCATTGCCGGGGGTGACTGCGCTGCTGAAATAGCCCTTGAAGACTGCCTAGGGGGACTGGGTTAACCAGTTTGACTAGCCCTAACCCATCGTCAAGATACAAATTTTGGCAGCCCCAGTTTTCTAACCCTGCTGAACCCCGCAACTGACCTCGCAGGGTTATAGGCTTCCCTTGCACGGGCAGAACTGAGCTGCTGTGGAGTAGCTCAACAGTGGTGGTTGGGGCCGTAGCAGTCGTCTGTCTGACGGAAGGCGTGCTATCTGGATCGGGAAACAGAGCATTGATACGCAGCAATAAGCCTAGGCCTAAACCCAACCACAGCCCTCCCATTAGAATGCTGGGGTCTTGGTAGAGCCAGCTTAACCGTTGCCAACCCAGCCGGTTGACAATTCCACCGATAAACCACAGCCCCATGGCGATTCCGACCCCTGTTAGGAGGCCCGCGAGCGGACTTTTTTGCAGCAGCAGCAGTGGGAGCGAAAAGCCGTTGGAGGTTCGAGGTGCCACCGGTAAGGCGACAGTGGTTGGCTGCTGGCGGAGGATAGCTTGCTGGCCAAGATTGAGCAGTCGCTCGCCTAAGGGTGGGTGGGAGGCACTGCCCCGCAGCCACTGCCGGTAGGGGTTGAGGCTGTCTATAGCCAGCAGGGTAGCGATGGTATTGGCGCGATTCGCGAAGCGATCGCTGGCGGCATTGTTTTCTGGATTCAGGTTTTGACCATCGCGGTCTACCTGTGCCAGGAGGCTGCCTGGGGTAATTGCCTGGCGACCGCTGACGGGCATTAAAATCTCTAGGCTAGTGAGCAAGGGGTGGAGGGTGTCCCGCTGCTGGAGGTCGATTGCGATCGCCTCAGTCAACTGGAGCAGCCCATCCGCTAGGTGGTCGGGGTGCTGCGTGAGGTCAATGGCGCGGCGATCGCCCCAGCTACAGCACAGCCTCGACAGCCATAGCATCAGCTGCCGCAGCAGCCAAAACAGACCATAAAAAATGCTCGATAGTACTCCTAAGCTATTGCGTAGGAGGGGTTGGGCTAATCTATCTCCACCCTGGGCTAGGCGATGGTAAGCGCTGTGCAACAGCAGCAGCAGCAGCCCTACCGCCGAGAGAACCGCTCCGCTCCCGTTCACCATCCGGGCCAATTCGCACCCATACAGCGCCGTCACTATCTCATCAGTCCCCTGGTCTAAAATTCCCTGACTGACGACAATGCGAGTATTGCGCGCCAGCCAGCCATAGCTAAAGCACAGAGGAGCCGGATCGGGGATAACTCGCAGCTCGGGCATTTGCCAACCGCGCTGGCGGCACACCTGGCGCAACAGGCGCAGGGCTTCAGGGCTGTAGCCCTGGAGCTGGCGGGTTGATAGCGGCTTTTGGCCATGCCAAAAAGCCAGGGCAAAATCCATAATCCACGGGCTGGCCAGGGCTAGCAGCACCAGCCCGCTGATCACCCAAACAGTGTAGTTCTGGCTCGCCCCCGGCAAACGAAGCTGTACCGGCCACCGTACCCATTGCAGCAGCCTATCCACGGTTCGAAGGGCAAAATGGATGGCCCAGTTTATCCCCCAGAGCAGAGCGATCGCCGTCAGCCCTTGCTGCAACCAAAGCCCCAGCGGGTACTTTGGCAAAGGATCCTGGGGACGCCGCTGATAACTTGGGGTAGCTCTCGATTGCGAGACTGGCTCATCACTGGATTTAGACGCCGGAATCGCTGCATCGGCGGTGGTAACCGGAGGAAGACCGCTACCGTTTTGATCGATACCCGGGCGCTGGTTGAGCTGCTGAAAGTGAAAGAGCGATTGGTAAGCTGGCTCTGGTTCCCCCGCCTCAGCGGCATTCAAATTAGCGTCTTCCGGCTTCAGCTGATCAAGGTTTTCTGGCTCAGGGAGGGGGGTCGGTGTTTTTGGGAATGCAGATTTTGGTGGTGAAGGCGGTGAAGACTGAGAACTTGTAGTGTCTGCTAACGGTACAAAGCCGCTCAAGTCGGCCTTAGCTGATGGGTTGGTTAGTGGGCTTGCCGCAGGGGCAGCTACCTTGGTGCTGTCGGGTAGCTGGCTCAAAACCTGCTGCGCCCACTGCTGCGCCTCCGGCGAAGAACTGTCGAGCAGAACTTGGCAACCCGATCGGGCCTGGTCAACCTGCTTCAAGCGCTGGTGTACCTTTACCTGACCCATCACAGCCTTGAGATAGTAGGGAGAACCCGGTGGCAACCGCCTCAGACGCTGAAAAAGCGCTAGGGCTTGATCATAGTTTTGGGCTTTAAAAGCAATCACCGCCTGCTGGTACACCTGCTTAGCTGAAGCACCAGAGCGATTATTAGGGGTAGAAGCTTGGGAGTTGGGGTCTATGGGCTGCGCCATACGCCGCTATTTAGGGTAGAAAAGCAGAGGAAAAGTTCGAAGTTCAAGGATAACCAACTATTCCCATTCTGTTTCTTCCTTCTGTGGATGACCGTTTGATAACAGTTGGGGAGACAAAACATGGCAGAGGGTTACAGTTGCCCTCTAGACTAAGCAACAACGCCACTGTTGCTGCTGATCATATGATTGCCGTTAGCCTTTTTGTTGCTAGTTTCCTAGCCTGGTTTCTTAGCATGCTAGCAGGGGGCGGCAGCCCGTTTATTCTAATTCCCATGATTTCTCTGCTGCTGGGAACCCCAGCGGTAGCCCCGGTAATTACGACGGGGCTGCTGATTGGCAATACCCAACGGGGAATTTCCTTTTGGCACCATGTGGACTGGCAAGTAACAGCCTGGTACGTACCAGGGGCTACGGTGGGAGCCATTATTGGTGGTTATGGACTCACCCAGATTCACGTGGAGGGGCTGCAATTCCTGCTCGGCATCGGGCTGCTGGCAATGGTTGCCAACTATCTGCTGGTTCCCAAAGATGCTCAGTTTGCGGTCAAAGCCTGGTACTTTTTGCCGCTGTCCTTGATTAACGCCATTGGGTCTGGGCTAATCGGCAGCACTGGCCCAGTCATGAATCCGCTGTATTTAAACTACGGGCTAGAAAAAGAAGCCATGGTAGCCACCAAGGCTTTCAACAAGGCGGTGCTGCACCTGGTTAAGTTAGTAGCCTACGCTGCCTTTGGTAGCCTCAGTTCCGACTACCTGCTCTACGGATTGGTAATTGGACTGGGAGCCATACCGGCTAACTGGCTGGGTAAGATCGTGCTGGCAAAAATGTCTGCCCAGCAGTTTAGGCAGCTGGTGTTTGCCTTTGTAGCGGTGAGCGGTGTAGCTATGATCTGGCAGCAGCGCCATTTTTTGACTGTCTGGTTTATGTAGGCTGACTGTTAGCCTGCAAATTTTCTGAGGCGTCTTGGCTTGTGTCTAGTAGGTCTTTGGAGTGTTCTGCCTGACTGTCTAAGCCCAGCAGCGTTTCGACGAGTCCATAGAGCGCGATTTCGTCTGCCCCAGAAAGCTGGCGATCTTTGAGGTCGGTAAGTCCTTGGGCGAGTTCGGGGGCTCTGCTCTTGTAGTCGCGGTGGGCGGTGAGCATATCCTCAAAAATAGATTGCTCAATTTCAACTCGATTTTGGCCATCGTTGAGGGGAGTTTGATAGGCCACATCCTCCACGTCATACTTAACCAGCACCACGAGGGCATTGCTGGCAGCTTTAATGGCTTCCTGTAGGCGGCGCGTGTCGAGTTCGAGCCGATCAAAGCCTACCTGGCCGGTAATTTTGAGTTCAAGAATGGGGGCGATGCCAGTCTGGTGTTTAGAAGCGGCGGCGATCGCGCAATCTAGCGCCATCTGGTTTAGTTCGTCCAGGCTTTCCTGGCCCTTGGCCACCAGCTCTACCCGTTCGATGGGGCGCTGGAAGTAATCTGTCTTGAGCTGCGCGTCGACGCCATTGGGCAACAGCTCCACCAGGTAAGCCCCTCGGGCATAGCGGCTCTCCTCAACGTTGTTAGCCTCTAATGAGCCAGGATTAAACACCCACCCCTCGGCAGTGTAATTTTTGTGGATGTGTCCCAGGGCCAAATAATCTACCCCGGCCTCCTTGAGCGGCAGCAGTTCGCTGTAGCGCAGCGCCCCGGCGTAGCGAGAGATTTGCCCCTCTAGACCGTGGTGAAACAGCAAAACTGTATGCTCAGGCCCGGCGGGCAGGTCTTTAATAGCGTCAGCTAACAGCTCAATAGCGCGAGGGGCAGTGGCTCCATACCAGTTAGAGCCAATCACCCGCACGCCGCAGGCCAAATCGATATAGCCGCCAGAGCGGGTGTTGTCATTCCACGTGGTGAGACGCTCTTCGGCGTTGGCGCCGTCGTTGGGCTCCAGCAGCTTGAGTAGGTTCCACTCAGAAAGGTACTTGAGCCAGCTGGTGCGGGTGCCGTAGGGGCGATTGTCGTGGTTGCCCTCAATAGCTACCACTGGAATATTGGCCTCCCTTAGCATTTGGAGACAAACCTGAGCCTGGTTGAGGGTAGCGGGTTTAATGTTGCGGTGCTCGAAGAGATCGCCCGCGATCGCCACAAAGTCCACTCCCTCCTCAACAGCGTATCGTTCCAACACCGTTTGCAGGGCGCGAAAAAAGTCTTTGGTGCGCTCAGGGGTGTCGTAGCGATCAAACCCCAGGTGAATGTCGGCAATATGGAGAAACTTAGCCATCAGGCGGCTCGCAGCGCTACTTCCTCAGCCTAGTTCCAATTTTGGATTTTGGAGTTTTGATTTTGGGCAAAAAATTTCTGATTAGTATCCTGACCGCCCATGACCCCAAGGATTCCTAGACCGCAGATGACTCGGCCGCCAGTTCTTCTAATCGCTCCTGCTGGTCTCGACTAACGCAGGATTGAATCAGGTCTTCAATATCCCCTTCTAAAACCGGGGTGAGGGTAAAGTTCTGGTTGAGGCGATGGTCAGTCACCCGGTTGTCTTTGTAGTTGTAGGTGCGAATTTTTTCCGATCGCGCCCCACTGCCCACCTGAGACTTCCGCATCGAAGATACGGCCTCCTGCTGCTCTCGCATCTTTATGTCAAAGAGCTTAGCCCGCAGAATCTGCATGGCTCGCTCGCGGTTCTTCAGCTGCGATCGCTCCTCAGTGCAAAACACACGAATGCCCGTGGGCTTGTGGATTAGGTCAACCGCTGTTTCTACCTTGTTGACGTTTTGGCCACCGGCCCCACCCGATCGCGCCGTGGTGAGCTCAATATCCTTAGGATCGATTTGCACTTCTACTTCGTCTACCTCAGGCATAATTGCCACAGTAGCCGTAGAGGTATGCACCCGCCCGCCCGCCTCAGTGACCGGCACCCGCTGAACGCGGTGAACTCCCGCCTCAAACTTGAGCTGGCTATAGACGCGATCGCCCGCAATTTCTAAAATTGCTTCTTTAAAGCCGCCCATATCGGCCGCCGACTCGCTGAGCAGCTTTACGCGCCAGCCCTGCGTTTCGGCATAGCGAGAATAGAGGCGCACCAAGTCTCCAGCCCAGATACTAGCCTCATCACCGCCAGTACCGGCACGAATTTCCAACATGATGTTTTTGTCATCATTGGGATCGCGCGGTAGCAGTAGCACCTTGAGTCGAGCTTCTAGCTCCGCTAGCCTTGTGTCTAGAGCCTCAACCTCTAGACCCGCCATTGCCTTCATCTCAGGATCGCTGTTAGCTTCCTTGTAGATTTCGCGTGCATCGGCCAGTTCCTCGCCGGTAGATTTCCACTCAGCGTAGGTTGTGACCGTTTCCTCTAGCGAAGATCTAGACTTGGCGATACGCTGAAACTCATCCGGATCCTTAGCTACATCAGGGTCAGCCATTCTCCGCGTCAGCTCTTGAAACGTTTGTTCCACAGAGTTGAGTTTTTCGATTAAGTACGCCTCAGCCATAGTCCCCTTGTGTCCGCCGTCTAGCCAGAATGCTTTGCCCTACTACTAAAGCACAGCAAACTAGGCCTTGTCGGCAGCGTCGTCGGTGGTAGTAGCCGATGTATCAGCCATACCGTACTTACGAAGAAAGCGCTCAACACGGCCTTCCGTGTCAATAATTTTCTGGGTACCAGTGTAGAACGGGTGATTTCCAGACCACACATCTACATGCAGTTCAGGCTTGGTAGAGCCCACGGTCATAATCTCTTTACCATCGCAGAAGACTTTGGCCTCGGGGTACCAAGTGGGATGAATATCAGACTTTGCCATAACAGGGTTTGAAACAACGTCAACAGAATGAGGACAAACTTAATAGCCTAGAAGCAGCGATTTAGCAGTAATGGCAAGAACCCAAAGTTTGAGCTTTGCCAAACCCTGTCTAAATCCCTAAATTCAATCTAGCGCTTGGAGAACTGAGGTGCCTTACGGGCCTTCTTCAGACCGTACTTGCGACGCTCCTTAGCCCGAGGATCACGAGTTAAATACCCTTCTACTTTGAGAGGCTTGCGGTTTTCGGGGTCAAGCTCACACAGCGCTCGGGCTACCCCAAGCCGAATGGCATCCGCTTGACCTGTCAGGCCGCCGCCTTTGACATTGACTAGAATGTCGTAGGCGTTTTCCAAACCCAGCACCTCAAGGGGCGCCTTGGTGGCGTTCAGATAGGCCGGGTTGAACTGTAGATAATCATCACCAGGGCGCTTATTGATTACTAGCTGACCGCTTCCGGGCACTAGACGTACCCGCGCGATGGAGGTCTTGCGGCGACCGGTACCCCAGTACACAGCCCGTTCAGATTGATCGGTAGCCTGCATTATTTAGCTTCTCCAGGAATAGTGTTTACAGTGTGGATCACAGGATTCTGAGCCTGGTGGGGATGCTCCGGCCCAGCGTACACCTTGAGCTTGGTGAACTGCCTACGACCCAAAGAGTTCTTCGGCAGCATGCCCTTCACGGCCTGCTCAAGAATCCGCGCCGGAATCCGCGCCTGGAGCTTGTCGAAGGTCTCAACCTTCATTCCCCCAGGACGACCCGAGTGGCGTCGGTAGAGCTTGGTGCTGGACTTACGGCCAGTAACCACCACTTTTTCAGCGTTCACCACGACAACAAAGTCGCCAGTGTCCATATGGGGAGTAAAAGTCGGCTTGTTTTTGCCGCGTAGAATAGTGGCAATTTCGGTTGCCAACCGTCCCAGGCGCTGACCTTCAGCGTCGATTACGTGCCACTGCCTCTGAATAGAATCGGTGGGGGGAATGTAGGTCTTAGTAGTCATAGCGCTTGAGCTGCCTTTCTTGAATGAACCACACTAAATAAAACAAACGAGCTAAACAAAACCGGATAAACCTTAGGCTACTGCCGAACCCCAGAAAAAATGGGGCTGAGTATCAAACCAAACTTCCTGGGAAAAGGGGTGGTCGTCGTAACCAACCCGAAGTAGGCACAACCCTTGGGCAGGGGCCGCATACTTGACCTTCTGGCGTTGACGTTGCTGCCATAGCTCACCATACTCCGTCGGGGTCAGCTCGCCACTACCTACCTTGACCACCAGGCCCATAATCAGCCGCACCATGCCATACAAAAAACCCTTGGCCTGAAGCTCAACGGTGAGAAAGGTATCTTGGCGGCGACACTCAGCTACCTGTAGATCTACCCAGGAATGACTCTTGCCTGAGCGCGCTCGGTGAAAGGCCGTCATATCATGATGGCCCACCATGGCATCGAGGGCCACCTGAATTTTTCCCTGGTCTAAATATTGGCGGTAGTAATGCCACACAAAAGGACGCACAAACAGGTTTGGCCGCTGCCCCGTGTAGAGGGTATAGCGGTAGCGCCGCCAGCAAGCTGAAAATTGGGCATGCCAGTTATCATCGACCGCCGCCGAAGCCCGAATCAAAATGTCCTCCGGCAGGCGAGCATTGAGCACATCGGCCCATCGATGTGCTGGGATGAAGCCAGGCGCATCGAAATGAGCCACTTGAGCTGCCGCATGGACACCCGTGTCAGTTCGCCCTGCACCGTTGAGACGCACCTCGTAACCCAGAACTGAACGAATGGCAGCTTCAATCTCGCCCTGCACCGTACGAGCATTAGGTTGCCATTGCCAACCGTGAAGATGCGTACCCACATACTGCACAACCAAGGCCACCCGCTGAGTTGACTGAGCAAACTCTGCGGGCTGGCTTTCTAGACTGCGCTGTATAGGTGACAACTTCTCCATCAGGACAGGTTAGGGGCTAACAACCAGGAACGCTAGGGTAAATAGGCTAAGTCAACTCAATGATGGCCATCTCAGAGTTATCACCCCGGCGACGAATAGTTTTAACGATGCGGGTATAACCACCGTTGCGACTGCCGTAGCGCTCACTTGCTTGGCTAAAAAGGGCATGCACTAGCTGCTTGTCATAGATGTACCCCATGGCCTGTCGGCGGGCCGGCAAAGAACCATCTTTAGCTAGGGTGATCATACGATCGGCTTCTTCGCGCACGGCTCTAGCCCGAGCCTTGGTCGTGGTAATTCGACCGTGGCGAATTAGCTCTGTGGTTAGGGAACGCAGCAGGGCTTTGCGCTGGTCTGCGGGCTTCCCAAGTTGATGAACGCGACACTGGTGACGCATGGTACTGAACTCAGATGAACGACAAAATTAAAGAATAGGTACCCAAGGAAAAACTAGAGCACTTAGCGCATCAGGTTTTTAAGTTCTAATGCTAACTCTGGGATCAGGCTGTTTTAGAAGCCTTCTCAAGGGGTAGGGTGATACCCAAACGCTCTTGAAGAGCCTCAATTACCTCTTCAGCAGATTTCTGGCCGAAGTTTTTGATCTCTAGAAGATCTTCTTGACTGAAGTCCAGTAAGTCGGCTACAGAATTAATTTGTGCCCGCTTCAGGCAGTTGTAGGCCCGTACCGAAAGCCTTAGCTCCTCGATGGGAATTTGGTTATTGGGGTCTTCTTCCTTAACCTCTTCATCAAACTTGGGCTCTAAGGTGACATCCTTGAGGGGCATAAACAGACCCACTAAAATGTCGGCGGCCTGGCTCATCGCTTGCTGGGGCGTGATACTGCCATTTGTCCAAATATCCATGATCAGCTGATCGCGCTGCATGGATCCAGAAACGACAACCTCTTCAACGGTATAATTTACTTTTTTGACCGGCATAAATACCGAGTCAATTTGGATAAAGTCTAGCGCAGTGACATCGTCTTTACTCCGTTCCACGGCCCGATAGCCCTGACCCCGCTCAATCCTAAACTCCATCTCCAGCGTATGGCCGTCGGCCACTGTCGCTACATACTGCTCAGGATTGACCACTTCCACCTCAGACGGCAGTTCAAAGTGACCTGCCGTCACCCGAGCCGGTCCTTGAACTAGAAGACGACCGATTTGGGGCTGGCTGGTGTAGCTTCTGAGGACAATCTCCTTCATGTTGAGAAGAATGTCGAGAACATCTTCCCGCACACCAACGATGGTTGAGAACTCATGGGTCGCCCCAGCAATTCTCACAGCTGTAATTGCAATACCCTCTAGGTTAGATAGCAATACTCGCCTTAGCGAGTTGCCTACGGTAGTACCCTGACTACGCTCTAGAGGCTCGATGACAAATCGACCGTATTGACTTTGGTCGTTTTCAACGACAGACTCTACGCAATCAACATGAAACTGTGCCACAATCCTGCCTCCCTTAAACCTCGCGATACCCTGCCCGCCAACTGCGCCACTGATACTGATAAGTACCTAAACCCGACGACGCTTGGGTGGTCGACAACCGTTGTGGGGGATAGGAGTAACATCTCTGATAAGAGTAATTTCTAAACCCGCTCCCTGTAAGGCACGGATAGCGGTTTCGCGACCAGCCCCAGGGCCGCTCACCATAACTTCAATCTGCCGCATCCCTTGATCCATTGCTCGTCGGGCAGCGCTATCGGCTGCTGTTTGAGCGGCAAAGGGGGTGCCTTTCTTTGCTCCCTTGAATCCACTAGAGCCTGCTGAAGCCCAGGAAATTGCTTCCCCTGACTGGTCAGTAATAGTCACAATGGTGTTGTTGAAAGTTGAACGGATGTGAGCGACACCGCTCGGTACGTTCTTCTTACTCTTACGAGGTCCAGTCTTTCGAGTCGGTTTGGCCATAGCGTTGTCACTAAATTCAATTCAAGGAAACTTGAGTCAATACGATTGTCGGTGGGCCACTAACATTAGCAAACACCGGTAAACAGTCAGAAAAACTCGCTACAAAGCTTAGCGAGCTTTCTGCTCCAACCCCCGCAGGACTGGAGGCTGAGGCGAAGCGGTTTTACTTGCGTGGGGCCTTCTTCTTGCCAGCCACTGTGCGACGGGTACCACCACGGCGGGTGCGAGAGTTGGTTCGGGTACGCTGACCGCGCACTGGTAGGCCAGCGCGGTGACGCCGTCCGCGGTAGGAGCCGATGTCCATCAATCGCTTGATGTTCATGCTTTCCAACCGTCGTAGATCGCCCTCTACTTGGTAGTCGCTCTCAACGGAATCCCGTAGCTTAGCTACGTCCGAATCGGTTAAGTCCTTAACCCGCACGTCGGGATTGACCCCGGTTTTAGCGAGAATTTCCTTAGAACGGGTGGGGCCGATACCGTAGATATAGGTCAGGCCAATTTCAACTCGTTTGTCGCGTGGCAAATCCACGCCTGCTATCCGTGCCACCTTTAACTATTCCCCCAGTGTATGGTTTCAACCATGCAGCCCAGTTACGGCTACTCAGTCTGCTACGTTGGGCTGCTGCCCAAACCGTCAAAAGCCTTATACAAAAACTCGAACAGAATGTTTAGATTCAGTTGCTCTAAGTCAGTATACTCAGCACTATCTGGCATATTAGAGCGATGTTCACAACAGTGTGAACATCCTGCCAGACCTCGATTACCCCTGTCGTTGCTTATGCTTGGGGTTAGAACAAATCACCATGACCCGGCCACGGCGGCGGATCACACGACACTTATCACACATCTTGCGCACAGACGCACGGACTTTCATGTCCAACTCGCACTTCACTACAGAATTGCTATGCTAGCAAACTGACGCCAACCAGTCAAATAAATATTTCTCCTTGGGGTTATGCCCAGAGCAAAAAGAGGCCGTCCATGGACGACCTCTTGCTCAGAATTGCTAGAAAGTTTGATGAAAGTATATGGCTTTTAGCATTAAGCTCCGCGCTTGAGGGCGGATTCTACCTGCTTCAGTTCTTGCTCAACGCGAGTCTTGAGCTTTTCGGGCAGGGGACGGTTTGGGTAGCTGCTGTAGTGACCTGCGATCGCATTGAGTGCCGTGCGCATGGTCGTAAACGAGCTGAGGTTGGCTACGGAAGTATCCCGGCGATAGCGAGAGGCAAAATCGCTGATCACAGCTTTGGCCTCAGCCTGGGCCTCTACCTTAGCTGGATCGTCGTCAGGCAAGTTGATGGAGGTTCTGAGGCTATCTACCAGCATCAGCGTGTCTTGACGGTAGTCGCCAGTGAGCATGCCGCTAGTGCCTGCGCTGCACCCTGTGAGGCCAACAACGGCCACGAGGACCAGGGCCAAGAGACGAGAAATTAAAGATTTCATAGGATTCTTCGAAAGAGGTTAGGTCAAACGACAGGCCAGGGAAAACAGGCAGTGGATCCCGTGCTAAAGCTGCGCTGGTGTCATTTCGGTGTTTTTATTCTATAGCTCACCGTGGTCATAGTATTCACTGGTTGCTTGAGGGCGCTCTGTCTCAGGCTGGATAAATGCGCAGCCGTCGGTTAGGTTCTTCGCCGCAGCTGAGGGATTTGAGTCGGTAATGTTCGGCTAGCTCATGCTGCATCTTGCGGATGTGGGCTGAGCGGGGCAATAATTCTACTGGCTGGCCTTTGGGAATTACAATCTGCTCAACCGCTAAACGAGCTTCTTCTAAGGCTTCTAGCTCATCGTCACCGCCGCTGTGGCTAAACAGCTCCAGATCGATGGCGGCTGGATTGTCGTCCAGATCCAGTAGGCGCTGAAGGGCGCGGGTAATTTGGGGAATGCTGTTGGACTTGACCAAGTGGACAGGAATCTGCCGCCCCTGGGCCATGTGCTTGAGCTTGGCCTGGGCCTTGGCGTGCGATCGCAGCGCCAGCACCGCATCGGCGTTGTCCAAATCCTTGGTGATCACTACAGGCATATGCAGCGTTTGAATTACCCGCTCGATCTGGTGACGGCTGAGACCGTGGGGATAGAGGCGCATGGCGTCTTCCCCATTAGGACCGACGATGTCATCATCGGGGGTCATCTCTAGCAGGTGGGCAAACATGGGGTCAGTGGTCGGTTTTTGGCTGTAGACCTGACCCAGGGGCCGAACGTTGTTGCTGTTGCCTGTTGGGCGCTGGGCGATCGCGGCATGGGCTGGCGGCACCATTTGCCCTGCTGCGCGCCAGCCCATGCCCGATCGCGAAGGCTTGGCGACCTCTCGCCCTGAACCCGGTAGCTCGTGGGTGATGATCACCTTCTGGTTCTCATCTACAGTGCGAATCTGTAGCCCCGGCTGTCGCCCCCGCAGCAGGTTATCAATCGTAACGGTAACATCCTCATGGATGGCCCAGCGCTGTCGCTCTAGCATCTCCACGGCGATGTCAAAGGTCGGGGGAGCCTTGCGCTCTAGCACGCTTTTTTGGCTGCCCCGACGACGCGCTTCTTCATCCCCTAGGGTTACCGATTGAATGCCACCAATCAAGTCTGAAAGTGTGGGGTTTTTAATCAGATTTTCCAGCTGATTGCCGTGGGCGGTACCCACGAGCTGCACCCCGCGCTCGGCGATGGTACGAGCGGCCAGGGCTTCCAGCTCGGTGCCAATCTCGTCGATGACAATCACTTCGGGCATATGGTTTTCCACCGCCTCGATCATCACCCGGTGTTGCTCTTCGGGGCGGGCTACCTGCATGCGCCGGGCCCGACCGATGGCCGGGTGGGGAATGTCGCCATCCCCAGCAATCTCATTAGATGTGTCGATAATCACCACCCGTTTTTGCAGGTCGTCGGCCAGCACTCGGGCGATTTCGCGCAGGGCAGTTGTTTTACCCACACCAGGTCGTCCTAGCATCAAAATGGAGCGGCCTGTTTCTACCAGATCCCGAATCATGCCGATGGTGCCAAAAATGGCGCGCCCCACGCGGCAGGTGAGGCCAATCACCTCCCCAGAGCGGTTGCGAATGGCGCTGATGCGGTGCAGGGTTTTTTCAATGCCGGCCCGGTTGTCGCCGCCAAAGATACCCACCCGTTTGATGCAGTGGTCTAGATCGGCATGGGTGACGGGCTCTTCAGACAGGTACTCGACACTGCCAAAAAATCTTGCTTCGGGCAGGCGACCCAGGTCTAAAACAACTTCAATCAGGCTCTGGCGCTGGGGGTGGTGTAGCAGCTGAGCACGGATAGACGGGGGCAGAATGCTGAGGATTTGCTCGAGGTCATCAATGGGCAGGTGTTGGTCAGGGGCAGACTGGTGTTGCGCTGTCCCTTCAGATTCAGTGGGTAAAAAGTCCACGGCAAAGTTATTAGTGGCAGAAATGTTGTTGGCGGGGGCGTTGCTGCTCGATCCGGCACTCATCGAGCGGTCGTCGCTATAGCTAACCATAACGTGTTGGTAAAAAGTGTCTATGGGATTTGAGTTGGCCTACCAGCTGCCGGGCCAGGGTTAACCCTTGGCCCAGGGCACTGCTGTCTAGCCGCTGCCAGGGGGCAACGATTGTTTTGGCGAGGCTGTCACTGCTTGAGACTGAAGTGCTTTGACCGATGGTGCGCTGGTCAAGGGAGTCGTTCCCTAACCAGGGTTGAAGTTCTTGGTCAAGGGCGTCAAGCAGCGGCAGCACCTGCGATCGCCCATAGCTGCCGTAGGCAATGCCCGAAATGGTTTTGGAGGCTAAAGTTGTATCGCTGTTGGTCATCCCAGCTTGGCGAACACAAGGCTGTGCACTGGGCTGAGACGCATTGGGCTGACGTGGAAACGCTGTATTGACCAAACCGAGATTGAGCAACTTATCTACAGTGTAGCCATTGGTACCGCCAGCGGGTTGCACATAGCCCGGTGGCCCCGCGTCAAGAATCTTTTGGGCCAGACGAATGGCGGCGTGGGTAGTGCCTTTGCCCAGGTCACCGCTCATGGGGCGGCCATCGGTCTGCCAGATCAGGGGCACCTCCAGCGGTGCCATCAGGGCGTAGAGATCCCACAAATACGGAACTACCTGGTCGTCGTCGGGGCAGCTGATAGAGATGAGCTTGAGGTGGGGCCGCCAGGTTTGCAGCCGTTGCCAGAGCTGCGCGAACTGAGCTTGATGCCCAGTTTGAGTGTGAATTTCTACGGCGTCGATGTGGGCCAGATGCTCACTAGAGAAGGCTTCTGGGCTAGCCATATAAGGCTGGGCTTCGATATTAGCTATCGGGCAAACGGTGATGCAGCGACCGCAGCCGTAGCAGAGGTCCGCCGCCACGCCCCCTTGGCTAGGAGCCTGAAACTGAATGGCGGCGGTGGGGCAAATGGCTTCGCAGGGGCGATCGCAATCGGGTGGGCAGAGGGCCGCATCGAAGTGAGCTTTGCGAAAGTGGGGGTCTTCGCTGTCATTGAGACTCACCATCAGCCAGGGTAAACCGGGAATTAGATGGTTGTGATTCTCCGCAGATGCTCCGCCGTTACTCAAATACTTCGCCAAACGCACGGCATCTGCCAGACCCTGTCGGGCCGCGGACACCACTGCCCCATCGGCTGCTACGTCGATGCAATCTACTCCCGCTAAGGCATAGAGCATCACCAACCGCCGCACCGTTGGCATGTCCTGGTAGCTGGCACCGCAAATTAGTTTTACCCATTGCCCCATGTGTAGCGATCGGTGGGGCAATGGCAAAGAGCCTTCTTGATGTTGGCTCCCAGATGCAGCTCCGGGAGCGATTCCAATAGCCATGCGGAAATTCCGACGGGGTTAACCCCAGCTTTTTGCCAACCAGCCTTTCTGACTCATTTCAGAATTTAAATCAGGCTAGCCAAGGGCTTCCAGCTAAAGGCGCGATCGCCACCCATCTCTACCACCACCTTGACCCGAGGCTCAATAGTCGGCAGGCTAACCAAATAGGCCAGCTCCTGGCGCGATAAAATATGCCCCTCAATCAGCCACAGCACCATGCCCTTAGCCTTAGCCGACATAGTGTCTAGCCGGTACGTGAGCATAGGCGGAATAAAGTAAGTGTAGCCAACCGCCGCACCGCTGCCCAAGGTTTTCTTGCCTAAGTGGGGCGGGCGTACCCCATGGATTCCAGTGAGATAAGACGATACGTCTCCCAACCCACGAGCCGTGAGATTCATTGTCTCGTAACCAGCAGCCTTTAACCGGCGCTCGTAGCGACCTTCAAACCCTCCCTCTAGGGGCATGCGAACGGCGATCGCACCGTTACTCTCCAAATCCTTCATAAAGGGCTTACCCGTTGTCAGCAGCGCCATAATCAACCCTCGGCCATTGGCTATCTATCAGGTGTCATTGTACTGTGTTCAAGTGAAGAGTAAACCCAGCAAATCTAGAGCCTTTGCCGGGCTCACCCCCCGTGGGCAGGGGTGACAGCAGCAGGTTTTCGACTTTTTTGAAAATCGGTATAGACATCCGCCGGCAAGGGGTGTACTATGGTAAATCGCCGACAAAAAAGGATACTGAGTAGTCCAGCGGGTTACCCAAGTCCTGGCATTTGACTGTTCTGATGCCCCAACATTAAGGTGTTTGCGGTTTTGGCTCCAGAGTAAGCCGTAGTCAGCTCAAGTCAATTTTCTTTTGAATAGTCACCGGTTTAGGCCGGCAACGCTTACCCCGGCGAGCTTTTCAGTCTGGGGTGTTCAAAAGTTGATGTCGTTGATGCGCAAAGCTCTCCTTTTGGGGAGTCCTGCGCATTTCGTAGTGTGTTAGTAGGGAGACAGGACTGTGGCAGTCGGTATTCTCGGCAAAAAGCTGGGCATGACCCAAGTATTCGATGAGGCAGGCAATGCCATCCCCGTTACGGTGGTGCAGGCCGGTCCTTGTGTTGTTACTCAGATAAAGACCTCAGATACCGATGGCTATGCGGCTGTCCAGCTAGGTTTTGATGAAGTGACCGAAAAGAAGCTAAACAAGCCTGAGTTGGGCCATCTGGCTCGCTCTAGCAGCGCTCCTCTGCGTCACCTGAAAGAATATCGGGTTGATGCCGCCGATGGTTTTGAGCTGGGGCAGACCGTCACCGCTGAAACCTTCACCCAGGGTCAGCTAGTGGATGTCACCGGCAAGAGCATGGGTCGCGGCTTCGCGGGCTACCAAAAGCGTCATAACTTCCGTCGCGGCCCCATGGCCCACGGTTCTAAAAACCATCGTCTGCCCGGTTCTACTGGCGCAGGTACGACTCCGGGTCGTGTCTATCCTGGCAAGCGGATGGCGGGTCAAATGGGCAATGCCAGAGTGACTATTCGGAAGTTGGAAGTGATCCGAGTAGATGGCGATCGCAACCTCCTGCTGATTAAAGGTGCTATTCCTGGCAAGCCCGGTGGCTTGCTGAGCATTGCTCCAGCCCAATGGGTGAAGGCCTAGTTCTTCCAGGATTAAGTAAGTGGTTTAGGTCTTTGACTTTCGGGCATCCAAAGCTTTTTAAGAGATAGGTTCAGACAATGGTTGAGTGCGTCGTAAAAAATTGGGAGGGCCAAGAGGCGGGTACGGCATCCTTAGATCTTCAGGTTGCCAAGGAAGAGTCTGCCTCTCACATTGTTCACCGCGCTCTAGTGCGTCAGATGAACAATGCCCGTCAAGGCACGGTTTCTACTAAAACCCGCGCTGAGGTCAGAGGCGGTGGCCGCAAGCCTTGGCGTCAAAAGGGTACCGGTCGGGCCCGAGCTGGTTCCAATCGTTCTCCCCTCTGGCGTGGCGGTGGCGTTATCTTTGGTCCTAAGCCTCGCGACTACAGCGTCAAAATGAACCGCAAAGAGCGGCGATTAGCTCTACGCACTGTCTTGCAGAGTCGGGTCGACGATCTAGTGGTGGTCGAGGGGTTTGAGGATAAATTTTCTCGCCCCAAAACCCGTGAGCTGCTTGATGCCATTGCTCGTTGGGGTATCGATCCCAATGCCAAGATTCTCTTGATCATTGCCGAACGACAGGAACTGGTCTATCTCTCGGCCCGCAATATTGAGAACGTCAAACTGATTACTGCTGCCAATCTCAACGTTCACGATTTGCTGAATGCTGACCACCTTGTTATTACGTCCCCTGCCCTAGAGGCTATTCAGGAGGTTTACAGTGATTAACGCCGCCAATACCCCATCTTTGGCTGATCTCATTCGTCGGCCCCTGATTACCGAAAAGGCTACACTCCTTCTGGAGAACAACCAGTACGTCTTCGAGGTTGACCCTCGGGCCAACAAGCTGCAGATTAAAGCGGCAATCGAGGAACTGTTTGAGGTCAAGGTTGTATCGGTCAACACCTACAACCCTCCTAAGAAAAAGCGTCGGATGGGGCGCTTTGTCGGGCATCGTCCGCACTACAAGCGCTCCGTGGTCACTCTGGCCGCTGGAGACTCTATCCCCCTCTTCCCTGATCTCTAAACGATCACTGGGTTTAGGTTTTCATTGTTTCAACCTTAGCCGTGTAGCCAGCAAGTATTCCCATGGGCATCCGTTCCTATCGACCCTATACCCCTGGTACTCGTGAGCGAACTGTCTCCGAGTTTGCCGAAATCACCCGCAGCGAGCCTGAGAAGTCTTTAACTCGCTCCACCCATCGTCCCAAGGGGCGTAACAACAGGGGGGTAATTACCTGTCGCCACCGGGGCGGCGGCCACAAGCGTTTGTATCGCGTGATCGATTTTCATCGCAACAAACTCGGTATACCCGCCAAGGTCGCATCTATCGAATATGACCCAAACCGCAACGCCCGTATTTCCCTACTTCATTACGAAGATGGTGAGAAGCGGTATATTCTCTGTCCTGCGGGGTTAACGGTAGGTTCAACGGTAGTTGCTGGCCCCGATGCACCGCTTGAAATCGGCAACGCTCTACCGCTATACAAGATTCCGCTTGGCACCACGGTGCATAACGTTGAAATGCAGGCCGGTAAGGGCGGGCAGATGGTGCGCTCTGCTGGTACTGGTGCCCAGGTTGTGGCCAAAGAAGGTGACTACGTCACCCTTAAGCTTCCCTCTACGGAAGTTCGTATGGTGCGCCGCGAGTGCTACGCCACCATTGGCCAAGTCGGCAACGCTGACATCCGCAACGTCAGCCTTGGTAAAGCTGGCCGCAAACGTTGGTTGGGCCGTCGTCCCGAGGTGCGCGGTAGCGTGATGAACCCGGTCGATCACCCTCACGGTGGTGGTGAGGGGCGGGCTCCCATTGGTCGTTCTGGCCCTGTGACCCCTTGGGGCAAGCCAGCCTTAGGCTATAAAACCCGTAAGAAGAATAAAGATAGCGATAAATACGTTGTGCGTCGTCGCCGTCGGGTTTCTAAGCGGGGTCGTGGCGGTCGTAACGCTTAGTTACTAATTTGTCTGCTGTTTCTTGATCGTGGCTGTTGTGATTGCTATGGGGGCTGAAAAATCATGTCTCGCTCGTTAAAAAAAGGGCCGTTTGTGGCCGATCATCTTCTATCTAAAGTCGAAGCTCTGAATGCCAAGGGTGATAAGCAGGTAATTAAAACCTGGTCGCGGGCATCGACGATCTTGCCCCAGATGATTGGTCACACGATCGCGGTGCATAACGGTCGCCAGCATGTGCCGGTCTACGTTACTGAGCAGATGGTAGGCCATAAGCTGGGTGAATTTGCCCCCACGCGAACCTTTCGTGGCCACGCTAAGACCGATAAAAAAGCTCGTCGTTAGGTATTAGGTAGAGGAACTGGAGAAATGGCTGTGGATACCTCAGAGCAGGTTAAGGCGGTAGCCCGCTACGTGCGCATGTCGCCCCGTAAGGTGCGTCGGGTGCTTGACCAAATTCGCGGTAAAAGCTACCGGGATGCGCTAATCATCCTAGAGTTTATGCCCTATAAAGCGTGCGAACCCATTATCAAGGTGTTGCGTTCTGCTGTGGCTAACGCTGAGCACAACAATGGTCTTGACCCAGCGGGTTTGGTGGTAAGCGAGGCATTTGCTGATGCAGGCCCAGCTCTGAAGCGGTTTCGCCCTCGAGCCCAGGGTCGGGCTTACCAAATTCGCAAGCCAACTTGCCACATCACTATTGCTGTGGCTCCGGCTGCTGAATAGCTTGTCTACTGATTCCATTGTCCAAACACCAGTTGTTCAGAAACCAAAATTCCAGAGGGTTAGTTCGTGGGACACAAGATTCATCCAACCGGGTTTCGCCTTGGCATAGTTCAAGAGCACCGCTCTCGCTGGTTTGCAGAGGGCATGCGTTACCCTGATTTGCTTCAGGAAGACTATCGCATTCGCGAGTATGTTCAAAAGACTCTGAACAATGCTGGCATTGCCGACATTCGCATTGAGCGCAAAGCTGATCAGATTGATCTTGAGTTGCGTACGGCTCGTCCTGGCGTTGTGGTAGGTCGTGGTGGAGCAGGGATTGAGTCTTTGCGCATGGGTGTGCAAAAGCTGCTTAAGGACTCCAACCGCCAAATCCGCGTCAATGTGGTGGAAGTGAACCGCGTGGATGCAGACGCTGCCCTTGTTGCTGAGTACATTATTCAGCAGCTAGAGCGCCGGGTTTCTTTCCGTCGGGTGGTACGCCAAGCGATTCAACGTGCTCAGCGCGCCGGAGTGGAGGGCATCAAAATTCAGGTAAGCGGCCGTTTGAATGGTGCAGAAATCGCTCGTACTGAGTGGACTCGGGAAGGTCGGGTACCTCTCCATACCCTGCGGGCTGATGTTGACTACGCCTACACCACGGCCCAAACCACCTATGGGATTTTGGGTGTCAAGGTTTGGATCTTTAAGGGGGAGATCATTCCTGGCCAAGAAGAAGCTCCGGCTGCTGCCCCCAATGCTCAACCTCGCCGTCGTCAACCCCGTCGCCGCCAGCAGTTTGAAGACCGTTCTAACGACGATTAGGCCTCCCTCGCGTTTCTTTGATTGATTTTACCTGTGACTTCAAGAGTGCCGATTCATGCTAAGTCCAAAACGAACTAAATTTCGCAAGCAGCACCGTGGGCGTATGCGCGGTATGGCTCAGCGGGGTAGCGACATCAATTTTGGTGATTTTGCTCTTCAGGCAACCGAACCCTGCTGGCTAACTGCTCGTCAGATCGAGGCTGCCCGTCGTGCCATGACCCGCTATGTAAGGCGCGGCGGCAAAATCTGGATTCGCGTCTTTCCAGATAAACCTGTGACCATGCGTCCCGCAGAAACTCGTATGGGTTCTGGTAAGGGTAACCCTGAGTTTTGGGTCGCTGTGGTAAAGCCCGGTCGAATCGTTTTTGAGATTGCTGGGGTACCTGAAGCCACGGCTCGGGAAGCAATGCGTCTGGCTGCCTTCAAGCTGCCGTTTAAGACTAAATTCATTGCTCGCGAAAGCAAGGAGGCGTAGACCAATGGCATTGACCAAGATTAAAGAGGCACGCAGCTTAAGCGATGAAGAGTTGTTGACTGCGATCGCTGAAACCAAGCGTGAGCTGTTTCAACTACGGTTTCAGAAAGCTACTCGGCAACTCGACAAGCAAGTGCACCAGTTTAAGCATCTCCGTCATCGTTTGGCTCAGCTTATGACGGTTCAGCGGGAGCGCCAGCTAATTGCCCTAGAGGCAGAGGTAGAGGCCCAAGCCACCGCTGTGGCTGCTGCCACAGCAGAATCGGTAACAGCGTAGGGAATAGGTGAATTAGATGGCGGTTAAAGAACGCGTGGGAATGGTTGTTAGCAACAAGATGGATAAAACCGTCGTGGTTGCTGTGGAAAGCCGCACCTCCCATCCTAAGTACGGCAAGATTGTGGTGCGGACAAAGCGCTATAAGGCCCATGACGAAGAGAATACGTGCCAGGAAGGCGATCAGGTGCGAATTCTTGAAACCCGTCCCCTGAGCCGAACCAAGCGTTGGACGGTGGCTGACATTGTTAATCGTGCGGCAGACGCATAGGGGGGAATTGTGATTCAGCAGGAATCGTACTTAAATGTGGCCGACAACAGCGGTGCCCGGAAGCTCATGTGCATTCGCGTACTGGGTGGTAATCGCCGCTATGCCGGAGTGGGCGATGTCATCATTGCTGTCGTCAAAGATGCACTGCCAAACATGGCCGTGAAAAAGTCGGATGTTGTCCGAGCTGTGGTTGTTCGTACTAAGAAGGGCTTGCGCCGCAGTAGCGGTATGAGTATTCGTTTCGACGATAACGCTGCGGTGATTATCAACCAGGATGGCAACCCCAAAGGCACTCGCGTGTTTGGGCCAGTAGCCCGTGAGCTGCGCGACAAAAACTTTACCAAGATTGTGTCGCTGGCACCGGAGGTTCTCTAATGGCAACAACATCAAAGCAGGCCGTGCGCCACAAGGTGCATGTGCGGAAGGGAGACACCGTTCAGGTGATTGCTGGACGCGATCGCGGCAAAGTGGGTGAAGTGCTCACCGTTATCCCTAAAACCAGCCAAGTGGTCGTGCAGGGCGTAAACATTCGCACTAAGCACGTTAAACCTCAGCAAGAGGGCGAATCGGGTCAAATCGTGACCCAAGAGGGCCCCATCCACAGCTCTAACGTCATGCTTTACTCCGAGAAGGAGAAGGTGGCTAGCCGAGTTGCCTACACCTTTACCGACGACGGGCGTAAGGTACGGATGCTGAAAAAGACCGGCGAAATCATTGATTAAGGCTTTTAGTCTTACGCTCATCCTCTAGTCCTGACCAAGCCCAGGAAAGCGATAGAAACGACCCATGACCGACCAGTTAAAGACTATATACAAAGACACCGTTGTACCTAAGCTGATGGAACAGTTTAAGTACGACAACATTCATCAAGTGCCCAAGGTTGTCAAGGTGACCGTCAACCGGGGGCTAGGTGAAGCGTCTCAGAATGCCAAAGCGCTGGAGTCCTCTCTGAGCGAACTGGCTTTAATCACCGGTCAACGTCCGGTGGTAACCCGCGCCAAAAAGGCGATCGCAGGGTTCAAAATTCGTCAAGGCATGCCCGTGGGGATCATGGTCACCCTGCGTTCTGACCGCATGTACGCCTTTCTAAATCGCCTCATCAACTTGACCCTGCCCCGGATTCGCGACTTTCGCGGCATCAGCCCCAAGAGCTTCGACGGGCGTGGTAACTACACCTTGGGTCTGCGTGAGCAGTTGATTTTTCCTGAAATTGACTACGACAGCATCGATCAAATTCGCGGTATGGATATCACTATTGTGACTACCGCCAGCACCGATGAAGAAGGCCGAGCGCTACTCAAGGAATTGGGTATGCCGTTCCGTGACAACTAACACAGGTTTATACGCGTACTAGAACTATGGCTGCTAACGACACAATTGCGGATATGTTGACTCGCATCAGAAATGCGAACCTGGCGCGGCACCAAACCGTAGGTATTCCTTCTACCCGGATGACCCGGAGTATTGCAAAGGTGCTTAAGGAAGAAGGGTTTATCACGGACTACTCCGAAACCACCGTTGAAGAGCGTCCTCAACTGGTGGTCGCCCTCAAGTACAAGGGCAAGACTCGTCAGCCCATCATTCGCAACCTTACTCGCGTTAGCAAGCCCGGTTTGCGCGTGTATTCCAACCGAAAAGAGCTACCTCGGGTGTTGGGGGGTATTGGAATTGCAATTGTTTCCACCTCTAGCGGCATCATGACTGACCGCGATGCCCGTCGCCAGGGTATTGGTGGCGAAGTGCTTTGCTATGTCTGGTAATAGCTGAATAGCCGATGCTGTCAGCTGATAGCTAGTCATCAAGGGCGTTATCGAGTGCTAAGGATTTAGGAGTTTTGCATCATGTCACGTATTGGCAAGCGGCCAATCCCAGTCCCGGCTAAAGTGTCAATCACGATTGACGGTCAGGACATTCAGGTTAAAGGGCCCAAGGGCGAGCTGTCTCGTACCTTGCCCAGCGGAGTGATGGTGGTTCAGGACGGGGAAACCGTTTTGGTCAACCGCAAAGATGATTCTCGGCTAGCCCGCGAGCGTCACGGTCTCTGTCGCACCCTGGTGGCTAATATGGTTGAGGGAGTCTCGAACGGCTATCAAAAGCGCCTGGAGATTCAAGGTATTGGTTACCGGGCACAGCTACAGGGCCGCAACTTGAACCTTAGCCTAGGCTATAGTCACCCAGTTGTATTCGAGCCCCCCGCTGGTATTGAGTTTGTAGTCGAGAACAATACCAATGTCGTCATCAGCGGCATTGACAAAGAGCTAGTAGGCAACATTGCCGCTAGCATTCGGGCCAGCCGCCCTCCTGAACCCTACAAAGGTAAAGGCGTGCGCTACGCCGGTGAGCAGGTCAGACGTAAGGCCGGTAAGTCAGGGAAGAAATAAGCCATGAAAGCAAGTCGAAAAGAATTAACCCGTCGCCGTCACGTCCGCATTCGCCGCCGCGTGTTTGGCACCTCTGAGCGGCCTCGGTTAGCCGTGTTTCGCTCAAATCAGCATATTTATGCCCAGATCATTGATGATACTGCTCACCACACCTTGGTAGCAGCCTCAACGGTTGAACCAGATGTTCTAAAGGATGAGTCGGGAGCTACTCAGGACTCTGCTGCGGTAGTCGGCAAATTGGTAGCTGAGCGCGCGCTAAAGGCTGGTATCACTCAAGTCGTTTTTGACCGGGGCGGCAAGTTGTATCACGGACGGGTAGCGGCTCTGGCTGAAGCAGCCCGTGAAGCAGGCTTGAGCCTCTAGGCCAAGCGTGATTGTTGGATGAAAGCACCTAATTTTGCTTGATGTAAACAAGGCTGGGAAAGGCATGGCAAACCGTCGCAAAGAAGCGCGTACTAAAGAAAAGAAGACTGACTGGCAGGAACGCGTTGTCCAAATTCGTCGCGTGACCAAGGTGGTGAAGGGGGGTAAGAAACTTAGCTTCCGCGCCATTGTGGTTGTTGGCAATGAGAAAGGCCAGGTCGGCGTTGGTGTTGGTAAAGCAGGCGATGTCATTGGTGCGGTCAAGAAAGGCGTAGCCGATGGCAAAAAGCATCTAGTAGATGTGCCCCTGACTCGTTCTTACTCCATTCCCCATCCCTCCAACGGGATCGGCGGTGGGGCCAAGGTGTTTATGCGCCCTGCTGCCCCGGGTACTGGGGTAATTGCTGGTGGTGCTGTGCGTACAGTGCTCGAATTGGCTGGGGTACGAAATGTTCTGGCTAAGCAGCTGGGCTCCAATAACCCCCTCAACAACGCCCGGGCTGCCGCTGATGCCCTAGCTTCTCTACGCACCTTTGCTGACGTGGCTGAAGAGCGGGACATCCCGGTTGAAAGCCTCTATGTTTAATTCATTTCGGTATCGCTGTTTTTATTTTCCTCAGCCATGAGAATCAACGACGCACAACCACAAGTCGGCTCTAAGCGCCGCCGTCGCCGCGTCGGTCGCGGTATTTCTGCTGGCCAGGGCGCGAGCTGTGGCTTTGGCATGCGAGGGCAAAAGTCTCGTTCGGGTAGCGGTACTCGACCTGGCTTTGAGGGTGGCCAAATGCCCCTCTACCGCCGCATCCCTAAGCTCAAGCACTTCCCTCTGGTCAATCAGAAGGAATATACCATTATCAACGTTAAAGGGCTGTCTGACCTGGCAGCAGGGACTGACGTCTCGCTTGAGTCCTTGCTCGAAGCAGGCATATTGACCACCAATGATGGGCCTTTGAAGGTGCTGGGTCATGGTGAAATTGATGTGGCCCTAAACGTTAGAGCGGCGGCTTTTACCAAGTCCGCTAAGGAGAAAATTGAGCAGGCTGGCGGTACATGGGAAGTCGTCTCATAGCGAGATGACTCGTTCATCCCTTAGACTAGGGCTATGGACTGTAACCATAGATTTTGTGGTTATTTATTGCCGTCAATGTATTGCTAAACGTAGGCCTGAGGTATGGTTGCATGGTCGTAAGTCGGGGTAAAAATCCAAGCGCGCAGGAAACATTTATGCAAATGGCCCAGGCCGCTGGCCTGCGCAGCCGTTTGCTGGTGACCCTAGGGCTGCTGGTATTAGTTAGGTTAGGGATTTTTATTCCGGTCCCGGGTATTGATCGCCAAGCTTTTGCTGCTTCTATTCAATCGGGCAGTCTGGCTGGCTTTGTAGGATTTTTAGATATCTTCGTGGGCGGCGGCTTGTCTGCTCTGGGTATCTTTGCCCTAGGTATTTTGCCCTTCATCAATGCCTCGATCATTATGCAGCTGCTGACGGCGGCTCTGCCTCAGCTAGAGGATCTGCAAAAAAATGAAGGGGAGGCTGGGCGGCGTAAGATCTCTCAGATCACTCGCTATGTAGCCTTAGGCTGGGCGATTTTGCAGAGCACGCTGCTGTCTTCCTTCCTGCTGTATCAGTTTGCGGAAGTTCCTGGGCCTGCATTTGTAGCCCAGACGGTGATTGCCTTAACAGCAGGCTCGATGTTTGTGATGTGGGTGGGTGAGTTAATCACTGAGCGCGGCATTGGCAACGGTGCTTCGCTACTGATTTTCCTCAACATCGTTTCCACCCTGCCCCGATCGCTAGGCCAAACGATTGAATTGGCTCAGAGCGGCGATCGCGGCCTAGTGGGCGGCATTATTATCCTTATGCTCGCTTTCCTGGCAATGATTGTGGGCATTGTCTTTGTGCAGGAAGGAACTCGCCGCATTCCCATTATCTCCGCTCGTCGCCAGGTGGGTCGCAAGCTCTATCTAGAGCAGAGCAACTACTTACCCCTGCGGCTTAACCAGGGTGGAGTAATGCCGATCATTTTTGCCTCTGCGGTGCTAGTGCTGCCGATTTCGCTGACCCAGTACATCACTAACCCTGGGTTTAGCCAGTTCGTTAACAACTATCTGAATCCAACGTCCCTGTTCTACGTTTCGCTGTATCTAGTTCTGATTCTCTTCTTTAGCTACTTTTATTCATCTCTGGTGATGAACCCAGACGATGTATCGCGCAACCTGAAAAAGATGGGAGCTAGCATCCCTGGCATTCGACCCGGTAAGGCGACCACCGAGTATATCAGCCGCATTCTCAACCGGTTGACCTTTCTTGGGGCTATTTTTCTGGGTATGGTAGCGGTTGTGCCCAGTGCGGTAGAGAGTTTGACGCGAGTGCAAACCTTTCGAGGGTTTGGAGCCACTTCGCTACTGATTCTGGTTGGTGTTGCCATTGACACTGCTAAGCAGATTCAGACCTACGTAATCTCCCAACGCTACGAAGGGATGGTGAAGCAGTAGTGACTCGACTTATTTTTCTGGGTCCGCCGGGGGCGGGCAAGGGCACCCAAGCTCTGCTGCTTGCTAAGGACTGCGAGGTTCCTCATATTTCTACTGGGGATATTCTGCGGTCAGCGGTAGCTGCGGGTAGTGAGCTAGGCCAAAAAGCGGAGCAGTACATGAGTGCTGGAGAGCTGGTGCCTGACGAACTGATCCTGGATTTGATTCAGGAGCGGTTGGGTCAGGACGATACTCAAAAGGGTTGGCTGCTGGACGGTTTTCCTCGCAATGTGCCCCAGGCTGAGTTTTTGCAGAAGCTGCTAGAGCAGATTGAGCAGCCGGTTGATTTTGTAGTGAACCTGGACGTTGAGGACGATGTGATTGTCGCTCGTCTGCTGCAGCGGGGGCGTGACGACGATGAAGAGTCGGTGATTCTAAATCGGCTTCAGGTCTACCGGGAGCAGACGGAGCCGCTGATTGATTTTTATCGCAGCCGTCAGCAGCTGGTGTCGGTGGATGGGAATCAAACCATGGACGTAGTTCATGCTGACCTAAAGCGCCTAGTGATCGAGTAGTTCCTGGGGCTATGCTAGAGTTCAGCCTGTTGATTGTGTACTGAGGGAGAGTTCAGCTTGTCTAAGCAAGACTTAATTGAAATGGAGGGCACCATTACTGAATCGTTGCCGAACGCGATGTTTCGGGTCGATTTGGATAATGGGTTTAACGTGTTAGCCCACATTTCCGGGAAGATTCGTCGTAACTACATCAAGATTTTGCCAGGCGATCGCGTCAAGGTAGAGCTTACTCCCTACGACCTCACCAAGGGGCGTATTACCTACCGTCTTCGCAAGAAGTAGCCTCGTTAGGCCAGGATAGGTGCCAATAGTTTGTCGGCCCCTGTGCGGAAGATGTCTGCGCAGGGCAGCTTTGTTTGGGCTTCGACTGACTGAATAGCCTCTTCGGCATCTGCTGTGGTGAGGTGACCGGTGTTGAGGGCGATCGCCACCACTTTAGCCGGATAAAAGGCCCCCGCCGCCGTCGCTACCTGCTCGTACAGCGCTATAACGCTGGGCAGGTCGGGGATTTTGACGGTGGGAAAATTTTGAATATGGGTTTGCCCAGCTCGGTGCACCAGCACCAGATGGGTAGGCTGGGTGCCTCGCAGCAGAGGTAGGGTAGCCGTTGAAGCCGGGTTGAGTAACGACCCCTGGCCTTCCACGAAAACGAAGTCGTGGTCGGGGCCGTAGCGCAGGAGCTGTTGCTCGACGGCCCCTGAGGCGTAATCGACTCGGATCGCATCTAACGGGACGCCGTCGTCCCCCAACATGAGGTTGGTTTGTCCGGTGGCAATTACCTTAGAGCGTAATCCCTGTCGAAGGCAGGCGCGATGCAGTTCTAGGGTGGCGGACATCTTACCCACTGACATATCGGTACCCACGGTCAAAATGCGCTTGCAGGCCAGCTGACTGGCCTGACCCGACCCGACGGTAAGCCCCTCTGGTTCTTGGCGTACGTCCCAAATCCATTGGTAGTCTCTCACCCAGGGCAGAAGTGCTGGATGGTTGGCCATTGGTGTGTGGAGACCATTGACAATACTGAGCCCGGCCTTGACCGCCTGCTCAATTTCTTGAAACCAGGTGTCGGGCAGTTTCCCCCCGGAGGGGGCAATGCCGATCGCCAGCACATCGGGAGTATAGGTCAGAGCCTCGGTAAGCGATGCGACTACAGGGATGGGCTTATCGATGCCGGTGAGGTCGTGGAGCGATTGTCCCGCCGCCTGGTAATCAATCACCGCCACAATCGGCGATTGGCTAAAGCGCAGCAGGGCCATGCCCGTCTTACCCATGGTGCTCTGGGTGCCCTCGTGCATGAGCAGGGCAATGCGGCTATCGGGCTTGAGGTGCATGGCTAAGTCCAAGTCCAGGGTGGGCAGAGGGAAGTAGGCGGCCATCGACCAGCGTCAGGCCAGTGAAGGGGTCGTCGCGCAGGTTAAGGTGGCTGTCGAGGTCGAGGTAGTCGGCTAGAGGCGAGAGCTGAACCATGGCCCCATTGGCCAGGCTGCTGTCGGAATAGCAGCCGAACATCACCTGAAGGCCGCAGGCCCGCGCGGTGTGAATCATCCGCAGGGCTTCGGTTAGCCCTCCGGCTTTCATCAGCTTAATGTTAATGCCATCGACTGAATCCATTAGGCGAGGAATATCTGAGCTGCTGAAGCAGCTCTCATCGACAAAAATTGGCAGCGGCGAGTTTTGTCTGAGCTTGGCCAAATCGACGTCCTGGCTAACAGGTAGGGGCTGCTCTAGGTGGGTGACACGGCGATCGCTCAGCCAAGCCGCCATGTGTTGGGCCTCCTCTAGATTCCAGCCGCCGTTGGCATCGACGCTGAGGCTGACGGTGGCGGGGATGTGGTCGTAGACGGCCTGAAACATGGCTTGATCGGCTGCGATGCCCTGGGGGCTGCCGAGCTTCACCTTAAGGGCGCGGGCGGAAGTCTGCTGTAGCCAATCCTGCGATCGCTGATGGGCGGCCTCGGGCGATGAAATGCCGACTGTAACCGATGTCGGCTGAATGCAGCCTAAATCTAACCCCAGCAGCCGCCAGATGGGCTGCCCGACAAACTTGCCGCACCAGTCCCACAGGGCTACATCAAGCGCAGCGCGGGTGGCCGAATGGAGCGATAGCACGCCGATCACAGACTCAACGGCCTGGCGTTCTAGCGGATGGTAAGGGGCTATGGCTGTCTGTAGGCGAACTATATCTGCCTGCAACATCGCTAAGGTTTGCCGATGGGTGCCAATAGAAAAAGGAGCCGCTTCGCCCCAGCCTTCTATGCCCTCGGCGCTGAGCTTTAGCCAGAGGTTAGTCGATTGGGCCGTGGTGCCGCGACTGATGGTGAGCGGCACGCGCTTGTGAACGGTAAAAGGCTGACAGGTGATTTCCATGCAGGGGGTTAGCTGGCAGGGGGCGTTATTGAGCAGCACCGGAGATCAACGCTGAAGCAGGGCAATGTGCTTACGGATCTGCCCTCAACTCAGCGATTGCGCCACTGACTGTGTGGCTCGCTCAGTTTTCATGCCATGCTACTGCATCCAATCTGTAGAGAGCTGCGTACTGGGTATGAGTCTTCACCGAAGAGACTTTTAGCCGTTTGTTGAGTGGAATGAAGCATCATGTTGAGAGCGCGAAAGCATTGGCGCAATAGCTTACTTGCCTTAGCGACCTGTCTGTTTGTGACAATACTCTACTCCCCCGTGCTGAGCCGGGTGGTGGCTCAGGTGCCGTTAGTAACCCCCGCTACCGCAGCAGCGACTCCCTGGTCTGGTGCCTCTAGTGATACCTTTGCCCTAGGAGAACAAATCGATGCAAACCTGGCGGCGGCGATGGCTCCCCTGCTGGCTCAGGGGCTAAATGAGCCCATCGTTACCTACATAGCCATGCTCAGCGGCCAGAATATTGTGCCTAAAGGGGTTATGACCGATGCGCGTGGAGTGGTTGGGGCGGCTCTGTCCGGCAATCGCCTGGTGGTGCGCGGTAGCTTTCGCCAACTGAGCAGTGCCCCGCGCGATTATGCCACCGACCCGCTCGATCCGCCCAACCCCAACATCACCTCGGCGTTTCACGTCCACCGCGGTAGCGCTAGTGAAAACGGGCCATTTCAGTACGCCCTAGAGGTGACGATGAATGCCAACGGTCGCGGTGGCAGCGCCATGGGCGACTACACCCTTACGCCTGAACAGCTTCAGGCTCTGCAAAACGGCATGCTGTATATCGACTTCCACACTACTCGCTACCGGGCTGGCGAACTGCGGGGCATTTTGATGCCTGCTTAGGCGATCGCGACAGACTCTATTCCTGTTGGGTGGTGGTTGAGTGCCAGCCCCACCCAACAGGATGGCAGCAGACCCAATGTATGGCCCAAAGCATGGCATTGTATAGAACAATGACTGCGGTAGAACTGCGCCCTCCAGCCGCGACGACGGGTCTGGTGTCTGAGCATCCGATGGATATGGATTTTGATCGACTGACCTCGGCGGACGCTGGAGCGCCCACGGATACAGACCTTTGGTTAGCTTTAAAGACAGGGCAAACTGACGCCCTTGGTTCTCTATACGATCGCCACGGTGGACTGGTCTACGGCATTGCTCTCAAAGTGCTGGGCCACACCCAGGAAGCCGAAGACCTGACGCAGGACATCTTTGTCAAGCTACCATCGACGGCCTATGCCCCCCAGCGAGGCTCGTTGCGCACGTTCTTGGCCATACTGACGCGATCGCGCGCCATTGACCGCCTGCGATCGCGCCAGGTAGCTCGGGCTGCGGTAGAACGGCTTCAGTCTATCCACACAGTGCCCGCAGCCCAGACCCCTGAGCAGGCCTTAGCCCAGGCCGAGCGTGCCCAAGACATCCAGACTGCTCTGGCCCAGCTTTCTGAGAGTCAGCAAAAGATTTTGCGCCTAGCCTACTACGAAGGGCTATCCCAGGTCACCATTGCTGAACAGCTCGATACCCCCCTGGGAACCGTCAAAACTCATTCTCGTCGCGGCCTGCTGAGGCTACGACAACTTCTCCAAGAGCGTTGGGGTAACTAGCACTATGACTGGGTCGATTTCATCGGAACAATTGCAGTACCTGCTGGCGGGCTACGTCCTCTACGACCTCAGCCGAGAAGAGTCGGCTACTCTAGCGGATCTGCTGGCGGTCAACCCCGATCTACAGCAGGATATCGACCAGCTTCAGCAGATGTTGGAAATGGCCTACGGCGACGATCCGATCAGCCCGCCTGCCCATCTGAGGATGGCTCTGTTACAGGCTGCTAAGTCGGCTGAGTCTGGAGATGAAGTGGGGAGTGCTCCAGTTGCGATTCCAGTGTCGACTCTGGGGCGGCGACCTCGTCGCTGGGGAAACCTTTGGGGAGCAGCGGCAGCAACGTTAATTGCTGGCCTCAGTTTGAGCAACCTGATGCTTTGGCGATCGCTACAGCTTGAGCGGGCCAGCCAGCCGCACGAAACCCTAACCGTTGCCCTGGGTGCTCCTGAGGGTGGTGCGGCAGTGGGGCAGGCTCAGGTGGTGATTGACCCCAATAACCTGGCAGGCTCCCTCACGGTGGCGAACTTGCCTCCCCTGGAGCCTGGCTCTGTATACGTGCTGTGGACGGTGGTAGACCCCAGTGCCACCGCCACCGTGGATCAAAAAAACGCTATTCTCACTACCGTATTCACGGTGGATGAGCAGGGTCAGGTGTCACAACCGATTGATCTGCCGCCGGTGTACCGCCGCGATCGCAGTCTCGTACGGGCCGTAGCTATCACCAAAGAGAGCGCCGCTGCCCCCCAGGCACATCTCTCACCGCCGCTGCTGATTCAACGCCTGTAGAAACCCTGGTTTCTCTAGCATGGGGTAGAGCATTGGCGAGATAATTGAGCCATAGTTCGTGCAAGAGGTGTACGTTGGCTCCATCGGTTTTGCCTGCTACCGCGTTTATCGATCCCCAGGGCCATAATCGGGCGGCCATCGCAGAGATTTTGCAGCGGGTGGTCGAGCAAATTCTCGACTACTCCACTGGGGCAGCTAGCCACGCCCCTCTGCCCGCGATCAAGGATGTTGAGTTTAGCGGTATTCCCGCTCAGCCTACGGCGATCGCTCCTCTGTTAGCCTCCCTGGGCGACCTGATGGCCCAGTCGATGAACCCGGCCCACCCTGGTTATATGGGCCATATGGACCCCTTGCCCAGCACGGCTTCGATTGTGGGCGACTGGGCGGCGGCAGCCTTGAACAACAACATGCTGAGTGTGGAGATGTCGCCCGCGCTGTCGCGCCTGGAGCCGCTGCTGCTGGCAGAACTGGCCCAAATGTTTGGGCTGGGGGAGCAGGCCGGGGGGCTGCTGGCCAGTGGCGGCAGCCTGGCCAATTTGCAGGCGCTGACCGTGGCTCGCAACGTCAAGCTGGACTGTTTACGGCAGGGGTTGGCCGGGGGGCCGCCACCGGTGATCTTGGCCTCGGAAATGGCCCACACCTCGATTCAAAAGGCGGCGATGGTGCTGGGGCTGGGGCTGGAGGGGGTGGTGCTGGTGCCTGCGAATGCCAATGCTCAAATGGACGCCAATGCCCTAGAAGAGAAAATTCAGGGAGCGATCGCCCGCGGGCAGCGGCCTTTTGCGGTGGTGGGCACGGCGGGCACCACCGTCACCGGCAACATTGACCCGCTACCCGCGATCGCCCGCATTGCCCAGACCTATGGGCTATGGTTCCATGTGGATGCGGCCTATGGGGGGGCGATCGCCTTTTCGCCCCAGCACCGTCAGCGGCTGACAGGCATTGAACAGGCTGACTCAGTGACGTTCAACCCCCAAAAATGGCTGTATGTCACTAAAACCTGTGCCTCGGTGCTCTTTCGCGATCTGGGGTTGCTGCACAGTCACTTTCGAGTGTCAGCACCCTACATGAACAGTGAGCCGGATTGGGTAAACCTGGGGGAACTGACAGTGCAGGGCACCCGCCATGCCGACGTGCTCAAGCTGTGGCTCACCCTTCAGCATTTGGGCCAGGCGGGCTGCGCCGAACTGATTGAGGCCAGCTATGCCCTAGGCGCTCACTTTGTCGCCCAGGTGCGCCAGCGGCCCTATCTAGAATTGGCTAGCGAGCCGGAGATGAATCTGATCTGCTTTCGCGGCTGCCCTCCGACGCTGCCGCCATCCCAGTGGGATGCCTGGAACGTCAGCTTGCAGGACTACCTGCTGAAGCAGCACCAGATCTTTTTGTCGGTGCCTAACTTTCGGGGGCAGCGATGGTTAAAGGCGGTACTGCTCAACCCGTTTACTACGGTGGCTGAGGTGAACCAGCTCTTTAAGGCGATCGATCAGTACGCCGGTAGCATCGGTGGATGAGGGGTGCGATCGTCCAATCATTCACCGACAATAAGTTATCCACAGACAGACCAAAAAGCTGTGGATAACCCACAGCTTTGACCGTTTAACAATAGCGATTATGCTAAAAAGCCCTGACTAGGCAGGCTTTTTAGCAGATACCTTAAAGCCGAGGCTCACGAGCAGCCTGTGGAAAACTAGAGCTAAATTGAGCTTTTAGAACCCGATCTACCCAGCAAAATGCGGCAGCACAAGCCTAAATGAATTATGGGTCTTTTATTCTAAAGAGGCGACCCCCGTTAGCACTGTAAACTACAATACATTTCTTTGCAATTGATGGCTGACCCTGCTGACTACTTCAGCCCAGGCCAAGCCCAG
Source organism: Leptolyngbya sp. (assembly GCA_003249105.1). Taxonomy (GTDB): domain Bacteria; phylum Cyanobacteriota; class Cyanobacteriia; order Phormidesmidales; family Phormidesmidaceae; genus Nodosilinea. The sequence continues at coordinate 28,001 of QBLT01000002.1, read as the reverse complement.
GGGAGCCCAGAATCGCTATGCTAGAGAAGCTCCAGCACAGCGGCAGGGCGCTGTTTGTGCACCAAACATGAACCGGGAGAATTTTTTAATGGTTGGAACTCAGCTTGCAGCACGGGACTTATTTCGCGCTGCCTACGAAAATCGCTATACCTGGGATGCCGCGTTCCCCGGTTACACCGCCGATGTGACGTTTACCCACAACGGCCAGACCCACAGCGGCCAGGTCAAGGTCAGCGCCGACCTCAAGCTGGAAGTGAGCGGCATTGCCGATGAGGCGGCCCAAAAAATGGTGCATGGTCAGCTGTTTGAGGTCTCGATTCACCGGGTGCGGCGCGAGTTTGAAGACAGCCACGGCAACAACACCTTTAGTTATGGCGAAACCCTGGCCGACGGTTCGATAGAGATCTTGATGGGCGGTAAGGCTGAGGGCGATCGCTACCAGCTCAAAGACAACGAAGTGTCGATGGTGCACCGCCACATCCACGGCGTTGTGGTCACCATTCACACCTACAGCAGCCACGACACTGGCTCAGGCTACCTGTCACACCGCTACGACTCGGTCTATCACGACCCTAAAACTGGTGAGCAAAAGGGCGGCCTCAGCGATTTTGAAGACGAATACACCGAGGTTGGCGGCTACTACATTCTCTCTCGCCGCTCTATCGAAACCGGGGTTGACGACGACACCGATAAGCAGGAATTTGTGTTTTCTAACATTGCTCTGATCGCAGACTAATGGCTACGCCCGTCTAGTTTGCGATCATCTAGTTGATGATGGCACCTCACCCGTTCTGTCTAGGCAGGACGGGTTTTCTGTTGTCCCAGGTGCGATCGCATCATCATCCGTGGCAAAAGTACGAAAATATAGCGTTGGCCACTGCGCTTGGGACACAGTTACTACCATGGACAAAAACAGAGGCAGCGCACTGACGTATAGTCATCGCTTCAAGGAATTGTGCAGAATGTCCTAACCGATCTGGCGATGGCTATAGAAGAGCAAAAACTGAAAAAAGTGCTCGATAGGCCGGAATTTTGGCATTTTGGGCTGTTCTAACCCAGACACCTGATCTATGGCGTTATTTCGGACTCAGTACCCAAATTTGCCCCGCCACCCTTTGGTAGTGTGCGCCTCGTTGGTCGAAAATCCTATGAATCTGGGCATGCTGTGCCGCACTGCCGAAGCCTTTCGGCTGGAGGCTCTGGTGCTCAGGGAGTTAGCGCTGGCTCGAAATCGCAAGTTTCGTCAAGTGGCGGTGGCCACCCACCAGTGGCAACCTGTGGTGGCCTGCACAGCGGAGCGGCTGCCCCAGTGGCTGGATGACCGGCGGCAGCAAGGTTACATCTCCATTGCGCTGGATCTTCGACCCGAAGCGGTTCCCCTAGCCGAGATGCGCTTTCCTGAGCGGGCGGTGCTGGTGCTGGGGCGTGAGCTAACGGGCATTCCCCCAGCCGTGGCGGCGGCCTGCGACCAGGCTGTAGTGATTCCGCAGTATGGTGTGGTGCAGTCGCTCAACGTTCAGACGGCGGCGGCTTTGGCAATCTATGCCTACATCGGCCAGTGGGGAATGCCCCCCACGTCTTTAGCCCGCGCGCCTTTAGAATGAAGGGTGTAGCGTAATTGTGATATTTGGCCTATGCCACCCCGTTGGCCCCGTAAACCCACCCGAGAAGACCCCGCCTACCGCAAGTTAGAAGACCGCATCAACTTTGCGGTGCATGTGGCAGCATTCACTGCCGTTAACTCTGGGCTGTGGTTTTTTAATACCCTTAACCCTGAGTGGGTGCCCTGGGCAAGTAAGGTAACCCTGACCTGGCTGCCGATTTTGGTCGCTAATGCGGTCTATATTTTTGCGATCGCAGACTACTCCCCTGCGCCCCTAGCCTCTACGGCTGATTCTGACGCCAACCCAGACCCCTAGATGGAGAACCCCAGCGATGTCTGACGCCTCTACCGCCCGCGCCATTGAGTCTTTAGCCGCCACCATTGGCGACAAGGTGTATCTCGATGTGGCCAAGTGGCACCTGTATCTGGGCGATGCCAAACTGCACACCCCCCTGGCCGAAAAGCTCTATCCCCTGGTCGCTGGCGACAAGGTAACTGAGTCTGCCGTAGCCGATATTTTGACCAGCACGTCGGTGGCCATTGGCGGGGGCCAAAAAACCGTCACCCTGGCCGATTTGATCCCAGCATCGGGTAAGGCCGATCTGCTGGACGCGATTGCCGACTACCAGCGCGATCTATAGCTAACGTCGATCGGGGCGATGACCGGGCCGTTCTGGCGGAAAATCGTCCTCAGGCCACAACTCCATGGCGTCCACATCAATGGTGGGCACTTTGTCGTCACGCAGGTTGGGGCCGCTGGGCAAGCCAGCGGTAGCGTCGGTGACCGCCTCGCGCAGCTGATTGCGCAGGCCACGGGTGCGCTTTTTGACGCTACCCAGCAGGCCGCTTAGCTTATCTTGGGCCTCGGCCTGAAGTTTTTGGCGGCGATCTTGGGTCTCGGCCCCCAGCCTGTGGCGGCCTTCCTGAAACTGTTCATTCACCTGGTCGCGCATGGTTTGGGTGCCCTTGACGGCAGCATCCCAGCCGCGTCGGGGGTCGGGCATTTTGTCTAGGGGTACGCGATCTAGGGGGATGTGGGCAAAGGGCGATCGAGTCGCCGCTGGCTCGGGGGGCTGGGGTAACCCCTCTCGGACTAGGGGCGCAGCCCGCAGGGCGGTATCTTCGGCCATCATGCGGCGGCGACCGGTGCTGATCACCGCGATCGGGTCGAGGGCGTAAACGCCAGGGGGCAGGGCGCTGGTGACTTCGGGAATAAACAGGTATTCAAGAATGTTGCCGCTGGTGGGGTCAAAGCGGTAGTCGGTGAGCTGACCGATGCGATCGCCGTGGTCTGACCACAGCTCGACTTCGCCTAGGGGCAAACAGTCTTGCAAATGCTCATCAATGGCCTCGATGCCAGCCCCCGCCTTGACCACTACCCCATCGCGCCCGATCGAGCCAATCTGAGACCACAAAAACCGTCGACTTTGGCGGTTCAACAGCCCGCCAGCACTACAGCCAATGCCTTTGATCTGGTGGGTGCGCCCGCTTACCCAAACCTCGGCAATGGGGCCAAACTCCTCGGCGGTGTCGAGGTTAATGGCCAGGCGGTGGAGCAACTCGCTCTTGAGCAAGCCTTGGGGAAATGACCCGTCCATAAATCAGCACTCCTACGATCGCTAGCCCAAGCCCAAACGTGTCTTTGGCCTGGATGGGGTCTTGTAACCCATGGTAGTCGATCAAACTTGGCCCTTGACCAAGCACGGGTAGGGCGTGATCAGGTGTTCGCTAGTTCGTGGTTTGAGAATCTATCGGTAGAGTTTGTCGAGCGATGACCAAAACAGTCAACAGATACAGCAGCCCCAGCGCACCGCCGCCGTAGATTAACCCCAGGGAGAGGTCGGAGTCGAAGGTATAGAGAGGACTGTGATCGAGCCGTTTGTGCAAGCCGGCGTGGATGACGAGAAAGATCGCCACAGCTATGCGCGACCAGCGGCGTAGGACAGGATTGCCGCTATTGGTGATCCACAGCAGCCCTGCCACCAGGGGAATGTGAACCAGCACAAAGGCCATTTCGGCGATCGCATCGGGCAGGCGGTTGAGCACAAGCAGAAGTCGCCACTCGGCCTGGGTCATGGCGTCGAGTTCGTGGGCCATGAGGGTGGCAAAGCCTAGATAAAACAGCAGGTTTTCCATTTTGCGGCACCATTGGGTTAGCGTCTTGTTGGCTTCAGGGGCGTGAACTGATTCCGCCCTGACAATTCCGCGTTAAAGTGGGCATGAATAGGTCATCTGGGGCGATGTTATGTCTGAGCAAACCGGGAATATCTTGCTGGTAGACGATGAGCCAGGTCTGCGCGAGGCGGTACAAGCTTACCTAGAAGACAGCGGTTTTACGGTGCGTTCTGCCAGCAACGCCAAGGAAGGCTGGGATCTACTGCAACAGGAGACGCCCGACGTGCTGATCTCCGATATTATGATGCCCCAGGTCGACGGTTACGCCTTCTTAGCCCAAGTGCGCGACGACATTCGCTTTAAGGGCCTGCCGGTGCTGTTTTTGACGGCGCGGGGCATGACCAGCGATCGCATCCAGGGCTACAACGCGGGCTGCGACGCCTACCTCTCAAAACCCTTCGACCCCGAAGAACTGGTAGCAGTGGTCAGCAACCTGATGGGCCGTCGCGCCGCCCAAACTATCGACGCGGGCGACATTCCTGACATCGCCGTCATGGCCCGCCAGATCGAAGAAATCAAAGCCATGCTGACCCAAAAGAGCGGCATCGCCAAGGTGACCTCAGACATTCGCATCGACCTTACCCCCCGCGAGCAGAGCGTGCTGGATCTGGTGGCCGAAGGGCTAATGAACAAAGAAATCGCCAGCCGCCTGGAGACTAGCGTACGCAACGTTGAAAAGTACGTTAGCCGTCTATTTAGCAAAACCGGTACCAACAGCCGCACAGAACTGGTGCGCTTCGCCCTAGAACACGGCATGGTGACAACTTGATAGGCTGAAGGTGCTGATTGCACAGAGGTAAATTGTGGCCACTGCGATCGATCAAACCATCCAGCAGAAGCCCGTTAGCTTTGACGAATTTCTCGCCCGGTATAGTGGCGATAACCGCTACGAACTAATCGATGGCGAGGTTTTCGATTTGGAACCTACTGGTCTCCATGAAGAAGTTGCGGCTTTTATTACGGCAAAGCTCTGTGTGCAGATTGATAGATTGGACTTACCCTGGCTTGTGCTTCAGCGAGGGCTGTTGCGTCCTTCTAATAGCGGGATGACAGCCTTTCGACCCGATGTTGCGATTGTTGATCGCGATCGGCTTTCTCAAGAGCCGCTTTGGGCTGAGCAGTCAGTTTTGACGTTGGGTAGCTCAATTAAGTTTGTGGCAGAAGTAGTAAGCAGCAACTGGCAAAACGACTATGCTCGCAAGGTTGAAGACTACGCCGTTTTAGGCGTTCCAGAGTATTGGATTGCCGACTATGCTGGGCTAGGGGGCACTCGACACATTGGCAAACCTAAGCAACCTATGCTCTCAATTTGCACATTGGTTGGCGGAGAGTACGAAATTCAGCAGCTTCGAAGCGATCAGCCAGTTGTTTCGCTCACCTTTCCAGGTTTAGAACTGACGGCTGACCAAATCCTAGAAGCTGGTCGATAAAACTGCGCTAAATAAGGTTTGTAGAACGAGTGGAATGCGTCGAGGATTTAGATTGGTGCTGGCCCGAGTCTGGCCGACAAAAGGGTCAACCTTGCCAAAACCTAAAATTCAAAATCAAACCACTGCTCCCGCAATTAGCCCTACGATCGCCCCAGCGGGCACCAGTTGCCAGGTGGGACGTTGATAGCGCACCAGGGCCACCAATGCGGCGAGGCCCACGGTGACGGCAACAACCGTGCGGGGCACAGTGTCCTGTCGCAGGGCGGCAACGGCAAGGGGAATGGCGGCGGCGGCGATCGCCCCCAATACCGCTGGCATTACCCCCTTGAGAAAGCTTTTCACCCAAGGGTTTTGCCGCAGCCGCACCAGAAACGGCGAGGCAAACATGATGAATAGAAAGGATGGGGTGAAGATAGCGATCGTGGCAACCAGCGCCCCCAGCGCCCCGGCAACCTTATAGCCCACGAAGGCGGCGGTGATCACCACCGGGCCGGGCGTGAGTTCGCCCAGGGCCACACCGTCGATAAACTCGTTGCGGGTCATCCAGCCAAAGTCATCTACCACGGCGGTTTCTAGCAGAGGAATGATCACCAGGCCGCCGCCAAAGATAAAAGCCCCGGTCTTGAGAAAGAAGGTCGAGAGGGGGACAACGGAGGCTTGGATGCGATCGAACCCCCAGAAGCTAGACACCGCCACGGGGTCGGCGGGCAGATTCCCTAGCAGGTTAGGCAGTCCCTGGGTAATGGGCAGCAGAGGGGCGAGCCAGGCGCTGGTGCGGGTCGATGGCCCAGCCGGTGGTGGCGCGGTAGGGCGATAGATAGCGAGTCCAGCCAAGCCCGCCAGCAAAAAGAGCAGCAGAATGTTGACGCGGAAGATGAGGGAAAGCAGAAGGACGGTGAGGGCGATCGCCACCCCCTGCCAGTCTTTAATCGCCTTTTTGCCCAGCTTCCAGCAGAAGCCAAAAACAATGGCGATCACTACGGGTGAAATGCCCAAAAACAAGTCCTCGATTTGGGGCACTCCCTGGAACTTGAAGTAGGCCCACGACAGCACCAGCACAATCAAAAACGCAGGCAAGATAAAGCAAACGCCCGCTACCAACGCCCCCAACTGCCCCGCTCGCAAGTACCCGGTGTAAATACCAGTCTGGGTTGAGGCCGGGCCGGGCAGCATTTCGCAGATCGCTACCCCCTCTAGAAACTGCTCTTCCTTGAGCCAGCCACGCCGCACCACGGCCTCATCGTGAATCATGGCAATGTGCGCCTGGGGGCCACCAAAGCCGATCGCTCCCAGTTTTAAAAAAAGTCGGGCCAGCTCGCCTAACCGAGCCGATAAATTTTCCTGAAGTGGCTCTACGGCTGCGGAATCCAATTTTGGCGGCTGGCTCATGGGGCAAAAAACAACGCTGAAGCCACTGTATCGAAATTCGCCATGCAGCCCTATATCCGGCAATACACTAGTTTGGGAATTGGCCTAGGGCGGCTGGCAGGGGGGCTTAGCGGGCCGACACCGTTGGGTTCTAGTTGCCAAACCCCCGAAAGTGACCCGGCAGCAGGTTGATGCCCAGGGCCGACTTAATCAGATAGGCTGCCATCAACACGCTAGTGCTAAGGGCCAGGTTAAACCCCAGTAGCAGCAGCACTGCTGCCACCCAGTTGCCGAACTGGGTAAGTTTAGAAACCGGAGTATTGCGGGGAACGCGACGGCGGTCTTTGCCCACCATCAGCACAATGAAGTAGCGGCTAATCAACAGGTCAACCTCAAACCTGAGATCGACCAGCTTGGGGGCCGGTTTGGGAATGGCTAGGCCAACTACCCGCTCTAATTCTGTCCACTGCTCAGTATTTAGGCTGGCCTGTACTTGAGGGTCAATCTGGGCCAAGTAGGTGGCAGGCGTGGGTGAGGGTCGCCGGGTGGTGGTGCCCTGCACATTCAGCCGCCGCAAATTTTGGAAGTAGGCTTTCATAACTCGCTGAAACCCGTTGCTAGAGTTTTCCCAAACAAGCTGGTTGGAGAAAGATGGCTAAGGCCAAGGTATCCACCTGGGCCAATGGGACTGGTAGAGGTGGGCTCCGATCCACAGCATGCCCAACAAACTGGCTAACAGAGCTAACCGCCCACCCCAGCGATCGGCTGGCTTTGCTCGGCGCAGCCGTTGACCTACTGCCGCCAGCAGACCGATGAGGGCGACACTCGCGGCCCACAGCAGCAGTACGGTGTAGGCCCAATATTTGTAGTGGATGTTGTCGGGCCAAAAGGGCGGGAAGATGTCGAAGGCGACCACCAGGGCGATCGCCATAGAAACAGCCGCGCTGGCTGGCACCACGCTGCCCCATCCCGTCCCCAGCCCGTAGGCCAGCAGTAGCCCCGCGATCAGAATCGTAGACTGCGGGGCCGCTAGGGCGGCAAGCCACCATCCCCACAGGCCAACCCCAAGGATGAGCATTCCGATTTGTCCGGCTAAGGCCAAAATTGCGCCGATGTTCATTCGGTAGACTGCTTTTAGCACAACGTAGGGGCACGGTTCCAATCACCTATACATTCGACTATCGATGCTTCTGGAGTTGAGCACCAGCCTAAAAATGATGTTGGGCCTAACTATTTACGAACTCTTCAAGCTGGGGAAAAGTACCATGAAACTCTACCAGGCTATTCCGATCTGCGATCGCAATGAACCGCTGGTGTCCATACCCGGCGATCGCTTTGCCCTGGTGCAGCCCCATCCCTACCAGGCACTAGGAGCCCCCTACGGCAATCAGTCGCCTTTCTATCTACGAGAGGAGGTGTTGAAGGCCCTCCTACAGGCTCAGGCATCCTTGCAGCACCAATATCCTGGCTGGTGCATGCAGATTTTTGACGCCTTTCGCCCCGTGGCGGTGCAGCGGTTCATGGTAGATCACACGTTTCTAGAGCAGGTCCAGGCGCGGGGTTGGCAGATGAATGCCATCACCCCTGCCCAGCGCGACGAGGTGATGGCGGAGGTGGTGCAGTTTTGGGCCATGCCCAGCGATGACCCAGCCACGCCGCCGCCCCACAGTACTGGGGCCGCCTTAGATGTGACGCTGATCGATGCTAGCGGGAGCGTAGTCGATATGGGGTCGCCCATTGATGAGGTGTCGCCGCGATCGCACCCCGACCATTTTGCTGCTGGCACGACCTCTGCCGAGCAAGCCTTCCACGCCCACCGCACCCTGCTCAATCAGGCGATGAAATCGGCGGGCTTTCGCCGCCATCCCAACGAGTGGTGGCACTTTTCTCTGGGCGATCAGCTCTGGGCCTGGCTGCGGCGGCAAGAAACCGGCAGCGACAAGTTTTTGGCCCACTATGGGCGAGCCTCGGTAGACTTGTGGGTACAGTGAGACCAGCGGATGCAGCAGTACCTAGAGGAGTCAGCGGCAATGAGGGCGACAAAAGTTAGGTCTTGGTTGTGCCGGTCAACGATTGCCTTGCTAGCGACGCTGGCTGCCGCCCCAGCCCACGGCCAATCTACCGCCGTTGTGCAAGAGGCTTTGCGGCTAGCGGTCTGCTTGAATGACTGGGATAGCGCGATCGCCCACAGTAGCCAGCTCGAACAAGTTCCTGAGCTCCCCATCAAAACCCGCGCCCAGCTAGTGACGTTTCGCCGCCAAATGCAGCTATTTCGCCAAAACCAGACGGTGGTGAGCCCCATCGACGGCTGTGAACCCGTGCTTGCCGGGTTTGGTCTGCCCGGCTACAGCGGTCGCCCCCTGGATTTTGATCGAGGGGTGTACTCCAGCGTGGGCCGGGGCACTCCCGTAGTTGCCGCCGATCAGACCCTGCGCCAGTATGAAGCCCTCTGGCAGGCCGGTCTGGGCGTTACCGCCGACACTCCCCTCAGCCCCCTGGCCGAGGCCCAGCGCGTCAACACCCGCAGCGGCAGCGGCGTCACCACCGGAGCCGTCAGCCGCCGCATCGATATCTACGCCTTTCTCGGTGCCCAGGGAGACAGCGCTAGCCTCGATCTAACCGTCATTCAGCAGCGTCCTGGTGTGCTCTATACCAACGATGCGGCTCAGCTGTTCCTGTTCGATGCCGCTGGTCGATTGCTGTCTGCGGGCCGCACCACCGCTGGCCAGGAGCCTTACTTGGGGGCTAAACCCCTGTCTGCTACTGGGGTTTACTATGCCGCTGTCACCACCCCCGAACACCGGCCAATTCTCGACGAAGGTGGGTTTATCACCGGCTGGCAGGGCATTGGCACCAGCGCTATTACTTATACCCTAACCATTGAAGGACTGACGCCTTCGCTAGAGCTGGGTTTGCGGTAGAGGGGTGAGGTTAGGAAGATAGGGAAGCTAGAAAGTTTCGATCCTCTTCATCTTCCCCACCTCCCTCACCTTCTCCTTACCCCTCTACGGCTGCCGACAAATTCCAAACACCGACGTGAACCCGTGCAGAAATGTCGTCTGCCCCACGGGGCCAATCTCGCCGCCGCAGAAAAAGCCCCCTAGGGGAAGCCCAGGTAGGTATTGGGCAAACAGACCGGAGTCAAAGTTGGCCTGGTTATAGAGTCCGGCGCCGCGACCCATGCAGGCAAACATCAGCGCTCCGGCGGGAGCGATCGCGACGGGAGCCTGCTGCTGGTAGTGCTGCAACAGGGTTTCGAGATCGGTAGCGGAGGTGTGGGCATCGCGCAGGTGAAACTGCACTCGCTGCCCCGGGCGCAGCCGATCGCCCACGGCGATCGCCCCCATTTTGGGGTCAACCCCCAGCAGCGTGCGAATCAAAAAGTCGCCCGGATTCAAGCTGAGCTTAAAGCTGTCCTGGGCCATGCCGATGAAAAGAGAACTCTGGGCCAGCTGGCGATCGCTCTCAGGCAGAGTTTCAAACAGCTCTTGCAGCAGCTCTAGGGGCGGGCGCGCCGAGTCGTCGTCTTTTGGGTCGCTCAGCGACAGCAGAATGTTGCGTTCAGCCTTGTCCACCCGATAGACCGGGCCGATGGGGCGACAGCCCTGGGCCACAATGGTGTCGAGCACAATCGGCCCCGTTAGGGCTACCCCAACCGCGCCTTCGGTATAGAGAGTGCGATCGCAAAACAGCCCACTGTGGCGATTGAACCCGTCAACGCTGGCCAGACCGCCAATCTTCACGCCGCTGGGGTAGGCAAAATCGAGCCCCTGGAGCAGGTCGGTGACGTTGGATGAGAACGGGTCAGCCATCAAAATAAACTGGGGGTTTGCCTCTGGTGCGACCCCCATCAGCTCAGACCAGGCATCGGGTGGGCTGTCGAGATCCGGCAGGTCATCGCTCGACAGATGAAAGCTCCGCACCGTTACCCCTGGCAGCCTCGCCAGCGTCAAACTGAGGGCCGGGGTGTCCTCTAGTTCTTGGGGATGGCCCTGGTCATCCATGCCCACAATGCCGCCACCGCTGCATCCCACCAGAGCTGGTATGGGCAACAGGTCGTGGAGCAGGGGCAGCAGGCGAGCAAACTCGCTGGTAAATGACGACGAAATAAACACCAGGCCCAGATCAGGCGCCCCCGTCAATTGGTGCTTCAGCTGCTCTACCACGTCCTTCACAGCCCCCTCCAGGGAGGGACGGGTCGACACCGCATTGACCCACTCCATAGGTGGGTGGTCGATTTGGGGAATGTCGGTCATTGGGTAACCCCCTCCTTGGGTGGTTCCAGTCTAGATCGGATTGCTCCTCCCCCTGAGTAAATTCACCTGGGGTCAGAATGTTCAGCGGTTACCCCGGCCCTTGTAGAGATGTGTACAATGATCAATAAGTACTTATACTGACCTCCTCTAGATCACCGGGGGATCTGTCAAGGGCGTGACTCTACCCCGTAGAGGTAGAGTTTCTACCGCCAGGGCCCCTGAATTGGTGCAGTATACTGAGCCTGGAGTCGGGATTTGCCAATCTAATCTTATAGTTTGCCCCTGCTGACCAGGCCCTAGGCCCCCACTAGTTGTTTACAACGGTAAGAAAGGACATGAGCGAGAATATCAAAGAGCGCATCGAAAAAGAAATTGAAGGTGCCCGGGCCGCCTGTGACGCCAGCGGCGGCAGCTCCCAGGAGTGCGCCGCTGCTTGGGATGCTGTAGAAGAGCTCCAGGCAGAAGCCTCTCACCAGCGCGACAAAGGCACCGATAAAAACTCTCTAGAAGTCTACTGCGACAGCAACCCTGAGGCCGACGAGTGCCGCGTGTACGACACCTAAGCTAGTGGGCTACCCCACGAGAGGTTAAAGCGCTGCAAAAACGTCTCGATCGCCGGGACGTTTTTGCGTTTTATGCTAAACCCTACTTGTCTACCTTGTGATTTCTCTAGGCAAATACCATTTGCCCCTGCAGTTTCACCTGTGGGGAAGCGGGGTTGTGTGATTCGGATGTGGTCCTAATCTCCGCTTTTTGTCTGTTGTAATTGCTTGTCCTTAAAATTATTCCTTAACCGATCGCCGCTATGACGCTGACAGTCTATGGCATTCCCACCTGTAGCACCTGCAAAAAAGCGCTGCAATGGCTAGATAGCCGCGCCATTGCCTACAACTTTGTCAACACCAAAGAACATCCTCCCAGCCGGGCCATGATCGCGACCTGGGTAGACAACCTCAGCAGCAAGCCCATGCGCAATACCTCGGGGCAATCCTACCGGGCGCTGGGAGACGAGAAGCAGTCCTGGGGCGATGCCGATTGGATTGACGCCTTTACTAACGATGCCATGCTGCTCAAGCGCCCCCTGTTTGTCAAAGACGGTCAGGCGGTATTGGTTGGGTTTCGAGCGACCGAGGCCGAGTTAAACGACTTGCTGGGCTAAACACCTGAGCCAAAAGTGCCAGTGCGCAGGGCTGAGAATGATACAAGCATTGCCAGGGGATTTTGGGTTGCCGCCGCTATCCCCTGTAATCAAAAGCTCCGACCCTCTATGGATCGGAGCTTCTAAGATTAGACAACCTTAAGCAGAGCTGCTAAGGCATTAGTCAATGGCGCGCTTGACGTTGTCTTTTGCATCTTCCACACCGTGGCGCACGTCGGCCTCAGCCTGCTTGGCCTTACCTTTAGCTTGAGCTTCGCGATCGCCGGTCAGCTTGCCAGCGCCTTCCTGAAGCTTACCTTCAACATCTTTGGCAGTGGCCTTGGCTCTATCTTCGATAGACATGATGTAATCGTCTCCTAAGAGGTTACTTCTATAGCGTAGGGCGAGGTTGAGGCAGCCCCCTCTGTAGAGAGGTAGAAAGCAGGCTCTCTCAAAATGTAGGCATTGCTACGATTTGGCCCTGAATGTTTGCTGGGGTAACAGTGCAGGTTTGCCGCTAGGGAGTATCCTGAAGCATCATGGGTGGCTTGTTCCCCAAAATCGGCTTTAAACTCAGGACTTAAACTGGGGCTTGAACTATGGAGTATTGGGAATTTCTGCTGCAAAAGGAGGGCGACCAGAGTTGGTTGCCCCTCGACACTTCCCAGGTAGAAATTTTAGAGGGCCGCTACCGAGTGATGGCCCACACCAGCCGCACCAATACCCCGGTACAAATTCAGATCGGCCAGCTGCTACCCGATTCACAAAGCGTGCCCCCTCGGCAGCGAATCCTGCGTCGCCAGGGTCAAATCAATGAAAACGGTCTGATGGTCGTCATGCCCTTTACTCGCCTCAGCGAGGGGGCCTGGAATATTCAGTGCGCCAGCGCGATCGCCCCCGAGGCCGCCCCCGAAGAGGCCAATGACGCCAACGCCCCTCTGCCCTGGCGCTATGCGGTGCAGCTGCGGGTGGTGGCCCAAGACTCCGCCGACGAGGGTGACTGGTTTGCCGACGACGGCAGTGCTGGGTTGGGCGCGATCGCCGCCTCTCGCCTGCCCTCCCACGATAGAGCCTCGGTGACCCTGGCTCCAGTCATTGACCTCCGGACCGCAGCGGCGGCTATGGACGCGTTTCAAACCCAGCTGGACGACCTGGACGCAGCTTCCTTGCCCTACGGGCTAACGCTGCCCCACGCCGCGCTCTTGGGCAGCGCTGGGGAAAGCCTGGGGCTAACGGCGACGGTGACGGGCCCCTATGACAGCGAACCCGGCCCGCCTCCGACCCTGGTAGTACGATTATCGGATCCCCAGACGGCGGTTACAGTGGCCATGGCCCCGGTGCCGCTGGCGCTGGCGCTGCTGCCCAGTACCCTGACGCTGACCGTAACCGTGCCCACTCAGCTATCGACCCGGCTGCTGCTGGGAGAAGTAGGCCTCTTTGTGGGCACTGAGATCGCGGCTCTGCAACGATTTACGGTAACGGTGGATGTGGCCTCGCTGTTTGACGCGATCGCCAACCAGGCCGAAACTGAAGCTGCTCTAGACGTTGTCTTTCCGACTGAAGACTCAGAGGCAGGCTCGGCCTCTCCCCAGTCCTCCGCCCCCGAGCTCAAAATCTGGGACATTGTCGGGCGGGCGGCACCGCCTCGGCAGATGCCCATTCTCACCCTGCCTCGCAACAGTCCTGAGCTGCCGCCCAAAATTTACTACCCCTCACCCCACGAGGCGGCGGCCCACCAGCCGTCGCTGCCTCCGGTGGGTCGGCCTCGCCCCGTTGCGCCATCTCCCGGCGATCGCAGCCCCGACACTCTGAGCGACGCGACGCCCAGCCCAGAACCAGTGCGGGGGCTGAGCCTGCCGCCTATCGCCTCGCCGCCCAAGGCCGATGACCCAGTGGCCGTCTTGACTGGGCAGGCATCCCCCAGTGCCAGCCCTAAACCCCAGGGCGCGGCACCCCAGCTGATTTCCCACGAGGCCATGGGGTTTAGAGACCTCAAGCTGCAAGATCGCTTTTGGAATCGACTCAACGAGCTAGCGGTCAACCTTCAGCAGGAGGCGATCGAGCAGCGCAACGAGGTGGCCGCCGCTCCTGTGGAAGCTCCTGTGGAAGCCCTGGTTGAGCCACCGCCGTTTATCCCGTTTGCCGGCGAAGTGGTGATCTACGAAGATGAAGACCCTACCCTACGGGATTTAGAAGCAGCAGCGATGCCCGCCCCAGAGGCCGAGGAGCCGCCTGAGGTGGTGACCCCGCCCAGGCCGATTTTAGAGCTGCCAGAGGGTGAGCTGACCGCAGGTGAACCAGTGGTCGTTACGCTGCGGGTGCCCTTTCATCCCAACCGCCTTTACCTCAAAGTGTGGATTACTGATCCCCAAACCCGCACCCTGGCCGACGAGCCTCGTCAGGTGCTGAATCTGCTGCCCAATGGCCAGGGACAGCTCGAGGGCAATCTTCAGCTTACGGCTCCCTTTGGCTGTTTGGAGGCGTGGTTTGAGGCCATTTCGGTGGACATGATCACCCAGCAGGAAAGCTACAAAGCCTCGGTCAGCCGTGCGATCGCCCCGGCGGGGCTACCCCCCACCTCCCTAGACGAATTTCAAATTTAGAGATGCCCTTCACAGGCCCCCGCCGAAACCCAGGACTGTGAGGGTGAGGTTTTGCAACGAATCCTAAGTAATTCCTGCAAAAAGTAGAGTTCTATACCGATGATCCTCCTACAATAATGGCGGCTTTTCTAAGCTAAATCGCGCAAATCTGGCATTGATTTGCCGACCTGATCTATAGGGGTTGAGCTTGGAAGAGCTGGTTTGGTCGTGACCGTTGGCCGTGGTTGGCTTAGGTCTGGTCTTGGGGGCAGCAACCTAGATTTTAGGTCTGGGTAACTGAGATTCAGCCGCTGATATTGGATCGTCAGCTTAACTATCAGACGGTCTGATAAGTGGTTGAGGTCAAAGGTTTGCCCACCATTGCCAGGGCTAAGGTAAAGAAACTATTCCCCCCCATCACAAATCGCTATTTAGGACGGGTGACAATGAAGCTTATATCAATGTTGAAAGTGGCTGCGCTGACTGCAGCTACCCTCGTGGTAGTCAGCGCAGCGGGGCAGGCCGTTGCCCCCAATCCCACCTCAGTTCAGCCCGCCGTGCGCGAGACGGGCCCGCTGCTGGCCCAGACCTTTGGCAACACTCCCATCAATGCGGCCAATTTTTTGGTGGTGGCGGTGCCGGGTAGCACCTCCCAACCCTACCGGCTCTATATTGTGGAGCAGCTCCAGCCCAACCCCCCCTGCTGGACGATTGCCAACCCCGGTGGCGAACCTACCCAGGTGAACGCCCTGTGGAATACCTTTGACTTTACGGGTGTCTGTCGTCTCCAGCGCGATACCAATGGCTACGCCATCCGTTTGGCAGGACAGGATCTATCTGGGGTTCGGTTTGAAGTCAACCAGCGCGACGGCGATTTGCTGTTGCAGTTTGCTCCTAGCACCGTCTCGCGCGATCGCATCACCATCGGTCGCGCCAACGGCATCAGCCCCACAGGCTTTACCCAGCTCGATCTCAACCCTGGCTGGTCGCTGACCAAGCGCACCTTTAACGGGGCGATCGTCAGCTCGCACCTGGTGTACTTCACCAACGATCTGACCCTGGCACAGCTCCAGGGAGGTCAAACCGGTGGTGGCACGCCGCCTGTCGTGACGCCGCCCGTGACGCCGCCCGCCTTGGCTTTCAACGATATTCGAGGCAACCGCTACGCCGCCGAGATCACCCGTGCCTCTAGCCTGGGGGTCATCTCCGGCTTCCCTGAGGATGGCACCTTCCGGCCTAACGCACCGCTCACCCGCGAGCAGGCGGTTTCTGTAATGATGGAAACCGCTAGAAAGGTTCTGCCGACCTCGGTGTTGGCCAACCTGCCCCAGTCGGTCTTTAGCGCCCCCTTCTCCGATGTGGCCGCCAACCGCTGGAGTGCGGTCAAAATTCAGCAGGCTAAGCAGCTGGGCATTGTGACGGGGGACGCTGACAGCAGCAACTTCCGCCCCACCGACAACGTCTCTCGGGCCGAGCTGATGGCGATGACCTACAAGCTGGCCCTAGTGCGAGCTAACGCGGGCGCGGGTGACACCACTAGCACCAGCCCGGTGCCGGGCATTGACCAGTCCACCAGGGGGATTATTCCCAACATTAGCAACCCACCCACCTTCACTGATATCAGCGGTCACTGGGGCGAGGCGACGATTAAGCAGATGGCGGCCTTCTGCGCGATCGCAACCCCCCTCAACGAAACCGGGACTAACTTTGCGCCTAACGCCAACGCGCTGCGCGACTACACCGCCGCCGTTGCCGTGCGGGCCATTGACTGCCCGGCGGCGCGTCCCCAGTAGGGCCAGCCAACATTCGACTAGGCAATAGCTCCAGGGTGACTTCCCTACAGAAGTCACCCTTTTTTTGTCGAGTTGCCTTGCCTAGCGCACCGCGCACAACAGCCCGTAGCGGATTAGGCCGCTATACAACCCCTGGCGCATTGGCCCCAGGGCCAGCGCCCCCTGGAGGGTGCCAGGCCCTGCCTGAATCAGCCCCGCCAGGCCTTCAGGGCTGAGGGCCGAGGCAATCACCTCATCCCAAAAGGGGGCGACCGCCAGCGACCAGTCGGCGGCTTTGAGCTGGTTAAAGCCGCAGTTTTGGGCGATCGCCTCATAGTCAGGCAGAGAAATCACGTAGGGCAGACCGTAGACGCGATAGATCCAGTCGAGCTGCCGCTGCTCTAGCCAGGTCAGCGGCCCCCCGAGTGAATCGGTAGGGCGGTGGCACCAGGTAGCCATCAGCAGTTTGCCCCCTGGCTTCAGCACCCGATAGCACTCCTGCAAAAACGCCACCTTGTCGGGCATGTGCTCCCCGCTCTCCATCGACCACACCAAGTCAAAGCTGTGGTCAGCAAAGGGAGTGTTTAAAGCATCCGCCACCTGAAATGTGGCACAGGGTGCGGCATCGCTGTCTAAGTTTGCCGCTGTAGCTCGCTCTGTGGCTCGCTGGGCCTGTACCGGGCTGAGGGTAATGCCAGTTACTCTGGCCCCAAACCGGGTGGCCAACTCCAGGGCGCTGCCGCCAATGCCGCAGCCACAGTCGAGAATAGCTTCCGCTTGGGTGACGCCTCCCCAGCTCAAACACTCGTCAATTAGATCAATCTGAGCCTGGCGGCGATCTTTGCGCTGACGGCCATCGGCACCGTAGTAGCCGTGGTGCATGTGCTCACCCCAGATCTGCTCCCACAGCCCAGAGGAGTCGTCATAGAACGTTTGAATCTTTTTGTACAGGGCATTGGTCATGACAACTCGACACCTACAGAACAGCGTGGCCAGTCGGTTAAATCTTGCGGCATAGTGGTCGAGAGCGTCAACTCGTGGAAATATAGGGTTGCCTTACTAAATCCCCATGCCCTGGATGCCCTGCCCATGCAGATGACGGTTCCGCGCACTATATGCCTCGGTTTTTTGGTATTAATTACCGTTGGTGCACTGCTATTGACGCTGCCTATATCTACCACCGAGCAAGGCTGGGGCGATCCTCTAGTGGCTCTGTTTACCTCTACCTCTGCTGTCTGCGTGACGGGGCTTGTGGTGGTCGACACGGGTACCTACTTCTCTGACTTTGGCGAAGCGACCATTCTGGCGCTGATTCAGGTAGGCGGCCTAGGCTATATGACCGTCAACACGTTCCTGCTGCTCCTGCTGGGGCGACGGTTGGGGTTGCGAGAACGACTTGCCATTCAGCAGTCTATGGATAACTCAGTTCTGGCGGGTGGCAAACCGCTGATCCTATCGATCATTGCCATGACGTTGGTCATTGAGCTGACAGGGCTATTTTGTCTATATCCAACCTTCAGTCGAGACTACGGACCTGCCTACGGGCTGTGGCTCTCTATGTTCCACAGTGTCAGCGCTTTTAACAATGCAGGTTTTGGCCTATTTAAAGACAATATTGTTGGCTATGCACTTAACCCCTGGGTCAACGCGGTGATTACCGCCCTGGTCATTCTCGGTGGCATTGGCTACCAGGTGATTATGGAGTTTCTGGCATGGTTCCGAACTCGCCTGGGTGGCAACCGCTGCCGCAACCCGTTTTCCCTTCACTTCAAAGTTGTGACCAGCACTACAGCTGTGCTGTTAGTGCTGGGTACTCTGGCATTTTTTCTAATCGAGTACCAAAACCCAGATACTTTGGGGCCGGTGGCTCCTCAGTACAAGCTGTTGATAGCTTGGTTTCACTCGGTTGTCGCCCGCACCGCCGGATTCAACAGCATTGACATTGGGGCCATGGGCAACGCCTCACTGTTTATTATGATTGCCCTCATGTTTGTCGGGGCTAGCCCCGGCAGCACTGGCGGCGGTATTAAAACTACTACCCTAAGCATTTTGCTAGCCTGCACGCGCATGGCGCTTCAGGGCAAAGAGCAGGTTCTCGTATTTCGGCGGCAGATTGCTACTATTCGGGTGCTGAAGGCAATCTCTGTGGTCGTGGGGTCGGGCCTTGTAGTCGTAGTTGCTACTGCCTTAGTCTCTTTAACTAACCCCACTGTGGGCTTTATTGATATTCTCTTTGAAGCCGTGTCTGCCTTTGCCACAGTGGGGCTTTCCACCGGCATCACCGCTGACCTCTCTGACATCGGCAAATACGTAATTATCTGTACTATGTACCTGGGTCGGGTCGGGGTGCTGCTCTTTATGGCGGCGCTGCTGGGCGATCCTAAGCCGTCCTCTGTTCAGTACCCTGAAGAAGAGCTACTGATTGGCTAGGGTTAAGTGTGGCAGTCAGACATGCAGCAAAAAGGGGAGTCACTGACTCCCCTTTTTGCTGCATGTCTGGATTAGACGGCGATCGCCCCCCTAGGCGCTTACGCAAAGTCTGCTGGCGTTTTTGCAGCTGTCGCTGGCGGGCGGCACCGCCTCGTCCTTTGTCATTGCGACCCAACTTACGGGGCGACTCCCATCGTTTCAGGTGCTGCGCCATGGCTAACTCCCATTAACTACCTGACTATCTTCCCAATGCTATCCTTCTCTGTTGGAGATGGGTAGCCAGAGAGCCGCTGTTTAAGGTGGAAAAACCATCCTTAACTGACGATAGAAAAAGCTCCCCGTGAGACCACAGGGAGCTTTCTAACGTTTTAGCCTCAGTGGCAAAACGTCAGGCTACTTGATAGCAACCTTGCCGCCGGCTTCTTCGAGCTGCTTCTTGGCATCTTCGGCGTCGTCTTTGGTGGTGGCTTCCTTGACGGCCTTGGGAGCAGCTTCTACCAGTTCCTTGGCTTCCTTCAGACCCAGACCGGTCAGGCTGCGCACAACCTTAAGAACGGCGATCTTCTTGTCAGCGGGGACTTCTTCGAGAACGACGTCAAATTCAGTCTTCTCTTCTTCAGGCTCGGCAGCAGCGGCGCCACCGCCACCCATCATGCCGGGGGCCATCATCATCATGCCGCCGCCAGCGGAGGCAGAGGCATCAACACCAAAGGCTTCCTCAATTTGCTTGACCAGCTCGGAAGCTTCTAGCAGAGAAAGAGACTTTAGCTGTTCAAGAATTTCGTCAGTTTTAGCAGACATAGTTACCGGTTAACTCCTGGTTGAAAATAATTAAACACAGACAAAATCGTGAGAGATGAGCCTAGGCTGCATCTTTTTCGGAGACGGCCTTGAGAGCACGGGCCAGAGATGCGGGCACCTCTTTGACGCCCACAGCCAGTTTGGTCGGTACGGCGTTGACGCCCACCGCCACCCGAGTCGGCATCGCCTTGATTGCTCCAGCCAGACGAGCCATAAGCTCTTCCTTGGTGGGCAGTTCGGTGATGGCCTTGATCTGGTCCTCGTTGAGGGCCTGGCCTTCCATAACACCACCACGCAAAGTGGTTTTTTTGGTGTCTTTTTGGAATGCCTGGTATTCCTTGATCGCTCCGCCAAAGTCTTCTTTAACCAGCACAAAGGCCGAAGAATCTTTGAGGAACTCGGTGATCGGTTGCCAGTTTTCATTGCCGTCAACGGCGATCCGCATCAGCGTGTTTTTGGCAATCTTGCACTCAGCACCCTTAGGACGCAGCCGGTTGCGTAGGTCGCTGATTTCCGATACCGTCAGACCTTTGTAATCAATTACAAAGGCTAGTTGGGCATCGTCTAGCAGGGCCTGAATTTCGGCCACCAGCTCTTTCTTATTCGCTAGGGTTCTCCCCATATCGATCTCACCTCCTTTTAGTTGGGGATTGGGAACTCAATTACCCGATCCAGGTTTGCACTTAGCCCTTAGTAAAACAAAACCCCGACAGCTCTGCCGGGGTAGACCAACAACCCGGAGTGCTCACCATAGGCAAGAGCACCGTAGTCATTGACGTCAACCTCGGCAGGATTTATGCAGCGCTGGGCGGCTACCTGCTGTCTCTGGTCGTCTATGCAGTTGTGAGGGGTTGTGTCAGTGGGCGTAACTCCTGGTTGGCTAGGGTAAAACTTGTTGGGCCTAGACTGCGTCGACCATCTTAAAGTCCCGCAGGGCATTCACGTCGAGGCGAATGGCGGGACCCATAGTAGAGGCGATCGCTACGGTTCTCCAGTAGCGGCCCTTAGCCCCAGACGGACGGTTGCGGTCAACGCACTCTTGCAGTGCTTTAAGATTGACCAACAGATCTTCAGCACTGAAGTCGGCCTTGCCAAACATAACATGAACAATGCCCGTTTTGTCGGCGCGAAACTCTAGCTTACCCGCTTTGAACTCGCTGATGGCCTGGGGCAGGTCGAAGGTCACGGTACCCCCCTTGGGTGAGGGCATCAGGCCGCGCGGGCCTAACTGACGACCGAGCTTAGCCACCTGAGGCATGACGTCCGGAGTGGCAATCAGGATGTCAAAGTCCATCATGCCCTTCTGAATTTCGTCAATCAGTTCTTCAGAACCCACCAGGTCGGCCCCAGCGGCGGTGGCCTCAGCCACTTTTTCACCCTTAGCAATGACAGCGACTCGAATGGTCTGACCAGTGCCCTTAGGTAAAATAACCGTGGTGCGCAGCTGCTGGTCCGTGTATTTAGGGTCAATACCGAGGCGAATGTGAGCCTCAGCTGACTCAACAAATTTAGCGGTAGCGGTTTCCTTGAGCAGTTCTAGAGCTTCTAGGGGCTCGTAAAGACGGTCTTCTACTTTGGCCTGAGCTTCGCGCAGGCGCTTAGATACTTTAGCCATGGTGATCTCCCTGGGGTCAAACGAAGCAACGCCTCTTCCCCGTAGTGTGAACAAGTGAAACTTAGATAACAGCCAATAATCTAGGGCAATGGCCTAGCCAGAAACGGTAACACCCATGTTGCGGGCGGTGCCCTCAACGATGTTCATGGCCGCCTCAATGTCGTTGGCGTTGAGGTCGGGCATCTTGGTTTCGGCAATCTCTTTGAGCTGAGCCCGAGTAATGGAGCCTACCTTCTTAGTGCGGGGTTCGCCCGAACCCCGCTCAATGCCCGCTGCTTTTTTAATCAATACCGAGGCTGGCGGCGTCTTGAGAATAAAGGTAAAGCTGCGATCTTCAAAGACCGAGATCTCAACCGGTATCACCAGACCCACTTTCTCCTGGGTACGGGCGTTGTACTCTTTGCAGAACGCCATGATGTTAACCCCGTGCTGACCCAGAGCTGGGCCGACGGGGGGAGCTGGGTTGGCCTTGCCAGCAGGGAGTGCCAGCTTAATTAGCGCTACAACTTTCTTAGCCATTAATTAACTCTCTTTTTCCACTTGATTGAATTCCAGCTCCACTGGGGTGTCGCGCCCAAAAATCGACAGCAAAGCTTTCAGCTTACTGCGCTCGGGGCTGACTTCCACCACCTCGCCTTCAAAGTCTTTGAAGGGACCCGAGAGCACGGTAATTTTGTCTCCCGGAGCCATGTCGACCTTGATCACCGGCTTTTGCTCTTCGGTGCGCTTGAAGATCCGCTTCACCTCGCTCATGCCTAATGGCATGGGCTTGACGTGGCCACGGCCGCGACCGTAGGCCCGGCGCTGCTCAGCTCCGACAAAATTGATGACGTGAGGGGTGTTTTTAACCACTGACCAGGCTTCGTCATCCATGTACATGCGTACCAGCACGTAGCCAGGGAAGACTTTCTCGTCAATGCTTTGACGACTGCCGTCTTTACGGAGCTTAACCGCTGGCGTTTGAGGAATCTCAACCTGAAAAATCCGGTTGACCACATCTAGAGTACCAATGCGCTGCTCAAGGTTGAGCTTGACGCGCTTTTCGCAGCCAGAGGCCACCTGCACGGCATACCACCGAGCCTTACGCTGATAGAAGCGAGCTGCCTCACCTTCGTTACCTTCCTCGGTAGATGACCCAGCTCCTTCTGCTAAAGACTCAGCCCCTAGATCGTCGTCTAAGGGCTCGTCGAGGGGAGCGTCATCGTAGTTGAAGTCTTCTTCAGTTACCACCATTAGAATACTTGCCCCGAAACCCACCCAAACAGTCGGTCGACCAGATAAATCAGCGTTGCGGACAGGCTAACCATAAGAATAACGGCGGCAGATTCACTGATGAGCTGCTGCCGACTGGGCCAAACGACTTTCCCCAGCTCTTCCTTGGTGCCCTGCAAAAAGGTCACTACACTGAAGCCCTGCTCAGCAACCTGAGGGTCTGTGGTCTTACCCTTAGACTCTATTGCGGCGTCTTTTTTAACCACTGGCTTGGCTCCTGTTGGCGCTTATCCACACTGAACTGACGGGAAAACACAGACCGGCAAGCCGGCTCAACTAATCTGAGAAAATATTGGACTGAAGAGCCTATAGCTCCTGGTTTGATTACGAGTTGAGGGCAGTGACAAATCCCGCCGCTCTAGTTGGCCCTAGGGACTAAGAGACTTGGGAAATGTCGCTGCCGTTACTCAGCGCGCCCTGGAGGACTCGAACCCCCGACATCGGGTTTTGGAGACCCGCGTTCTACCAACTGAACTAAGGACGCATGAAACCAGGTGCTGTTCTAGCACCACTGCCCAACTTTACTCAATTCTAGTTGATTGGGCGATCAAAACGCTGCTTCAGACGGGTAGCTTTGCCGACGCGATCGCGCAGGTAGTAAAGCTTGGCCCGACGAGCCTTACCCCGACGCAGCACAGCAATGCTAGCCACCTTGGGAGCATGGACGAGAAAAACTCGCTCAACGCCGACCCCCTGAAAAATCTTTCGCACCGTGATGGAGCGATTGATGCCGCCATTGCGCATGGCGATAACGGTGCCCTCGTAGGGCTGGATCCGCTCTTTGCCACCTTCTTGAATGCGCACGCCAACACGGATGGTGTCGCCGACGTAGATGGTGGGAAGGTCGGTCTTTAGCTGCTCCGCCTCAATTGAGCGGATAATTTCCTCTGCGTTCATAGGGCCTGCAAATGTGCACGGTCTACGATTATAGACTATAGGTGGCGCTAAGCAAATAGCTTGGGCCAATGTTTTTCGGCAATGGATTTTTGTGGGGGCGGACTGGGTATTCTCTAGCGGCTCTGGGCATAGTGTTTATAGAGCATGCGCCCCTTTTTGCCAAGGTTGTTGTTACCTAATCTTCCTGAACCCCCACGGTTATGTCTACTCTGCCCTTCGACCCCTTGCCCCAGGAAGATCGGCCTCAGCTGGAGGTCGCCGATGCCGCCCTTGGAGCCGCCCTTGGAGAGGTGCTCGATGCGATCGCGACGCCACTCTGGATAACGGATGCTAGCGATCGCTGGCACTTTTACAACCGGGCCTGTGCTGCCCTGTTGGGGATCGATCGGTTGGCTAGCCGCGAACCTCAATTAGGCATGGGCATACTGCCATCGGAGGTTAGCCAAACCGTGCTAGTGGCAGGACAGCAGGCCTTGGCCAGTGGCGATGAACAAACCGCTGTCCTAGAAATCACCGATGCTGCCGGAGAGCGTCGGCGGCTGCTGGCGACGGCGCGCCGATTTGGGACTGCTAGCCGCGAACCTCAGCTGATGGTGAGTCTCCAGGATATGACCCCCCTCCATGAGGTGGAGCAGACCCTCCAGCGACAGTCGGAGCGCGATCGACTGCTGGGGGCGATCGCCCAGCACTTGCTGCAATCGCTCAACTCTGAAGACTTATTGCAAACGACGGTGAACGAGGTGAGGCGCTTTTTGCGCATCGACCGGGTGCTGTTCTATAGCTTTGACCCCGACTACAACGGAGTGGTGGCTGAGTCGGCCAGTGGCGCTGTGGCCAACGCGGTCACCGCCCAGACCGATCTCAGCTTTACTGCTGCGGATCTGATGCGCTACCGCCGGGGCGAGATGGAGGTGATCGACGACATTGCTACGGCTCACCTGCCACCGGCCTACCTGGCGAAGTTTGCCCTGGCCCAGGTCAATGCCTGCCTGGTGATGCCGATCGTGCAGGGGGATGCTCTCTATGGCCTGGTGTGTGCCCTCAACTGTAGCGGCCCTCGCCCCTGGGCCACCTGGGAGATCGAGACCCTGCGAGAGGTGGCCACCCAGGTGGGCGGTGCCATCAAGCAGGCGCGCCTCTACAACCAGGTGCAGCGGCTGAATACTGACCTGGAACAGCAGGTGGCCCAGCGCACCGAGGAGTTGCAAACTGCCCTTGAGTTTGAGGCGACCCTCAAACGGATCACTGACCGGGTGCGCGATAGCCTGGATGTCAATCAGATTATGCTGACGGCGGTAAAGGAGCTAACCGAGGCCCTGGAGGTGAAGGGATCAAACACCTCGCTCTACGATCTAGAACAGGGCACCTCGACCATCTATTACGAGTACAACAGCTCTAGCCCGTCCTACCAGGGCCGGGTCGCTCAGATGGAGGCCTTTCCAGAGGTTTACCATCAGCTGCTGGACGGACAGTATTTTCAGTTTTGCTCGGTGGAGCCGAATCCGGTGCGGGGCTATGTGGCTATGCTGGCCTGCCCGGTGGTGGATGACCGCGGTGTGCTGGGCGATCTTTGGCTGATCAACGATCGCGATTACGGCTTTAACGACATTGAGATTCGCCTAGTGCAGCAGGTGGCTAACCAATGTGCGATCGCCATTCGCCAGGCGCGGCTCTACCAGGCGGCCCAGTCGCAGGTGGCCGAGCTAGAGCGGCTCAACACCCTCAAAGACGATTTTCTCAGCACAGTCTCCCACGAGCTGCGCACCCCGGTGACCAGCATGCGGGTGGCGCTACAGCTTCTAGGAGTCACCCTTAACCAGGAGTTTGACCTCACCGCTGACCTGCAAAAGCCCAAGACCGAGCAGACCCGCATTGGCCGCTACTACAGCATTCTGCAAGAGGAGTGCGAGCGCGAAATTAGTTTAATCAACGACCTGCTCGATCTTCAGCGACTGGATGTGGGCAATCACCCGATTCAGCCGGAACCCATTTTGCTAGAAACCTGGCTCACCGGCTGGATTGACAGCTTTGTGACCCGCGCTAAAAGCCGCAACCAAACCCTAAAGTTAGTGGCTACTTCGACCCTGCCGGTGCTGCACACTGACCTGGCCAGCCTAGAGCGGGTGCTGGCCGAATTGCTGAACAATGCCTGCAAATACACTCCGCCAGGGGAATCTATTACCCTAGCGGTTTTACCTAACCCAACTGCCCCTAGGGAACAGGTGTGCCTTGCCCTAACCAACACTGGGGTGACCATTCCAGCAGAGGAGATGACTCGGATCTTTGACAAGTTTTATCGCGTGCCCAGCGCCGACCCTTGGAAGCAGGGGGGAACGGGTTTGGGGTTGGCGTTGGTGAAAAAGCTAGTCGCCCACCTGGGCGGCGAGATCGTGGTCACGAGTGATGCTGGGCAAACCTGCTTTACTATTACCCTGCCTACGCAACCGGCTCTCACTCGATAGGGCTTAACTCGATAAGATAGAGGCACGGGTTGACCGTAGGTTTCTCTATCGGACATACGCCAATGGATAGCGCTGTAAATGAAACCCCTTTGCCGGCAGCGGCAATCTACACCGGGCAATTTGGCGAGTACACCATTACCCAGGGCGATCGCCGGGGGGTGGTGCTCTACCGTATGGGGCTGATGGTGGCGGCTCTAGCCTTTGGCCTAGGTACAATTTTGGCTTTGGATTTCAACCAAAATTCTACTCTGGTGCAGGCCATTAGCCTCCTCTACACGGTGTTTTGGTTGGGCTTAGGGCTGAGCTTAGCCACAATCCATATTTACTTAGTGCCCCTACACCGAGCGCTGCAAGGGGCTTGGCTTGGGGGGGGGCTGGCGTCGCTAGTGCTCTCCCACGGCATTGATGGCCCTCTGGCCCAAACAGTGGTAGAAACTCCTGCGGTACTGTGGGGTCTGGGGTTTACCTTCGTGGCGCTGACCGGCATTTTCTTTAAGGAAGCCTTTTGCTTTGACCGGGTAGAGACCAAGCTGCTAACTCCCCTGGTGCCCTTGCTGCTGCTGGGCCACCTGTTTGGCGTGCTGCCGCTGATGGCCAAGCAAACTTTGCTAGCAGCCTGGGCAATTTTATTTTTGATATTTGCGTTGCGCAAGGCTGTGCAGCCGATTGTGCCTGACATTGGCGATAAGTCGGTTTTTGCCTACCTTAAAGAACAGCGCTTAAATGCCTAAGCTCTGAGGTTTGTGACCTGGGTTCTGTACGGGTTTTTAGCATGCCTACTCTGCCTGGCTCGAATACGCCCTTCTGGCAGCGCGCCCCCAAGCTGATTCTGCGCCCGCTGGACTATTTTGAAGACCACTATCGGCGCTATGGGCCGGTGTTTCAGGTGGGGAAGGGGCCGCTGTCGATCTATGTGGCCGATCCGGTGGTAATTCAGGGCATTTTTCAGGCTGATGCGGCCCAGTTCCACGTTCCACCTCAAAATGTGGGCAGCGGCCTCAATTTTTTGCTGGGGGATCAATCGCTGCTCTTGCTGGATGGCGATCGCCACCGCCGCCACCGTCGCCTGCTGATGCCGCCGTTCCATGGCGATCGCATGCGCGCCTACGGCGACGTAATCTGCACGTTAACTAAACAAGCTATGGCTAGTTGGCAGCCAGGCAAGACCTTTAATGTGCGAGCCGCTATGCAGGATATTACCCTGCGGGTGATTCTCAAAGCAGTGTTTGGTCTGGCTGACGGCGATCGCTACGATCGCCTACGGCAGCTGCTCAGTACGCTGCTAGAGGGGTTGGGCACTCCCTTCAGCGCTTTTTTTATCTTCTTCCCAGGGCTGCAAAAAGACTGGGGGGCGATGAGCCCCTGGGGAAAGTTTGTGCGGATCAAAGCGGAGATTGACGCGCTGATCTATGCCGAAATTGGCGATCGCCGCCAGCACTCCCAGCCCCACAGCACTGATATTCTCTCGCTGATGATCAGCGCCCGCGATGCCCAGGGTGAGCCCTTGAGCGACGGCGAACTCCACAACGAGCTGATGACGCTGCTGGTGGCAGGCCACGAAACCACGGCGTCTGCGCTGGCCTGGGCGCTGTACTGGGTGCACTGGCTGCCCGAGGTGGGTAAGCGGCTCCGCCAAGAGCTAGACCCCGTGGGGCCATCTGCCGACCCTCTGACCTACGCCAGCCTGCCCTACCTCACCGCCGTCTGTCAGGAGACCCTGCGCATTTACCCCGTCGCTCCTACCACCGGCATTCGCATCGTCAGTCGGCCAATGACGGTGGCGGGCTACGATTTCCCCGCCGGGTCGGTGCTATTTCTCAACGTATACCTGGTGCACCACCGGGAGGATCTCTACCCAGAACCCGACACCTTTAGGCCCGAGCGATTTTTGGAGCGGCAGTATTCGCCCTCCGAGTATCTTCCCTTTGGAGGCGGCCACCGCAGCTGCATTGGCTCGGCCTTTGCGCTAATGGAAATGAAGCTAGTGCTAGCGACGATTTTGCGCCACTGGGATCTGGAATTACCCGAGAGGCTGCGGCGTCCGCTTAAACCTGTGCGCCGGGGCCTCACCCTAGCGCCACCGGGAAACTTGCGGCTGACACCCCTGGCCCAGCGGGTTGCTCAGCAACCGGCGTTACCGCTCGGCTAGTGGTTTGTCAGGCTTAGGACTTGGGATAACTAAGTAGTGACCTATAGAGCC
>QBLT01000029.1 GCA_003249105.1 Leptolyngbya sp. | reverse complement strand
ACATTGTGCAGCGATTGGGCCGCCACCCCAACCGCGCCGAACTGGGCATGTTTGGGGTGATGTGGTCAGAGCACTGCTGCTACAAAAATTCGCGCCCCCTGCTCAAGCAGTTTCCCACCGAGGGGCCACGGGTACTGGTGGGGCCGGGGGAAAACGCGGGGGTGATCGACGCAGGCGACGGCCTGCGGGTGGCCTTTAAAATCGAGTCCCACAACCATCCCTCTGCGGTAGAGCCGTTTCAGGGGGCCGCCACCGGGGTTGGTGGCATTCTGCGGGATATTTTTACCATGGGGGCGAGGCCGATCGCCGTGCTCAACTCCCTGCGGTTTGGCGATCTAGCCGACAGCCGCACCCGCCGCCTGTGTCAGGGCGTGGTGTCGGGCATTGCCCACTACGGCAACTGCTTTGGGGTGCCCACCGTGGGCGGCGAGGTATATTTTGATGCCGCCTACAACGGCAACCCGCTGGTGAATGCGATGGCGATCGGCATTATGGAAACCGACGACATCGTCAAGTCTGGGGCGGCGGGCCTGGGCAACCCGGTGGTGTATGTAGGGTCAACGACGGGACGGGACGGCATGGGCGGGGCCAGCTTCGCCAGTGCAGAACTGACCGATGAGTCGGAGCAAGACCGTCCCGCCGTGCAGGTGGGCGATCCTTTTCTCGAAAAATCTTTGGTGGAAGCCTGTTTAGAGGCCTTTAAGACAGGGGCGATCGTCGCCGCCCAGGACATGGGCGCGGCGGGCCTCACCTGTTCCACTGCCGAGATGGCGGCTAAGGGCGGCGTTGGCATTGAGCTGGATCTCGACCTGATCCCGGTGCGGGAGACCGGCATGATGCCCTACGAGTATCTGCTGTCAGAATCCCAGGAGCGGATGCTGTTTGTGGTCGCCAAGGGCCGCGAAGCCGAAGTCATCGAAATTTTTGAGCGCTGGGGTCTCCACGCCGTAGTGGCTGGCACAGTCATCGCAGATCCCATCGTGCGGATTTTGTTCCAGGGGGATGTTGCTGCCGAAATTCCGGCTCTGGCTCTGTCAGAAAATACGCCCATCTACCACCGCGACCTGCTGAGCGAACCGCCCGACTACGCCCAAAAAGCCTGGGCCTGGAGCGAAGACAGTCTGCCGCCCTGCTCTGCGGCGGGGATAGCGCTCCCTAATTTCGGCGAAACAACCTGGACGGGGGTGCTCCATCAGCTGTTGGGCCAGCCCACGATCGCATCTAAAGCCTGGGTCTACCGCCAGTACGACCACCAGGTGCAAAACAACACCGTTCGTTATCCCGGCCAGGGCGACGCCGCTGTCATTCGCCTGCGTCCCCTGGAGCACGTGCCAGGGTATCAGCCAGGAGCGGTGACCCGAGGCTTGGCCGCCACCGTAGACTGCAACGCCCGCTACGTGTATTTGAATCCCTATGAAGGAGCCAAAGCTGCCGTAGCTGAAGCGGCCCGCAACCTCAGCTGCGTCGGTGCTCTGCCCCTAGCCGTGACCGACAACCTCAACTTTGGCAGCCCCGAAAAGCCCATCGGCTACTGGCAACTGGCCAATGCCTGCCAAGGCTTAGCCGATGCCTGCCGCGAGTTTGAGACCCCCGTGACCGGCGGCAACGTCTCGCTCTACAACGAAACCGTAGATAGCCAGGGCAATCCCCAGCCCATCTACCCCACGCCAGTGGTCGGCATGGTAGGGCTGATTGACGACCTCAGCCGTACCTGTGGTCAAGGCTGGCAGCAAGAGGGAGATTTCATCTATCTGCTGGGGGTGCCGGTGGAGCAGACGGGGACGACCGAGGTGGGCGGTCTGCCCCTAGTCACCCTGGGCGGCTCAGAGTATCTAGCAGGTGTCCACGGTCTGGCGACCGGGCATCCCCCGGCGATCGACATGGCGCTAGAGAAACGAGTGCAGGCCGCCTGCCGCCACGGCATCGCCCAGGGCTGGGTACAGTCAGCCCATGACTGTGCCGAGGGCGGGCTGGCCGTAGCCTTAGCAGAATCTTGCATGACCGGGCAGCGTGGGGCAGCGGTTCAGCTATCGCTAGCGGCCAGTCAAACCAGCCAGCGGTGGGATCGGCTTCTGTTTGGAGAAGGCGGTGCCAGAATTGTTGTCTCGGTGAGCCCCCGGCATCAGGCCGCCTGGGAGACTTACCTAAACGATCATCTGGTGGGCGATTGGCAATGGCTAGGTACCGTTCAGAGCAATACCTTGACGATCGTCAATCAAGAGGGTCAAACCCTGATTGCTGAAGCGGTTGAGCCCCTGGCATACACGTGGCATACAGCCATTGAGCAACGGCTAGCAGGGGAAAGCTAGGACAGGTTTGGGACGTTTCGTAACCGCCAGGGTGAGTGCGGCTCACCCTGCATTTATTGCAGCCCCATCATCCTTTCTGTATAGCTCCTTCGGAGCGCCTACGCAGAATGCGGCAGGTGTTATGATCGCTCATATGTTAAGGAACTATTAAATACGTTAGGGAAGTTCGGTAGTTTCCAATACTGCTTTGAAATCCCTCACCCTATGATGAAGCTGGGCTCGCATTGAAGGCAAAATGCGGCAGCCAAATGTGTTGAGAAGTTTTGCTCCTTTGCCATTGCGTTCCTAAAGCCACCCTGCACCACCAATGACGTTCCCTTCTAAATCTTTCCTAGACGAGTCCTGTGATGCCCTTCAGGATCACTGCGCCGATACTCGTTCCGAGTCGCTGCCCGATCGCCCTGACAAGCCCGAAGAAGCCTGCGGTATCTTTGGGCTCTACGCCCCCGACGAAGAGGTAGCACGACTGGCCTACTTTGGTCTGTTTGCCCTGCAACACCGGGGCCAAGAGTCGGCGGGCATCGCCACCTTCGACGCGTCGGGTAGTCACTGCTACAAGCATATGGGCCTGGTGTCGCAGGTGTTTGACGACCAGATTCTCAAAGATCTGACGGGGCACATTGCCGTGGGGCATACCCGCTACTCCACCACCGGGTCGAGCCACGTGTGCAACGCTCAGCCTGCGGTGGTGCCCACTCGCCTGGGCAATTTGGCCCTGGCCCACAACGGCAACCTGGTCAATGCCGCCGACCTGCGCGAAGAACTCCTAGAGCGCAACCACGACCTGATCACCACCACCGACTCTGAGATGATCGCCTTCGCCCTGGCCGAGGCTGTCAACGACGGGGCTGACTGGGTAAATGCAGCGGAAAAAGCCTTCAACCGCTGCTATGGAGCCTTTAGCCTGGTGATTGGCACGCCCCACGGTATTTTGGGTGCCCGCGACCAGCAGGGCATTCGCCCCCTGGTGCTGGGGGTGCTGGGCCACGAGATTCCTGCGGTAGGGCAGCCTGCCCACTACGTGCTGGCCTCAGAGACCTGTGCCCTCGACATTATTGGGGCCACCTACGTCCGCGACATTGAGCCGGGTGAGCTGGTGTGGATCACCCCCGAGGGGATTAGCTCGCGCCAGTGGGCGGAGGCGACCCAGCGCAAGCTCTGTGTGTTTGAGATGATCTACTTCTCACGACCCGATAGCATCGTTAACGGCGAAAGCCTCTACAGCTACCGCCGTCGCCTGGGCCATCAGTTGGCCAAAGAAGCTCCCGCCGATGTGGATTTGATTATGGCGGTACCCGATTCTGGGGTGCCGGCGGCGATCGGCTTTTCGCAGCAGTCTAAAATTCCCTACGCGGAGGGGCTGATCAAGAACCGCTACGTGGGGCGCACTTTTATTCAGCCCACCCAGTCGATGCGGGAGGTGGGCATTCGCATGAAGCTGAACCCCCTCAAGGATGTGCTGGAGGGCAAGCGAGTGCTGATTGTGGATGACTCGATTGTGCGGGGCACCACCAGCCGTAAGATTGTGCAGGCTCTGCGGGACGCGGGGGCGATCGAGGTGCACATGCGAATTTCGTCGCCGCCGGTCACCCATCCCTGCTTCTACGGCATTGACACCGACAGCCAGGATCAGCTGATCGCGGCCACCAAGTCCCTAGAGGAGATTGCCGATCAGATTAATGTAGACTCCCTGGCCTATCTGAGCTGGGAGGGCATGCTTGAAGCGACGCACCAGGAGCCGGGCAGCTTCTGCTCCGCCTGCTTTACGGGCAAATATCCGGTAGAAATTCCGGAACCCTTTAAGCGGGCCAAGCTCAAGTTTGAGGCCAAAGAGCCGGTGGCGACCTAAGGCTTGCCTTAGCTGACGCAGGCCAGGGCTATACGCCAGTCTTGGCCCTGCTGTTGCACTTTGAGAGAGCGACATTTGGCCAAAAACTTTGGCAGACCTTTAGGTTCGCCGATGCGTTTTAGCGCGGCGCTCATGGATTCTTGGTAGATGTGGGCAAAGTAGGCGGCCAGCACCGAGAGCTGAATTTGGCTATCGGTCTGACCCGAGGATAGCCGCCATAGGAGGGTGATCAGCGCCTGCTCTAGGCTATGGGCATCGGTAATGGGCGGTGGTATGACGACTGCCCCGATCGCCTCCTCAGATCCGGGGAATCCGTTTAGTGGAGGAACTGTAATAGGGATGGCGGGTTCTGGAGGTGGGGTGTCGTTGGTGACGGGTTTGAGGGTGACAGCAATCTGTTTGCTGTTGGGTAAAGGGGAGAGGACAAAGGCGGTGTGGGATTTGAGAAACTGCCCCAGGGTTTTGTAGCCTGAATTGGCTTGGAGCGCCTCGCTGGCGGAAAGGCGGTGGCGATCGCGAAACAGCTTGCCCAGATGGCCAATAGTAATCGGCTGGTCAGGGTCATCCTGGTGGGCTTGAGTTAGCAGTTGTTTGAGCGATCGCCCCGTTTCTGCCAGGGTGGGCACCTTAATCACCTGCTGGGCTGACTCAGCTGCCGGGTCATCGCCCTCACCGCAGTCGAAGTAGACCTTCTGGGTAGTTTGCCGCGCCAGATTGAGCACCTCGAACCAGCCGTCGTCGCGGTGCCTGACGCAGTGGACGCTGACCCCCAGGCTGAGCAGCGCGTAGCCCAGGTGAAGCAGATCGGTATCCGTAGAGCAGATAAACACCTCGCGGATCGACGGGGTTTGGAGAGTAATTAGGGACGTATCTACGGCCATCTTGATGTCGGCACTGTTTTTGCCCGAGGGCACATGCACCATCTGGTAGCCCCGGCGATATAAATCGCGATCGCGGCGGCCCAGTCTGCGCCAGTTGCCAAAGGCCAGTCGGTGGCGGATGGGGTATCGACCTACGGTTTGCAGAAACGTCTCCAGGGCCTCCGGCGGGTTCATGTTTTCGGCATCCACCAGCAATAGCCCGACCCAGGGAAGGGGGGGATGCTCTGAGGGTTTCGGGGAGATGGGGGAGAGGGAAGCGATCCGTACCGGAATCGCTAACTGCTGCACCCGCTGCACAATTTGGTGGTGGGCCTTAGACCCCTGAAAGGCCGGGATAAACAGCTTTGCTAAAATCCGCTCGACAGTCTTCAGCACGGGGAAATCGGGCTGTTGATTCAGCAGCGCCGTAAGCCTGGCGATTTGCGCCTCAGCAGAGGCCGTCTGCAACCACGCTCTAGCGGTTTCCGTGAGCAGATCAGCCCGCTGCTGCTGCGTTTTGAGGATTGCAGCCTGTAGAAAACGGGCAATTATTTCGTAGCACGCTGGGTTGGGTAGCTCGGGGTAGCGAGTCATACCAGGGGCCTAACAGTTAATGGCTTAGTCTACACGATGAAATATTTGATCTTCCTCAAAAATCTTTCTCAAAATATAGTGGCGGGCATTGTCGCGGTTGAACTACCCCTATTTTCTTAGCTCCACACCGCCGCTGAGCTCAGCGGGATTAAACTTCAGCATATCTAGGCAGTGGCTGTAGTAAACGATATTGCTACTGGCGCTATGAACTATAGCCCGGAAAATTTTGGGCTCCCTAGCCCTTTAAACCCAGCCAGTGCCTAAGTACCCGCCAGCGGTGGGCATGGGTGGGCAGCCGCAGCCAGTAGGCCCAGCGGCGTGAAATAGCCCCTAACCGCCCGGTGATGCAGAGCCCAAACCCACAGACCACAGCTTCCCCTTGGCCAAGGGTGAGCATATCGCCCAGGTGGTTGTAGATGAAGGGTTTAAGGGGCCGATTGGCGATCAGCGCCAGTAGATTGTGGGCTACCGCTGGGCCAGCCTGATAGGCGGCCTGGGCCGTGGTGGGAGCCCGATTCCGGGACGGATACTCGTTCCGAGTCGGGTTCCGAACGCTCTGCGAATCGCGGCCTGGGGCGGGCATGGCCGCCATATCCCCCAGCACAAACACGTTGGGATGATCGATCAATTGTAGGGTGGGGCGCACTGGGCATTGGCCAAAGAGAGTTGGCTTCAGTTGGTTGCTACCGAGCCACGATCGCGGCACCGTGCCCACTGTCCAGAGGGTGACATCGGCCTGACAGTGGCGGGTTTGGCCCTCGTGGCCAAAGGTCAAACCACTGGCATCAACGGCCTCGATCGCAGCATCGAGATAAACCTCCACCCCCCGTTTCGCCAGGGCTCGCGCCGCCGCCCGCTGGATGCGCTCGGGGTACGATCGCAGAATTTCTCCCCGTCGGTCGACCAGGGTGACCTGGCCACGGCTGCCGAGGCGATCGCTCAGTTTACAGGCCAGCTCTACACCGCTGGGGCCAGCCCCGGCTACCACCACCCCTACCTGGGGCGATTGTTCGAGGTCATTTAGCCGCCGCTCCAGCTGTTCGGCATCCTGCAAGGTGTTAAACGGCAGGCTGTGAGCTTGGCTACCTGGGGTAGAGGGGGGCCGCATTTGGCTACCCAGCGCTACCACCAGGTAGTCGTAGGTCAGGGGTTCCCCGTGGCGCAGGGTGACGCGCTGCTGGGCCACGTCAATGTGCTCGGCCCAGTCCTGGCGCAGGTCAACGGCGGTGTGTTTGAGCAACTCTCGGTAGGCGGGGGCGATCTCCCAGGGAGCCAGTTCCTGGGTGAGCAGTTCGTAGAGCAGCGGGGTAAAGTTAAAGCGATCGCGCGGCTCGACCAGGGTAATGTGGATGGGGCGCGGCGATCGCCGCGATCGCTGGTGCAGAGATAGGGCGCAGTACAGCCCGCCAAAGCCGCCGCCCAAAATGCAGACTCGCACAGCGCCAGCCGCAGGTTCTGAGTTAGCTGAGATAGAACGCTTCGAAGGCATAGGTAAAGAAACGCGGGGGCTGTGCCAAGGGTGCCCAGCTTACTGCACAATAGCGCTAGGTGGCCCCGGCTACTCGTCACCGTTACGGCTCGTCTATGTCTGAGTTTTGCCAAGGCTGTCCATCACCTGCCATCGACCTTTGGCTGCTCGCCAATGAAACCTTCGAGACGACTGTACAGAAAGCGCTTCAAGCCTGTCTATCGCCTACAGAACGGGCGCAGCTACAGCACATCCGCTGGCCTGCGGCCCAGCGCCAATTTCTGACCAGTCGCGGCTGCCTACGCTATTTGCTCAGTCGCTACACTGGCCAAACGCCAGCCTCGCTCACCTTTGCCTACGGCCCTAAGGGCAAGCCAGAACTCAGCCCAGACGGCGATCAACCCTTTCCACCGCCACGGTTTAACCTGTCCCACAGCGGGCAGCGGCTGCTGGTGGCCATTAGCACCGCCGATGACGTGGGTGCGATCGGGGTAGATATCGAAGCCCTGCGATCGGTGAAACAGTTGTCGGGCCTCTGTCGCCGCTACCTCACAGCCACCGAGTCCGAAACCGTGCTAACCCTGCCGCATCCCCAGGCCGACCATCGCTTTTTGCGCTACTGGACGGGTAAAGAAGCCTGGCTAAAATCCTTCGGTATGGGTATAGCCGACTCTATGCAGGCCCTAGAGTTACGCCTAGAAACTCCCGATCTGACCTCATTGCCGACTGCGGTGAAAGTGGTAGTGGCACCGCAGTCAGACCGTCCAGGGCAGATCTATCAGTGGCACCCAGAGTCAGGCTACGTGGGGGCGATCGCCGTGCAAACGGCCCTCCTCGCGCCAGAGCGACTGCGCTTTTGGCAAACAACCCCCGCCGCCCTCATCGGCGATACTTAGCCCCACTGGCCCTCAGCTCAGATTGGTGAGCCCAACTACTGCCCAGGCTTACTCTAACAGTCTCTAACTATTTCCCAGATCGGGAATCCCCAGGGGCGAAGGGATATCGTCCTGGTTCCAAGAGATATCCGGCATACTGAGCGAGGCTTCCCGTAGCGCCACCTCCCAGTGCTTGCGCATTTTAATCAGGTAGGGATCCCCCGCCTGAAACTGCGCTCGATGGCGAATCTCAAAGCTGTTGGTCTGGTACATGGCCATGTGAATCGGCGGCCCCACCGACAGGTTCGATCGCATAGTCGAGTCAATCGACAGCAGCGCGCACTTGGCCACCGCATCGAGGGGCACGTCAAACCCCAGGGTGCGATCGAGGATGGGCTTGCCGTACTTGGTTTCGCCAATCTGCAAAAACGGCGTTTCGGGGGTGGCCTTGATGCAGTTGCCCTGGCTGTAGATCAAAAACAGCCCTGGTGCCTCTCCCTGCACCTGCCCCCCCAGCAGAAAGCTGCACTTAAAATCAATTTTGTCCTGGGCCAGCCAGGCGCGATCGGCCTCCTGTAGGATGCGAATTTGCTCCCCCAGGTAGCGGGCCACGTCGTAGAGGCTGTGTAGGCTGTGCAGATTGGGCTCGCAATCGCGCTTGATGTCTTGACTGAGCTGATGCACCACCGCCTGAGTAATCGACAGGTTGCCCGAGGTGCACAGCAAAATGACGCGATCGCTCGGTTTAGAAAAATCAAACAGCTTGCGGTACGACGAAATATAGTCAACCCCAGCATTGGTTCTAGAATCAGCGGCCAGCACCAATCCCTCTTTCACCAAGATGCCCAAACAGTAGGTCATGGGTTTCCAACGGTACGTCATAGTGGACTTTTGGCCCGTAAAGACAGAGCCCTAGAGTCAGGCCGCCGCAGCCTACAAAACCGCAAAAAAGCGCCGGTTAATCCAGCGCCCTAAGAATACACCTAATTCCCATAACCCGATCCGCTGCTCCTCTAGCCGGCGCAGCGGCATCCGGCACAACAGTCCCAGCCGCGATCTTACGATCCCGTCTGCTTGCTAGAGGTCTGAATGTACAGAATTAGCAGAAAAACCGTCGGTACCAGAACAAAGAGAATGCTGGCTACAAAACCAAGCTTATTGACTTCCATCAGTGCTTGCCTCTACTACTCTCAACCCAACAACGTCGCACCGAGCTTCCAACGCTAGCCGTCTTTATCCTTGTCAAAGCTGCTCTAGCTCAACTCATCAAAGAACCGCTGCACTAAAAACCCGACGACTTCAGAATATCACTCTACTCGGTGAGAATGCAGCGCTGCATCAAAGCCCTCAGCCGATACCAGCGATCGGGGCTAGGCGCTCTTTGAAGCTTTAGCCTGAGCCAGTGCTTTACGATTGGGCTTTGTGACTACCGAAACCGGCCCATGCACCGTAGTCTGGCAGGACAATCGGCAGCTCTCAGGCCACTTCTTCAGCTTGCGCTCCTCTACCTGGGTGCGGGGTGAAAGGTTCTCGCCCCCCGCCACTATGTCAACAACGCAGGTGCCGCACTGGCCGTAGCCGCCGCAGTTCATCAGCTTGCCGCTAAAGGTATAGATGTCAATGCGGTTTTCTAAGGCCTTAAAACGCAGGTTGGCCCCGTCGGCAACGACAATTTCAGTGTCTTCGTTAACAAACTTAACATTAGCCATTAAGGGAATCTCCTTAGCGTTCTGCGTCGTTAGCGGCGGCAAATCAAGCCTTTAGCCGCTGGGCCGAGGTGTTTTTTCTCACATTCCTTGGCGATCGCCCCTGGCTTAAGCTCAAGCTGGTTGCGAGGGCCATGGGGACTGGTTACACTTCGTTAAGTAATTTCATTGTTACATCTCATCTGTACCAAATGGTTCCGCATCCAACAATGACATCGCCCCCTCAGGCAATGGCGGGATGACGGGGCAATTGGGGCATTACTGAGAGCCTGATTCTGATAGGCTAATCAGTACTGGCATGCTTAAGACAATTCCCAAAACAACATTGTTTTACCTAGAGGAGGAGCGTAGTCAATGGGACTACCCTGGTACCGGGTACACACGGTCGTCGTTAACGATCCCGGGCGACTGATTGCTGTACACCTAATGCATACGGCCCTGGTAGCTGGCTGGGCCGGCTCAATGGCTCTCTTTGAACTGTCCACCTTTGACCCCAGCGACCCCGTACTCAACCCCATGTGGCGGCAGGGCATGTTTGTCCTACCCTTCATGGCTCGTCTGGGCGTCACCGAATCCTGGGGCGGCTGGAGCGTGACGGGCGCAAGTTCCGTCAACCCCGGCTTTTGGTCCTTTGAAGGCGTGGCCGCAGCGCACATTGTGCTGTCGGGTTTGCTGTTCTTAGCCGCCTGCTGGCACTGGGTCTATTGGGATCTAGATTTGTTTCGCGATCCTCGCACCGGGGAACCGGCGCTGGATCTGCCCAAAATGTTTGGTATTCACCTGTTCCTGTCTGGTCTTCTCTGCTTCGGCTTTGGAGCCTTCCACCTGACTGGCCTCTGGGGGCCGGGCATGTGGGTCTCTGACCCCTACGGCCTCACCGGTCACGTGCAGGGGGTTGCCCCCGAATGGGGTTCCGCAGGCTTTAACCCCTTTAACCCCGGCGGTATTGTGGCTCACCACATAGCCGCAGGGATTGTGGGTATTATTGCTGGCCTGTTCCACCTGACGGTGCGCCCGCCCCAGCGCCTCTACAAGGCGCTGCGCATGGGTAACATCGAAACGGTGCTGTCCAGCAGTATTGCGGCGGTGTTCTTTGCGGCCTTTGTGGTGGCGGGCACCATGTGGTACGGCAGTGCCGCTACCCCCATCGAGCTGTTTGGCCCCACCCGCTATCAGTGGGATGGCGACTACTTCAAGCAAGAGATCCAGCGCCGGGTGCAGGCCGATGTGAACGCCGGGTACTCCCTGGATGAGGCCTACGCCGGTATTCCCGAAAAGCTGGCCTTCTACGACTACGTGGGCAATAGCCCTGCTAAGGGTGGTCTGTTCCGGGTTGGTCCCATGGTTCAAGGCGATGGCATCGCTGAGGGCTGGCTGGGTCACCCTGTCTTCAAAGACAAGGAAGGCCGAGAGCTGTTTGTTCGCCGCCTACCCAACTTCTTTGAGACCTTCCCCGTGGTGCTGGTCGACAAAGATGGTGTCGTTCGCGCTGACATTCCCTTCCGCCGGGCTGAATCTAAGTACAGCTTTGAGCAGACTGGCGTAACCGCGACCTTCTACGGTGGTGAGCTAGGTGGTCAAACTATCACCGAGCCTGCCCTTGTGAAGCGCTACGCCCGCAAGGCGCAGCTGGGTGAACCCTTCGAGTTCGATCGCGAAACCCTCGGCTCTGACGGGGTATTCCGCACGAGTACTCGCGGCTGGTTTACCTACGGTCACGCCGTGTTTGCGCTGCTGTTCTTCTTTGGTCACATCTGGCACGGGTCTCGTACTCTGTTCCGCGATGTGTTTGCCGGGGTAGACCCCGACCTGTCTCCTGAACAGGTGGAATGGGGCTTCTTTGCCAAGGTGGGAGATACCTCCACTCGTAAAGAAGAAACAGTTTAGTTTCCCGTGAGCTAAGGTGCCCGGCGGTTGATTTTAGAACGTCATCCGTCGGGCACGTTACATCTAATCCTTGTAAACTAAAGATAACCCGGTTGAGATAGGAGCCTTTTCACCATGGAAGCTGTCGCTTACATCTTCATTTTCGCCTGCATCATTGGCACCCTTTTCTTTGCGATCGCCTTTCGCGAACCTCCCCGTATTTCTAAAGACTAATCCTCGCGACTTAGTCATTTAGCTTGATGATGGCTTGAGGTTTACGCAAATTTGACAGGACTTTCGAGTCATTTCGATTGTTTTCTCACAATTTAATTAATATAGAGGCAAGCCTTTCCGCTGAGGGAAGGTTTGCCTTTATTTTTTCCGGCTGCAACGGCTTGAGAGCACTGTAGTTTGGTTCTTTTCCTCCCATTGGGAGTGTGTCTATGCATTGCCCGTTCTGTCAGCATCTCAACAATCGAGTCCTAGAGTCGCGATCGGCGGAGGCAGGGCGCAGCATTCGCCGCCGTCGGGAATGCTTGCAATGCGAACGACGATTTACTACCTATGAGCGCATCGAGTATGTGCCCGTTACCGTCATTAAGCGCAGCGCCGACCGAGAGCTGTTTGAACGCTCCAAGGTGCTGCGGGGTATAGTGCGGGCCTGCGAAAAAACTCCAGTGTCGTCTCTGGCAATGGAATCGATCGTCGATGACATTGAGGCCGAACTTCAGCAGCGGGCCACCCGCGAGGTCACCAGTGCCGAAATTGGTGAAATGGTGCTGGCCAAGCTCCAGGCCATGAATGAGGTGGCCTTTGTGCGGTTTGCCTCGGTGTATCGTCAGTTTCAAGGCATTCGCGATTTTGCCGAAACCCTGAGCCAGCTTCAAGATGATCGCGGCGATCGCCCTGGGGGCGGTACAGAAAACGGCCAGTCCTCGACCTATGTAATTTCTGCCCAATCTCTGTAAGCCAGCCGCTGCGGTGGTTTGAATGCCAAAAGTCAAACCAATCATGGCGGCGTAGATCAACAACACCGCCTATTCAGCTATAATTTTAATCCTGTGGGTTTATCGGGCTGTCTATGTCGGCACGCTGTGGCGTGGGGCTGACTGTCACATATCTGAGTTGATTGTTTTGTACGTCTACACGGAAACCGCAGTATTACGGAGAAATAATAGGACAACACTAGCATGCTCAATCAGGACGTAAAGGACGCTGACATCGGGTTTACACACGAAGACTTTGCCGCACTTTTAGACAAGTACGACTATCACTTCAACCCAGGCGATACGGTTTCTGGCACTGTGTTTAGCCTTGAGCCCAGGGGCGCCCTGATTGATATCGGTGCTAAAACCGCCGCTTATCTCCCGATTCAGGAAATGTCGATCAACCGGGTTGATCATCCTGAAGAGGTGCTGCGCTCCAACGAAACCCGCGAGTTCTTTATTCTTACCGACGAAAACGAAGACGGTCAGCTGACCCTCTCCATTCGTCGCATTGAGTATATGCGCGCTTGGGAACGGGTGCGTCAGCTTCAGCAGGAAGACGCCACCGTTCGTTCTGGTGTGTTTGCCACCAACCGAGGTGGTGCCCTGGTTCGCATTGAGGGTCTGCGTGGCTTTATCCCCGGCTCTCACATCAGCACCCGCAAGCCAAAAGAAGACCTGGTAGGTGAAGACCTTCCCCTCAAGTTCCTAGAAGTCGATGAGGAGCGCAACCGCCTTGTGCTCAGCCATCGTCGTGCTCTGGTTGAGCGCAAGATGAACGGTCTTCAGGTGGGCGAAGTGGTGCTGGGTGCGGTGCGCGGCCTCAAA
This sequence comes from Leptolyngbya sp., assembly GCA_003249105.1. Taxonomy (GTDB): domain Bacteria; phylum Cyanobacteriota; class Cyanobacteriia; order Phormidesmidales; family Phormidesmidaceae; genus Nodosilinea. The sequence goes on along the minus strand of QBLT01000029.1, from coordinate 14,904 downwards.
CCCTACGGTGCCTTTATCGATATTGGCGGCGTTAGCGGTCTGCTGCACATTTCTGAAATTTCCCACGACCACATCGACACGCCCCACAGCGTGCTCAATGTCAATGACGAAATCAAGGTCATGATTATTGACCTCGATGCTGAGCGAGGCCGGATTTCTCTCTCGACCAAGCAGCTAGAGCCCGAACCGGGTGACATGGTCAAGAACCCTGACCTGGTCTACGACAAGGCTGAGGAAATGGCCGCTAAGTACCGCGAAGCAATGCGTCGCCAAGCTGCTGAGCAAGCCGGTGAGGTGATTGACGAACCTGAAGAACTTTACGAAGAGGAAGAAGTGGCCGTTGCCGTCGACTAGACCCCTGGTCTAGCCTAAATTCTCTGCAAATGCTGCCAGCGCCTGCTCGATGATACTGTCGGGTGGGCGCCATCTATATCGGCCCAGGTCAATGCGGCCCCGGTGGTCAAACTCAATGCCTTCGTCCTCTAGCATGGCCCGCTGAAGATAGTCGGTGCCATGGCGCAGCGGTGACTTAGAGACTTCTCCTTTAGCGTTGATCACCCGCTGCCAGGGTACGTCGGCGGTGGTCATGTCAACTCGGTAAAGGGCGTAGCCCACCAGGCGAGGTTTGCCAACCAACCCGGCCAGCTCAGCCACCTGACCGTAGGTGGCAACCTGGCCCCAGGGAATTTGGCGGACTACAGCGTAGATGCGTTCGTAGGTGAGCATAGTCTCAGCCCGCAGTGGGGTTGGGGCTGGTGAGGACGACTAGCGAAAAGTCGGCCACGGCGATCGCTTTTCCGGGTTTGTAGACCTGCCTATCGTTCACAAAGCCAGCGGGCTTCTCAGTATTAATCACCATCGACCAGGACTGGTTTTTTAGCAAGGGTGGAATACAAAAATCTTGAGCATCCGCTTGGGCATTAAAAAACAGCAAGAAGTTATCATCCTTGAGCCGCTGACCTTGAGCCTCAAAGCCCATTAGCTCTTCGCCATTGAGAAATACTGTAATCGCCTTGGCTGAGCCCCCGTACCACTGGTCGTCGGTAATTTCGCTGCCGTCGGGGTTGTACCAGCCAATATCGTGAACCCCAGACCCATGAATTGCGCGCCCCTGAAACCAGTGGCGACGGGCAAAGGACGGGTGGGTTTGGCGAAGCTGAATCAGCTGGCTAGTAAACGACAGCAGATCGCGTCCTAGGGGGCTCAGGTTCCAGTCGAACCACGACAGCTCGCTGTCCTGGCAGTAGGTATTGTTGTTGCCCTGCTGAGTACGGCCAATTTCATCTCCCCCGAGCAGCATGGGAACCCCCTGGGAGAGCAGCAGCGTAGCCAGCAAGTTGCGCTGCTGCTTGTGCCGCAGGGCCAAAATCGCTGCGTCGTCAGTTTCGCCCTCGGCCCCGCAGTTCCAGGATCGGTTGTAGCTCTCGCCGTCGCGATTGTTTTCGTGATTGGCCAGGTTGTGCTTCTCGTTGTAGCTCACCAAATCTCGCAGGGTAAAACCGTCGTGGCAGGTGATGAAGTTAACGCTGGCGTGGGGACGTTTGCCGTTGGCCTTGTAGAGGTCAGAACTGCCCGTGATTCGAAAGGCAAACTCGCCGAGGCGACAGTCATGGTCGCGCCAGAAGTCGCGCATGGAATCGCGGTATTTGCCGTTCCACTCTGACCACAGCAGCGGAAAGTTGCCTACCTGATAGCCTCCTTCCCCTAAGTCCCAAGGTTCGGCGATTAGCTTAATGGTAGACAGTACCGGATCCTGGTGAATGATGTCGAAGAACGCCGCCAAACTGTCAACTTCGTACAGTTCTCGAGCCAGCGCCGAGGCCAGGTCAAAGCGAAAGCCATCGACATGCATCTCTAGCACCCAGTAGCGCAAGCTATCCATAATCAGCTTGAGCACTTGGGGATGGCGCACGTTGAGGGAGTTGCCGCAGCCGGTGAAGTCCATGTAGTAGCGGGGAGCATCTTCGACGAGGCGGTAGTAGGCCGCGTTGTCGATGCCCCGCAGACTGATGGTCGGCCCCAAGTGGCTGCCCTCGCCGGTATGGTTATAAACCACATCCAAAATAACTTCAATGCCGGCCTGATGCAGCGCCTTAACCATCTGCTTAAACTCGTTGACCTGACCGCCGGTCTGCCCAGCACTGCTATAGCCACCGTAGGGAGCCAGGTAGCTGAGCGAGTCGTAGCCCCAGTAGTTTCGCAGCCCTGTGTCGGCTAAATGCCCTGGATAAGCGTGAAAGTGGTGGACAGGCAGCAGCTCTACGGCGGTGATGCCCAGGCGGCTGAGGTGGTCAATCACCGCGGGGTGGGCCAGCCCGGCATAGGTACCCCGCAGCGGTGCTGGCACATCGGGGTGGCACTGGGTAAGCCCTTTAACATGGGTTTCGTAGATGATGGTGCGATGCCAGGGGGTATCGAGGGGGCGATCGCCCTCCCAGTCGAAGCTGGGGTCAACCACCACAGCCTTGGGCATAAACGGGGCGCTATCAACCTCTGAAAACGACAAATCGAGGTTTTCGAGGTCGTTTGTTGTATCTAAGTCATAGCCAAAAATAGCCGGGTCAAACTGTACATCGCCGTCTATGGCCTTAGCGTAGGGGTCAATGAGCAGCTTGTAGGGGTTAAACCGCTGTCCAGCCTTGGGCTGGTGGGGACCCTGTACTCGAAAACCATAGTGCTGTCCCGGCCCCACTCCAACCAAATAGCCGTGCCATACGTAATTATCAACCTCAGTCAAAGGAATGCGGGTTTCGTGATTAGCTGCATCAAATAGACAGAGGTCAACCCCGGTCGCATTTTCTGAAAATAGGGCGAAGTTAGTGCCCGTGCCATCCCAAGTGGCACCCAGGGGATAGGGACGACCTGGCCAAACTTGCATTCCCATGGTGAGTGCTGTTGTTGCTTAAAGAGTCTAAGATTAACGACGCTAAGGCTGAATGCCCGTTGAGGCGCTCCATTGGAAATCGCGGTGCCAATGCGCCGTGCCTATCCCAAGTTAACAGGCTACGGGAATAGGCGTGGCAATGGCAAGAGGGGTGTGCTGTTCCTGAGGCTTATCAAACTTTTATAGTCTTACGGTACTCTTGCCAGAAGAGATTGGGCTGTCGATCGCGGTCTGTATCGAACAACACTAATCTACTCAATAAAAATCATTGGTAGGAGTGGTAAGCAATGCCTCTCATAAAGCGTTGTGTAGCTGAATTTTTTGGTACGTTGTGGCTGGTGCTGGGCGGTTGTGGCAGTGCCGTGCTGGCAGGCAAGTTTTTAGATAGCAGCGGTGCCTTTAACCTAGGCATTGGCTTTTTAGGCGTTTCGCTGGCATTTGGTCTAACGGTGCTGACTATGGCCTATGCCATTGGCCACATCTCAGGCTGTCATCTCAATCCGGCAGTGTCTTTTGGGCTGTGGGCTGGGGGGCGGTTTCCCAGTAGTGAACTGCTGCCCTACATTGTGGCGCAGGTGTTGGGGGGCATTGTCGGGGCTGGCATCATTTACGTTATTGCCAGCGGGCAAGCGGGCTTTGCCATTGACCCCTCTGTGGGCAATCCCTTAGCGACTAACGGGTTTGGGGCGCACTCGCCCGGTGGGTTCAGCCTGTTGGCCTGCTTCGTCTGTGAAGTGGTGATGACGTTCTTTTTCCTGATGATCATCCTGGGAGCGACTGACTTTCGCGCCCCTGTAGGCCTAGCCCCTGTGGCAATTGGCCTGGCCTTGACGCTAATTCACCTAATCAGTATTCCGGTAACCAATACCTCCGTCAATCCGGCTCGCAGCACAGGTCCGGCTCTGTTTGTTGGTGGCCCGCTGTTAGCCCAGCTGTGGCTCTTCTGGGTGGCACCTATTTTAGGTGCGCTGCTGGCGGGGTGGTTCTATGCCACGTTCTTCGCGGTCGATAGGGAGCCAGCGGCCCCGGTAGAAAGCGCCAAGCCGGTTGTCTAACGATAAAGTTCTAAGCCCTCAAGCGCCAGTTTGCCCTAGTGGCTGGGGTCTAGACGCCATCATAGAGATTGTTGATATTGATCGGGGGGAACGGTTCTCCCGATTTTTTGTAGCAGTCAAAGGCTAAGACAGCTGATAACCACAGCTGCCGCAGAAGCGATTGCCTAAGGCGATCGCAGCTCCGCACTGGGTACAAAATTTTGGGGTATTAACCGTCGGCAGATCTGGCCCGAGGGTCATCTTACCCATACGCATGGTCATGGGGTTGAGCGACATTTCCATATTGCCCATCCGCATCGGAGCCATCGGCGGCAGCGGCGTCATGGGCAGCACGGAGGCGATCGGCGGACTAGACTCTGTAGCCTGCATGGGAGTGGCCTGAGCGGTAGCCCAGGCCGTAGCAGGTGCGGCTGCAATTTGCGTACCCTGAATTTGCCAAAAAAATGATCCCTGGGCCGTGACGCAGCGCAGCAGTACTGCGTTGCCTACCCTGGCTATTTGAGGTATCTCTGTCCAGGGGCCAGTGGACACCTGAGTGCTCGACTGCTGCTGCTGGCCAGCCCCAGCACTGGCTAGGGTAATAGACGTCAAGGCACCAGGGTTGTCAAGATATATCTTTTGACCAGGGCTAAGATCGAAGGAATAGGGCATAGTTAACGGGGCTAATTCTGCTGATAACCTAAAACTGCTTTCATCTTCTAGGCATGAGCTATAGGTATGCTAAAGCAAGCTACTGCCCTCTCGCCGGTTTCTCCCAAATAGTTTTGGTTCATCGATTCGGTTTAGAGCTGGTTTGAGGATGCTATTAGGGGCACTTGGGGCAGCCTAAGATAAAACATCGGGCTGAGCATTTTTAGACCCGCTAGCTACAATCGGATAGTCAAATGAGTTCCTTGTCTGAGGTTGTACCTGCTAATCACTTGAGGATGGCATGCCCATGTCTAGCTAGGTGGGCTGGGGCATGGCGCGATCGCTGCCATGGCTAAAAAAAGTGCAGGCCTACTTATGTATCGAACCCAGGATCGCCACCTGGAGGTGCTGTTGGTGCACTCAGGGGGGCCTTACTGGGCCAATCGTCGCTGGCAAGCCTGGACTATTCCCAAGGGCGAAATTGATCCTGGGGAAGATACTTTTGCAGCTGCCAAGCGTGAATTTTTAGAAGAAACTGGGCAAGTTCCCGTCGGCACCTTCCGTCGCCTACAGCCGGTACGCCAGGCGGGGGGCAAGCTAGTCTTTGCCTGGGCCTTTGAGGGCAACTTCAACCCCGCCAATCTGCACAGCAACACCTTCATGCTAGAGTGGCCACCCAACTCGGGCGTGCTGCGAGAATTTCCTGAGGTAGACCAAGCCGCCTGGTTTGAGCTAGAAGAGGCCAAGAAACGCATCATCAAAGCCCAAGGCCAGTTTTTAGACGAACTAGTGCGAGTGCTAGGACAAGTGCCTTTATCTTGATCGCTTTGGGTCGCTTGGGGCAAACCTTAAAGGGCAGGCTGCTGCAAAAACTGCCGCAGTCGCGCCATCACCAAGCTTTGACCTAGGTTGAGGGGTAGGGCCGACACCCCCTCCAGTCGCGACTGCACCCACTGATCGCCCCAATACCATTCGTGGAAACCATCAATACCCCCGGATAGCACCATGTGAAGGCTGTGGTCGTTAACCTGCTTAACATCATGGTGAATTTCAATTGGGCCTAAATAGCTGTTAAAGCTGAGGCCGCCGTAAATCTTACCGGGCAACCCCTGGCTAAACTGCTGGGGCCAAAGCCACTGGCGAAATTGACTGGGCTGCACCAAGCTGGCCTGAATCTGCTCCTGAGTGGCATTGACTTCGATGCGGAGGTGGCTGTGCTGAAATGTGCCTAGCATAGGACTGGTGGCCCACAAACAACACCTCTCAGTATGCCAAAGAAACCCAGGGGGATAGTAGGCGCAGCGGCGGCAAACAAGTTCTCCCCTAGAGGGAGGTAAACCACCCCAAACCCGCACTCCCTAAACCTCTTACAATAATTGATAAGCAATATTAAGTGAACACTGGGGCAGCGCATGGTAGATCAACTGATTCGGGCTACCGCCGCCGATGGCGGCATACGGGTGGTAGGCGTTATCACCACTAAACTGACCGAGGTGGCCCGGCAGCGCCACAACCTTTCCTACGTAGCAACCGCTGCCCTGGGCCGTACCCTTTCTGCCGGTCTGCTGTTGGCATCGAGCATGAAGCAACCCCAGGGCCGAGTCAACATTCGCGTGCGGGGTGATGGCCCCCTAGGCGGCATTCTGGTAGATGCTGGCATGGATGGCACTGCCCGGGGCTACGTGGATAATCCCGCCGTGGAACTACCCCCCAATGCCCAGGGCAAACTCGACGTCGGTGGAGCCGTAGGCCGCAACGGCTATGTCTACGTGGTGCGTGACATGGGCTATGGCTACCCCTACTCCAGCACCGTTGAGCTAGTCTCAGGGGAAATTGGCGATGACCTCACCCACTACCTGGTGAGTTCTGAGCAAACCCCCTCGGCCCTGATGCTGGGTGTGTTTGTCGGTGCTAACGGGGTCGAGGCGGCTGGGGGCCTGCTGCTACAAATTTTGCCCCGCGCCGCCGAAGATACCGAAATAGTAGATCTGATCGAAAGCCGCCTAGCCAGCTTGACCGGCTTTACTCCCCTGCTGCGAGCCAACAAGACGTTACCTCAGATCTTTGATCAGCTGGTAGGCGATCTGGGCTTAGAAATTTTGCCCGAAACTCAGCTGGTGCAGTTTGCTTGCCCCTGCTCGTTCGATCGCATGCTGGGTGCGCTCAAAATGCTGGGCGAAGATGAACTCCAAGACATGATCGAAACAGATGACGGAGCCGAAGCCATCTGCCACTTCTGTAATGAGGTCTACCACACCAGCAGCGATCAGCTAGCCCAGCTTATCGAAGATCTACGGGAGGATCGCCAGGAAGCGAGCCGTTGAGGGTTGGGCGAAATGATGAGGTGAGGAAGGTGGGGAGGTGAGGAAGATGGGGGATGGATTCTGTTGTTGAATTGATCCCTCTAGGGCTTAGCTGCTCCTCATATGTCATCATCTCCCCTCTTGCCTATTTGTCCATCAGTCGCCGATAGGCCAGCGCCAGCGCCCCTTCATCGCCCACATTGCCAGGGAATAGCACCACTGGCAGATCGGGGAACTGGGGATGGTCACCAGGGGCTCGCACCGCCGAGATGCCGGGAAGGATCTGTCCCAACAGGCGGGCAGTGCGCAGCGCTAGCCCAGTGCTCAGGGTGTCGTTGGAGGTAATGCCGCCTTTACTAATCAGAAACCCGATATCGTCGGGCAATCCTTTAATCACGTCCATCAGTAGGGAAGAGACTTCGACACCAAAGTCGAGCCGGGCCTGGACGGTGTCAAAGGCGAGTTCCTGGCGGCTGGTATAGACCACTGGCACTTGGCCATTGTCGTATGCTTGATTGACCCGCTGAAGGATATCTGCCAACACCACTTTATAAGTTTCTGGTGGGCCATCGCGGAGCTGAGCCACATCGACTTCAATGCCAGTGACGCCTGGTTCTTGCAGCAGAATTTCTAGCTGCTGGGTGGTCTTCTTGACGTGGGAGCCGACGATAATAGCTCCGGGACGGCCACCGCGTACGTAGGTGCCCATGTGGTTAGCGTCGATGGGCTGAGGAGGGAGGGCGGCTAGGGCGGTGAGAATGCTGGCGGCGCTGCGAAACAGAAATTTTTTGCCCTGGGCGGCGGCGGCTAGCAAATCTTGAGCGAATTGGTTGAGGTCAGCCTGGGTTTCGCCATCCACAGCGCAGCAGACGTTGTGCCCTAGGCTCATCAGCCGATCGAGCGAACCGACCCGAATATCTTTAAGGGTAAAGCGTTCCACCGATGCAGCCGGGATGCGTCCAGCGGTTTTTTCGGCTACGTAATCGGGTAGATAGCTGGTGCTGTAGCCAAACACCGAATCTTTGGCGAACTCGGTTTCGTGGACGGGAGTGGGTTCGCCATTCACCATCAGATAGTGGATGCTGTCGCGGGTGATGCGTCCCCCTTCAAAAAAAGCAGGCACCATAAAGTGGGCGTCGAAGGGGCCAAGTTCCTGGGCGATCGCATCGGTTTCAACTGGGTAGTGTCCCCGCAGGGTAGAGTCGGAGCGACTGACAACAATAAAATCCTGGATGCCTTCGAGGGCGATCGCCTGCTTGAGCTGCTGGCAGACCTCTCTAGTCACCTGCTCGGCGGCAGCAGCGGTCAACGCGCGGGTGTTGGTCAGCACAAAGAAAATCGGTGAGGCATCGCGCAGCCCCTGGCGCAGCGTGTCTACATCCCACTGCATCAGCAGCAGACAGCTGTGCACCGTTTGAGAGCCGGTGGGGTCGTCGTCTAAAACAATGATCTTGGGCTGAGCCATCGGTGCCGGCCTCGACGGGGTGAACAAAAATCACTATCGCCCATAGAGGACGCATTGGCCAGTTAGCTCAAAAAAAATAGGGTTCCCAGTCATGCTAGGAACCCTATTTTTTGTTTTGGTGGCGGGGCATGGATTTGAACCATGGACCTTCGGGTTATGAGCCCGACGAGCTACCAGACTGCTCTACCCCGCGGCGGCTTATTCAATATAGCGCTAAATGTTCTCAGATAACAATCTAATTTTCTTTTGCAGTCAGATTTCTTCAGAAGTTGCCTGCATCTCTGGTTCCCAATGCAGCTGAAGCGGTTGAACAGCGGCATAGGGCCGTTTCCTGAACAGAGCCGCTTGTCTTCATAGGTAATGCATTAATAGGCAGTGTCTCCAGGGCGAGCGGCAATGAACGCGAACAGCTAATACATCATGGGCAGATCGCCGACGACATCGAGCCGGGTGAAATCGCCAACTTTCATGTAGGTTTCGGCCAGGGTGTCGGCCACTGTGGGGGTGATCCAGCCGAGCTGCCGCAGGGTAAAGATCGCGGTGGCATACTTGGCCCGTTTAGCTCCGTCGATCACCTTAATTGACAGGCCCAGGCCCTCGCCCACCCGCCCAATGCACTGAATGCCCTCGGCCCCCGATTTGCTTACCAGCGCCCCGTGGGTGAGATTCATCAGCGTGGTGTCGAAACTGCCGGGGCCGCCCACCATATCAGGATGGCTGATCATGGCCCGGACAATGCGCTCCATATCGAGGTTGTTGCCCGAGGAGAGCATGGCAAACAGGGAGGCCATCTGGCTGAGCTGCATGAAGTAGGTGGGAGCACCGCAGTCGTCGTGGGCGCAGATAAACTCGTCTGAGGGCATGCCCAGCAGCTCCGAAATCCGAGCCAAAATCAATTTTTGAATCGGATGGCCGCGATCGAGGTAGGTGGCTAGGGGCCAGTTGCGCTGCTGACAGACGGCCAGCATACCGGCGTGCTTACCCGAGCAGTTGTGCTCAAGGGGGCTTTTTTTGCCTGCCGGAATAGGGCAGCGCAAGGCCGTAGGGTCGAGGTCGGCCTGCCAGAGAATGTGAAAGGCCTGACGCGCCTGCTCAATATTGCCCTGGTGTGAGCCACACATAATGGCCAAGTCGCGATCGTCAAGGCCATAACGCTCCAGCGCCCCAGCTGCCGTCACCGCCAGAGCCTGAAAAGGTTTGAGGGCGGAGCGGATAAAGGTACCCAGTTCGCCATTGCCCGCTACCGACAACGTGCGCCCCCGGTCGTCACAGACTGCTACGTGGGCCAGGTGGGTAGACTCTGCAATGCCCTCCCGCAGCAGCTGAATTTCTAGCTCTTTGGTTTGATGTCGATTAACCCGACTGCTGGTCATAGGGGACGCTCTGCGGTGGTGTACAAAGGGGCGGTGGCGGCGATGACCACTATACCAGGGGCCAGGCAATCAGCCCCAGGGCCAGCAGTAGGGCCATGATCCCTAGCGTGCGGCGAATGCGCTGGAGCACGGGCTGTACCTCATAATCTACGATCAGGCGATCGCGATTTGAGACTTCCTCTGGTTTGACCCACAGCTGGCCGTCATACCAGCCTGACTCTTCGTAGGGCACGGTGGTCTGTCGCAATCGCCCGCCCACGTGGGCCCACCCCACATAGAGCTGAAGCAGGGCCAGCACAGGCAGTACAAGCGCCCCCAGCGCCCCGCTGAGACCGAAGGGAAGGGGATGCTTTGCGGGGGCAAAACTGGCGGCGGCGATGGGCCCAGCCACCATCCAGCCAAACAGCCAAAGGATAGCAATGGGTTTGAGGTAGCTTGTCAAATCTCGGCTGCCCCAGCCGTAGAACCAGGACTCGCGCACGTCCTGATATTCGTTAATGGGCTGTTGCTCAGCCGGCACTGGGCATCGTTGAGACATGGCCACCGACAATACGCAAATCTAGCTATAGCCTAAACGAATTGCCTCCCAATAGGAATCGCTGGCGGAGAATTTGTGTTCCTACAAACAGCGGGGCTGCTGAGTTGTTAAAACTGGGAAGGGCTAAAATGCTGACCCGAGGGCTGATAGAGAATTTGGTTGGCATGACCCCAAAATGCCTCTAAATCATAGTAGTCTCGGGCCTCGGGCATAAAGATGTGGGCAATAACTTCGCCGTAGTCCATGACAATCCAGCTGCCCTCACCCTGGCCTTCGACTCGCAGCGGACGACGGTTGTAGTCGGTTTCTAAGGTGGCTTCAATGGAGCGGGTGATGGCGCGCACCTGCACTGCCGAAAAGCCGGTGGCCACCACAAAATAATCAGCTAAATACGACACATCTCCCACCTGCAAAATTGTAATGTTGCCCGCTTTCCGCTCATCGGCGGCAGCCGCAATGGCGTAGGCCAGCTTGAGGGCGTCGTCCTTGGTTTGGTTGGGCACAGGGGCATCGGTAGCAGCAGGCTGACGGTGGGAAGACTGGGTCATACGCAAAGACGTAATGGGGCAACTACGGTATATCAATTCAGATTTACTGGGCCGATACACCGTAAGTTTCATTGTAGAGGATGACCATGGGGGGGCGCAGAGCGGCTCTCTCCACGGTCATAATCTGTTATGGAAAGCCCCAGCCCTGCTTTGGGTGGGGCAAAGTTTGAGATCCCAAACGGGGCGCAGCGTATATCATTGATCGTCAATATTTAGCGGCTGCAAAGTGGCTGCAAAGGCGGGGTGGCGGCTGGTTTTCTGCCCCTCGGGCGTGGATACTCTACGGCTCGCCTTTGAACTCTACAGGGGAAGATACACCATGCCTCAACTTACGCAAGGTCTGATCGTTGCTGCTTTAATCGGCCTGCTGCTAGCGGTTATTGTGGGGTATTACCTGCGCCAGGGCCAGGTGAATGAGCTGACCGAGGCTTTGCAGCAGAGCCAGAAGCGCCAAGAGGATCTAGAGAAAGAGCACGAGCAGCGGCTGCGCACCGCCACCCAACAGCTGCAGCGAGATTACGAAGCACAGCTCGCCGAGAAGATGGAGCAGTATCAGGATCGGCTGGAGGAGCGGCGCGGTCAGCTAGAGTCTGAGTACCGCGCCCGCCAGAGCGTGATGGGCGGTGCCCCCGTTGATGCCGACAGCACCACCGAACAGCGCATTCGCAAGCAGTACGAGACTCGCCTGAAAGAAGCGGCCACCAAGATTCAGCAGGCCTACGAACAGCACCTGCAAGACAAGCTGGTGGAGGCGCGATCGCAGGCCCAGCAAGACTATGAGCAGCGGTTGGCGGAGGCGATCGCCCACTACCAAGACCAACAGACTAGCCAGTCCCAAAATCCTAGTGCCATTGCCCTGGGTGCCCTAGTGCCAGAGCCGATGGCGGTAGCTAGCCCCAATATCTCTGATCTCGCTGAGATAGAAGCCCGCCTTCAGGCTGAGTATGACCAGCGTCTAGCCCAAATACAGCAAGACTACGAGGCCCGGCTGATGGCCCAGGGGGGTGGCTCGGTGCCTGCGGCCCTAGACCCCTCCGTCGCAGAGCTAGAACTCAATCTGCGACGAGAGTTGGAGGAAAGTCTCAGGGTTGAATACGAGCAAAAGCTAGCCGAGAAGATCGAGCACTACCAGGATGAGCTGACCCAGCGCACCCAAGAACTGGAGCAGGCCTACGAAGCCCGTCTGCAACTGCAAGTCACGCCTTTCCCAGAGCCGACTGCGCCTGTGGCTGGTGAGCCAGCGGTTGATTTAGACATGGCTATGCTTGAAGACGCGATGCCCCCGGAAGCTGCGATCGCCGACGACGCGTCTCTGATTGCCGACAGCGAAATCAGCCTGGATATGAATGAGTTCTCCTCAATGACACCCTCGCCAGGGATAGATGAGGACGACGCAGCCCTAGCTGCCCTGCTAGTGAGTGAGGCAGACGGCGGTCAAGGTGATGTTGGTCTAGACGCTGACATCAATAGTCAGGTAGCAGACAACAGTGAATCTGATGTGGGCTTAGACGCTGGCATCAACAGTGCTGATGTCAGCAGTGACGATTTTGGCGTAGATGAATTCAATGCATCAGCGCCAGATACCATCTCCGATCTTTCTGAGCTGAATTTTGATGACGCCGACGAAGTTTCCCTAGGGGCAACCTTGCCAGAGTCAGCGGCGAGCGACTTTGGCTTAGCTGACCTAGTAGAGGGCGAGCCAGATAGCAGCCTAATGGATGAGTTTGGCCTAGAACCCAACGCTGACAATGACAGCCTTGACCTCAATGCCCTCCTCAACGAACCGACCTCAGAACCCAGTGCTGAGTTTGCAGCAGATGAATTTGCGGCAGATGAGTTTGTGCCCCCAGCGCCCCCAGCACTGGATGACGGCGACTTTGGCCTGGCTGGCCTGCTAGAGAATGACACCGAGGGCAATCAAGTCGATGACTTCGGTCTAGACGCCGACTTCAACGCCAACAGCCTCGACCTCAATGCCCTCCTCAACGAACCGACCTCAGCACCCAGCCCTGAGTTTGCGGCAGATGAATTTGTGTCGGATGAGTTTGCCCTCAATACCGCTCCATCCGAATTAGACGAGGGGGATTTTGGTCTGGCGGCCCTGCTAGAGGGTGAAGCCGACAGTGGTCAGGGGGATGAGTTTGGCCTAGATAGCGACTTTAACACTGACAGTCTCGACCTCGACGCCCTACTCAATACGCCTCCGTCAGAACCCACCTCTGACGAGCTGCTGGACGATCTCGATGACTTGAGCAATCTGAGCTAACGATTGCCTTCAGTGCTCGATCGCGGATCGCAATCGTTAGTCTGAGCCGTGATCGTGTGGAGGAAATGAAGGTGGGGACAGCGTTTTACCTGAAGAACCTGTGCCCTAGGCGCTAGTCCCTAGAGCACAGGTTCTTCAGGCAAGACCTCTACTACAGGTTCGTCAGTCGAACCGCTAGGCTGCCAGGTTTGACTGTTCAAACCTGGCAGCGGCTTTGACCCTTGCCCAGCTCACATTTGAACTGGCGCTAGAGCAGGTTCGGGGTGTAGGGTTCAAATCCTTCGCAGCTGCCCTTTTTAACCGTAATCACCGTTTTTACTCCGCCGCGCCGGGTGTAGTCGCCAATTACTCGCAACCCCTGGGGCTGGAGCTCAGTCCACAGGCGATCGGCGATCTGGTTGGCTACGTTTTCGTGGCTGATGCGCTGATCGCGGAAGCTGTTGATGTAGAGCTTAAACGCCTTGAGCTCCACCACCCATGGCCCAGGGCAATAATCCACCACGATGGTGCCAAAGTCTGGGTAGCCCGATCGCGGGCACAGCGCGGTAAATTCTGGGTGCTCTAGGTGAATGGTATAGACATTCTCTGAAGGATTTGGCCATTTCTCTAGCGGGTCTACGCTGGCTTGGAGAATGGCGCGATCGCCGTACTGAGAGGTTGAAGCTGAAGCAAGAGTCATGGGTGGCAGGAAATGGGTAGATAGGGCCAGCCCAGGCTGACCGTAGAACGGTTGAGACAAGCTTGGCTAACGCTCAGCATTCCCAAAGCAAAATGCGGTCATCGCCTGTCTGGTCTTCTTAGGTAATGTAGCCTTTTTCAATATTTCTTAACCAAAGCAGCGGCGATCGATCACCCTTAGATGGCTCGGCAGCGGCAAAAGTTCCCGATCGAAGCCTTAATCAAAGTTATTCCAATTGCTTAATCAAAACTTCATACTTCTTGCTTAACACCTTTGGCCATGCCCCTAACCCCGTGATAAGTTCACCAAGCGTTGGGAGTAGTTTTTGTAGCACGTTTGTAGTGCTGACTCCCCAGCTCCATCAGAAGACGCTTTTTCAGGAGAGACATTATGACGATTTACCGTAAGCTTGCCCTCGCTGCCGGTAGCCTCACCCTCGCTGGCCTGGCCCTGGGTCTGCCCGCCCAGGCCGAAGATCCCAAGGCCGAAGCTGTCACCGAAGGCACTGAAGCCGTTGCCCCTGAAACCGAAGCCGCTGCCCCCACGGTTGACGTTGAAGCCATCGAAGCTGAACTCGACGCCGAGCGCGAAGCTGGCATCGAAGCCGCCACCCCCGATGCCGCTCCCACGGTTGATGTCGAGGCGATCGAGTCTGAACTTGATGCCGAGCGCGAGGCTGCGATCGAAGCCGCTACCCCTGACGTGCTGACCGAAGAAACTGACTCCGAAGCGGTGACTGAAGAAGCTGATTCTGAAGCGGTGACCGAAGAAACTGCTGCTGAAGAAGCTGACTCTGAAGCGGCTGCCGAAGAAACCACCGACACCGTTGAAGCCGAGACCGAGGCCCCTGCTGACGTCGAAGCGAGTATAGAAGAGATTGCTCCCGAAGCCGCCGCTGAAGAGGTCGATCCTGACGTGACCGTCGAAGAAACTCCCGACGCCGTTGACGCTTCCGAGGCCGAAACCACCGTTGAGGAAGCATCTGAGCCTGCCGCTGAAACTACTCCCGGTAGCTAATTTTCTAGGGTGCTGGGGCTAGAGCTGCCGCTTGACCCACTCCAGGGCTTCTTCACGGCTGCCCACTAGCCCCTCGGCTTGGGCCAGATGAATGGCCGCTAGCAGTTCACCAATTTGAGGACCTGGTTTGAGGGCAAGCCCTTGCA